>CBIFVU010000141.1:0-10240 GCA_966185905.1 uncultured Lysobacter sp.
TCCCCGCCCCTCACCCAAACAACCGTTCGGCCCGCTGGAACAGGATCCAGCTCGTGGCGATGTACTTGTCGCCGCCCTTGGGTCGGTTGCCGCGGTGGGTGTGGGTGAACGCGGCCGGCGCGATCAACAGGTCGCCGGTGCGCGGGGCGATCTTGCGGCGTTGGTAGAGGAACTCGGTCTCGCCTTCCTGGAAGCCGTCGTTGAGGTAGATCGTCCACAGCACATGGCGATGCAGGGTGTCGGCGCCGGGGTCGCGCGGGTAGAGCTCGCAATGCCAGTAGGGATAGCCGCCGCGGTCGGCGGTGTAGCGCTGCAGGTTGATCGCGCCCGGCCGGAACACGGTCTGCACCACCGGCGCCAGCGCATTGTCGTCCATCGCCGCCATGCGCTCGGGCGTCAGGCGGTGGCGCTTGCCGTCGCTGCTGGGCGCTTCCAGCATCAGCGGCGCGATCAGGGTGTGCGGGTAGCGGCGCAGGTACTGCAGCAGGCCGCGGAAGACCGCCAGGTTCAAGGCGACCTCCACGTCTTTCCAGCCTTCGCGCTGGGTGATGGTCAGGTCGCGGCTGTCCTTGAGGTCGGGCAGGACGCCACCGCCGACCCGGCCCGGCTCGCTGTCGCGGCTGGCGTCGAAGCGGCGCACCAGCTCGGCGCACTGCTCGCGGCTGAGCGCCTGGGGATAGACCTCGATGAAATCCTCGCCAGCGGCGGCCGAAGGAGCGGGCGGGGGACCGGACAGGGAAGACGACATGGAACGCGGCGGCTCGGGGCGCGCCCGGCGCGGCGCGGAAGGGTCATCCTCGCATGCGCGCCCAGGGATGCAAGCCGGCGCGGTGCTGGCAGCGGATACAGCGCTGCTGCCGCGGTCACGCTCTGTGGCGAGGGCTGGCGGACCGCGGCAGTCGCGTGTCGGAGCCGGCGGGCCGGCGCTCTCGATCACGGGCAACGGGGGCAGCGCGGGCGCTGCGCGCGCTGTCGGCCGGGCCGGCGCCTGGTTCAGGGCGCCTGGTTCAGCGCGCCTGGTTCAGCCGGCTTCGGCGCTGTCGCCCGCCGCGTCCTCGGCCGCGCGCATGCCCAGCCGCTGCATCAGCCGGTACAGGGTCACCCGCGACACGTCCAGCTCGCGCGCGGCCTCGCCCAGGCGCCGGCGATTGCGGTTGAGGGCGCGTTCGATGGCTTCGCGGGTGGCCGCGTCGCGCGCCTGTTCCAAGGTCACCGGCGCGCTGTCGCCGGCCTCGTCCAGTTGCAGGTCGGCGGCGCTGAGGTAACGACCTTCGGCCATGACCGCCGCCTGGCGCACGCGGTTGAACAGCTCGCGCACATTGCCCGGCCAGGTGTGGCGGTGCATGGCCTGGCGCGCGCAGGGCGAGAAGCCCTTGAGCCCGCGCCCGCCGTCCTGCGCGCAGCGCTGCAGCGCGTGTTCGGCCAGCAGATCGATGTCGCCGCCGCGTTCGCGCAACGGCGGCTGGTGCAGGCGCAGCACGCACAGGCGATGGTAGAGGTCGGCGCGGAAGCGGCCTGCGGCCATGGCCGTTTCCAGGTCCTCGTGGCTGGCGGCGACCAAGCGCACGTCCGCGGCCGGGGCGTCGCCGGGGCCGGCCTCCAGCGCCTGCAACAAGGCCGCCTGGGCGTCCAGCGGCAGGGCGTGCAGATCGTCCAGGAACAAGGTGCCGCCGTGGGCCAGTTCGAACCGGCCCGGCGGTCGCGAGCGCGGCTCGGCGTTGTCCAGCGGCGGGGCGCCGAACAGTTCGGCCACGACTTGCTCCGGCGGCATCGCGCCGCAGTGAACGGCCACGAACGGGCCGCGCGCGCGCGCCGAATGACGGTGCAGGGCCTGCGCTGCCAGTTCCTTGCCGGTGCCGGTCTCGCCGGCGATGAACACCGGCGCGTCGGTGGCCGCGGCCTTGCGCAGCAGCCGGCACAGGCTGCGCAGCGCGTCGCTGCGGCCGATCATGCCGTCCACCCGGGTCGGGTCGGCGCTGCCGGCGGGATGGCGCAGGCCGTGGCCGCAGGCCAGCGCGGCCATGCCGTGGGCGTGGCCGATCACCGTGTGCAGCACGCCCTCCGGGCAGGGCAGGGTGACGTAGTCGTAGCAGTAGTCGCGGATCAGGCGCCGGGCGGGTTCCTGGTCGAGCTGCTCGCTGGCCACTCCGGCGATCCAGCCGGCGTTGCGCACCGACAGGGCCGGGCCGAGTTCGTCCAGGTCGCGCAGCTCGAAGCCTTCGCGCAGGTCCACCAGTACCGCGTGCGGTCGGTCGGGGTTGGCCTGCAACTGGCGCAGGGCCGAGCGGGCATCGTTGGCGCGGCGCAGCGCCCAGCCCAGCGATTGCAGCCCGGCCAGGGCGTGCATGCGGCCATGCCCGCCCGGGCTGAGGTAGATCAGGTCGCGCGGGTCGCGCGGCAGGCCCCCGCGTGCGGCGGCGGGCTCCACGGTTCGCTCGGCAGGCCGGCCCCCCACGCTGCCTTGGATCTGGTTGGACATCGCTGGTTCCCGCTGGCGCAAGGCGCACGCAATGAGCGCAAGTCCTTGTTTCAACGCAATCGGCCGAAGGGGGCGGCCAGTGCGGGGAACCGCCGCGGGGGGCGGCGGCCGGGCCGGCGCGCCGGCGGCGGGGCTGCCGGCACGGACGGCGCAGCGCCCGGGCTCAGGCCTGGGCGGCGTCGTACTCCTGGTGATAGCGCACCGCCGCCTCGACTTCGTTCTTGCTGCCCAGGAACACCGGCACGCGCTGGTGCAAGCCAGTGGGCTGCACTTCCAGCATGCGCTGGCGGCCGGTGCTGGCTGCGCCGCCGGCCTGCTCGACCAGGAACGCCATCGGGTTGGCTTCGTACATCAGCCGCAGCTTGCCGCCCTTGTCCACGCATTTGGCGTCCAGCGGATAGCTGAACAGGCCGCCGCGGGTCAGGATGCGATGCACGTCGGCCACCATCGAGGCCACCCAGCGCATGTTGAAGTCCTTGCCGCGCGGGCCTTCCTTGCCGGCAAGCAAGTCGGCCACGTAGCGCTGCATCGGCGGCTGCCAGTGGCGCTGGTTGGACATGTTGACCGCGAATTCCTTGGTATCGGCGGGGATCTGCATGCCGCGGGTGGTCAGCACGAAACTGCCGATCTCCCGGTCCAGAGTGAAGGCATGGGTGCCGTTGCCGATGGTCAGCACCAGCATGGTGCTGGGGCCGTAGGTGGTGTAGCCGGCGCAGACCTGTTCGGTGCCCGGTTGCAGGAAGTCCTTGTCTTCGGCCTGGGTCACGCCGTCGGGCGCGCGCAGTACCGAGAAGATGGTGCCGACCGAGATGTTGACGTCGATGTTGGACGAGCCATCCAGGGGATCGAACAGCAGCAGGTAGTTGCCGCGCGGATAGACATCGGGGATCGGGTGGGAGGTGTCCATCTCCTCCGAGGCCAGGCCGGCCAGGTGGCCGCCCCAGGCGTTGGCTTCCAGCAGGATCTCGTTGCTGAGCACGTCGAGTTTCTTCTGCGCCTCGCCCTGGATGTTCATGCTGGCCGCGCCGGGGCTGCCGGCATCGCCGAGCACACCGCCCAGGGCGCCCTTGCCCACCGCGATGGAAATCGACTTGCAGGCGCGCGCGACCACTTCGATCAGCAGACGCAAGTCGGCGTTGATGCGGCCGGCGCGCTGTTCTTCGATCAGGTAGCGGGTCAGGGAAATGGAGGAGCTGGGGCTGGGGACGGCGGACATGGCTCGGGCGGTGGCGGCGAGGGGGCGCCATTGTCGCCGAAGTGACGCGGGCGCCGCTGTGCGCCGGGCCGGCTTGTTCAGCTTGGCCCGGCCGGGTCCAGGCGGCGCAGGTCGGCGAAGCGGCAGACGCTGCGGTGGGCCGCCTCGAAGCGGGCCAGGTAAGCGCCGGCGTCGGGGTGCGGGGCGGCGACCTGGATCCAGCAGTCCTGGCCGGGCCGCGGCAAGGGGCAGGGATCGTCGATGTAGACCGTGGCGTGCTCGCCGTCGCGCTCGAAGTCGAAGGCGCGATGCAGCTTGCGGCGGCCGTCCGGGCCGCCCAGGCGCACGATCACGGCCGCATCGCGCGGGCTCATGGCCGCGTGCTCGCCGGCGCGGCGGCCGCGGTCGCCGCGGGCGGACGCGCTTGCAGCGAATCCAGCTCGCGGCGCAGATGGCGCTCGGTCACGCCGAAGGCTTGGGCGACCTCGCGCTGGCGCTGGCCGGCGCGGACCGCGGCGCGGATCGCGACCCGGCGCAGGCCGACGAACACGCCCCAGGCCGAGGGCAGCTCGATGGTGCCGGCAGCGCTGGCGCGGTCGAGCAGGCGCGCGTGCAGCGGCGCCTCCAGCGGCAGGCCCAGCCGCGCCGAACAGGCGGCACGGTCGCGCGAGAGATAGACCCGCCGCCCGCCGAGCTCGCGCACCAAGCGCAGCATCGGCTCGAAGCCGTGCGCGCCGGCGATCTCGGCGGCGACCCAAGGCAGGCCGGCCAGCACCTCGATGCGGTGGGTTTCGCAGAACCGGCACAGGCGCTCGAATTCCAGCGAGGCCGTGCGCGGCAGGCCAGCGAAGCAGGGCGCGGGCAGCGCGCCGGCCGCAGCAGGCACAGGGGCGTGGGCGCAGGTGTGAGTGGAGGCAGAGGGAAGCGGGGGCGTCATGCCCGCAACAACGCGGCGGCGGCGCCGGCGTGAAGCCGCGCGCGCACCGGCCCGGCCGTGCGGCGGCGCTGTGGCGCGCGCGCGGGATCGGCCGTGCCCCTCCTGCCCTGCCGCGCAGCGCCCCGTCGTGGCCTGACAGGCGGGCAGTCGCCAGGCGGCGGCGCAGCGGCGAGGGTGCGGCAGGCGCCCGAGGGGGCCAGGTGTGAGGGGCGGCGCTCGCCGTCTGCGGCGCTGGTCCGCATGGCACCGACCCGCGCCGGCGTTTAGAACGCCATCGCCACGACCGCTTGGGTCGCGACGCCGGCGACCGCGCCGGCCCCTCACTCCGGAGCCCAGCCCATGCAGCCCATCCTTTCGCCGTCCCGCCCTCGCCTGCTGTGCGCCGTCCTCGCCCTGAGCTTGGGCGCGGCCGCAGCCCCCGCCGCTGCGCAAGTGGCCTGCACCAGCCTCAACACCGTGCAGATCAGCGCCCTTCCGCCGATGAACAACCAATACGGCGGTCATCTCAACGCACACATTTACGGCCAGACGCCGCCCCAGGGCTTCACCCAGGCCGGCCGGACCCTGTTCCGCGACGACGACGATTGGGACGAGGCCTATGCCGAACTGGTCAACATGAACCCGCCGCTGTACTGCGCGCAGAACCCGCAGCCCAACGCCGAAGCCGCGCGCGACGTGCCGGTGCAGTTCTTCTCCCTGCGCTGCACCGCCGCCGATGCGCAGGGCCGTTGCACCGCCTACACCGAGATCCAGACCAACACCGTGAGGGTGGTGATGCGCTATCTGGGCAACCGCTGGGTGGTCTACACCGCCTACCCCGTGCCCAACTGAGCGGCGCGGCGCACCGGCGCGGCCGCCGCCGGTGCGCGCAGGCGCTACCATGCGCGCACGTCCGCTCCGGAAGCCCGCGTGTCCGCCCCCGCGCCTGCCCGCAAAGTGCTGCATGTCGACATGGATGCGTTCTACGCTTCGGTCGAACAGCGCGACGATCCGGCGCTGCGCGGGCTGCCGGTGGTGGTGGCCTGGCGCGGTGCGCGTTCGGTGGTGTGCGCGGCCAGCTACGAGGCGCGCCGCTTCGGCGTGCGCTCGGCGATGCCGGCGGTGCGCGCCGAGCGGCTGTGTCCGCAGGCGGTGTTCGTGCCGCCGGACTTCGGCCGCTACAAGGCGGTCTCGCGCCAGGTGCGCGAGATCTTCGCCCGCCACACCGACCTGATCGAGCCGCTGTCGCTGGACGAGGCCTATCTCGACGTCACTCGCACCAAGACCGGCCTGCCTTCGGCCACCGCCACCGCCGAGGCGATCCGCGCGGCGATTTTCGAGGAGACCCGGCTGACCGCCTCGGCCGGGGTGGCGCCGAACAAGTTCCTGGCCAAGATCGCTTCGGACTGGAACAAGCCCGATGGGCTGTTCGTGATCAAGCCCGCGCAGATCCAGGCGTTCCTGGCGCAATTGCCGGTGGGGCGCCTGCCCGGCGTGGGCAAGGTGATGGAACGCAGGCTCGCCGAGCTGGGCGTGGCGGTGGTCGCCGACCTGCGCGCGCTGGGCGCGGCGGCGCTGGAGCAGCGCTTCGGCCGCTGGGGCCGGCGCCTGCACGAACTGGCTCACGGCGTGGACGAGCGCCCGGTCGAGCCCGAGCGCCCGACCCTGCAGATTTCCTCGGAGGACACCTTCGAGCACGACCTGCCGCTGGAGGCACTGGCGCCCCACATCCGCCGCCTCGCCGCCTCCACCTGGCAGGCCTATGGGCGCGAGCGCGAGCGCCATCCGGGGCGGGTCGCGCGCACGGTGGTGCTCAAGCTCAAGACCTCCGACTTCCGCATCCTCACCCGCAGCCTGACCCAGCCGGTGCCGCCGGCCGGCGAGGACGAACTGGCCGCGGTCGCCTGCGCCCTGCGCGCGCGCGTGGACCTGCCCGAGGCGACCCGCTACCGACTGGCCGGCGTCGGCCTGTCGGGCTTCGTCGAAGAGGACGAAGCCCTGGCCCAGAGCGATCTGTTCGCCGCGACCGGGCCCAACCAGGCCGGCGAAGCCTGATCGCCGTCGGAACGGCCGGGCGGGCACGCTGCTATCCTGCGCGCCGGTCCGCGACCGCCGCCGGTTCCCGGCGACGGTGCGAAACGATGCAGGCCGGGCGGCGCGAGCGCGCCCGGTCCCGAACCCCAGGGACATGGAATGCTGGCCCTTATCGCCTATGTAGTGCTGTGGCCCGTGGCCGTGATCGGCCTGGCCGAGGTCTATGCCCGCCTGCTGGCGCGCACTGCCGCCCTGCCGCCGCGCTCGCGCGCCGGTGTGGCCCTGGTGCTGTTGGTGGCCTTGCTGCTGCTGGCGATGGCCGGCCTGTTGCTGATGCCGATCGGCGCGCGCTGGCCGGAGGCCTGGCGCGCGCCGCCGAGCCTGGCGCTGGGGTTCGTGCTGGCCTATCTGGGCGGTCTGGTCGGCGCGCTGTTGTTCTTCCGCGCGCGCCATTTGCAGCCGTTGCGCCAGCTCGGCTATTTCCAGCCGCGGCCCAAGCGGCCCAAGCGCCAGGGCTGAGCGCGCCGCAGCGGCGCTGGCTCAGGCCAGCGGCAGTACGTGCCGCGCGGTTTCCGGGCGCACCGTGCGCACCGGCTCATCCAGGCGCTGCGCGGCCTCGTGCCAGGCCGGCGACTGGCATTGCAGGTTCAGGCAGCCGAAACGCCGCGCTGCCGCCAGGGCCTGGCGCAGCAGCTCGACCTCCACCCCGCGGCCCTGCCAGGGCGCGCGCAGGTAGGGATCGTCCAGATGCAGGCAGTAGGCGCGTTCGAGCATCGAAAAACCGGCGGTGGCGCTGGCATAGCCGATCGCCTGTTCGTCGACCTCGGCCAGCCAGGCCCAGGCGCCGAACGGCGGCTCGAACAGCACTTCCATCAGTTCCAGCGGGTCCTCGCGCGGCGGGCCGAACGGCCGCCGTTCCAGGGCCAGGGCCTGGGCGTGTTCCTGGCACAGGGCGATCAGGCGCGGCGCGTCCTCGCGCGCGACCGGGCGGACGCGCAGGCCGGGCACGGCGGCCAGGGCGGGGGGCGAAAGTGGGGCGGACACGGCAAGTCGGGGATTCATGCGTGGGCTTCCGGTGGGGCGGAGGACGCCGGTCGCGGCCCAGGCCGGAGTAGCATCGGCGTGGACAGGCGGCGCGGAGGATCGATCCTGCGCCTGCGCCTTTAAGAAGTTTTTAATCGCCCTGGCGCATCGTGTCCGGGACGGTGCGGCAAGACGACGCAGATGACGGCATGAACATCCTGTTGGTGGAAGACGATGCGATGCTGGCCGAGGCGGTGCGCGCCGGCCTGGCGCACGACGGCTGGCGCGTGCAGTGGGCGCCCGACGCGCCGCTGGCCAAGACTGCGCTGGTGGACCACGGCTTCGACGCGGTCGTGCTCGATGTCGGCCTGCCCGGCGGTTCGGGGCTGGGCGTGCTGAGCCAGCTGCGCAACCGCTACGACGCCACCCCGGTGCTGATCGTGACCGCGCGCGACAAGCTCAGCGAGCGCATCGCCGGGCTGGATGCCGGCGCCGACGACTACATCGTCAAGCCCTTCCAGCTCGACGAACTGTGCGCGCGCCTGCGCGCAGTGCTGCGCCGCAGCCAGGGCCGGGTCTCGCCCGTGCTCAGTTGCGGCGCGGTGGTGCTGGACCCGGCGCGGCGCCTGGTGACCCGCGACGGCGAGCCGGTGGCGTTGAGCGGGCACGAGTTCCGCACCTTGATGCTGCTGCTGGAGCGCCAGGGCCGGGTGGTCACCCGCGAGCAACTGGAGGAAGCGGTGTACGGCAGTTCCGGCACGATCGAGAGCAACACCATCGCGGTCTACGTGCACCAGCTGCGGCGCAAGCTGGGCGAGCAGTTGATCGTGACCGTGCACGGCTACGGCTACCGCATCGGCGGCGGTGCCCATTGAGCATGGCCGCTGGTCCGATCATTCCCTCGGCCGCGCCTCCGGCCGCTGCGCGGGCGCGGGCATGAGCACGATCGGCGAACCGGCGCCGGGAGCCGCTGGCGACCGGCCGGCACCGGCTGCTGTGGCGAGCGGTGCGGGCCAGGACGAGCGGGCCGACCCGGCCGCAGCCGCCGGCGACAGCCGCTGGCGCGAGCGCGAAGCCCGCCGGCAGGCGCGGCGCGAGCACTGCCGCCGCGCGCGCGAGTTCCCCGGCGGGCGCTCGCTGCGCTGGAAACTGACCTGGGTACTGATCAAGAGCGTGCTGCTGGCGTGGTTCGTGTGGCTGAGTTGCCAGATCTGGCAGCTCGGCCGCGAGCACTCCGGCCTGCTGGACAACTCGCTGCGCGAGATCGCCGAGCAAGTGCTGGGCTCGATGCCCGAAGGCATCGAGCGCCTGCCCGGCCGCGACCCCTCGCGTCCTCCCAACCCGGTCGTTTCGGCCGACCGCAAGATCAGCTTCCAGGTCTGGGCCGACGGCCGCAACGTGGTCTACTCCGCCGCCGCGCCGCTGCAGCCGTTGGACCCGTCCTTCCGCGACGGTTTCGTGCGCCGCGTGGTCGATGGCGAGCGCTGGCAGGTGTTCACCCTGAGCGACCCCAAGCGCGGGCTGGTGGTGCAGGTGGGGCGGACCAAGCGCATGGCGATCGAGGAGCTGCGCACCTGGATCGTCGGCAGCCTGCTGGCCGCGGTGCTGATCCTGCTGCTGTTCGCGCTGGCCACCTGGCTGGTGATCGGCCGTTCGCTGCGGCCGATCACGGCCCTGCGCGAGATCCTGCAACGGCGCCAGCCTTTGGACCTGACCCCGCTGCCGACCCAGGCCTTGCCCTCGGAATTCCGCCCCCTGGTGGATGCCTTCAACGGTCAGTTGGAGCGGGTGGACGCCGCGGTCCAGCACGAGCGGCGCTTCATCTCCGATGCCGCGCACGAACTGCGCACGCCCCTGGCGGTGTTGAGCACCCACGCCGAGCTGGCGCTGCGCGCGACCACGCTGGAAGAGAAGAACGCGGCCCTGCTCCGGCTCAATGCCGGCGTGCAGCGCAGCGCGCGCCTGTCCGAACAATTGCTGGACCTGGCGCGGCTGGACGCCGGCGAGGAGTCGGTGCGGCTGGCGCCGCTGGATCTGTCCGACCTGGTGGTGCTGGTGATCCGCGACTTCGAGACCCTGGCGCGCGAGCGCCGCCAGCGCATCAGCCTGTGCGCCGGGCCGGCGCGGCTGCGCGGCGATGTCGACCAGCTCGGCATCTTGCTGCGCAATCTGCTGGACAACGCCGTGCGCCACGCCGGCGCGGACGGCCAGGTGGCGGTGGAATGCAGCGCCCAGGACGACGGCGCGACCGTGCTGCGCGTGGCCGACAACGGCCCGGGCGTGGCGGAGGAGGATTGCCAGCGGATCTTCGACCGCTTCTACCGTGCGCCGGGCAGCCCCGACGGCGGCAGCGGCATCGGGCTGTCGCTGGTGGCGCGCATCGCCCAGACCCACGGCGCGAAGATCGAATGCGGCCCTGGGCTGGAGCGCGGCGCGGAAGACCCGCGCGGGCCGGGGCGTGGTTTCGAGGTGTGCGTGCGGTTCCCGCCGGTCTGACAGCGCGGCGACGCGGCCGCCGCGATAGCGGTGGCTGGACGGAACCCACCCTGCCCCACCCTGCTGCCACCAGGCTGGCAGCAGGGTGGGGCAGGGT
>CBIFVU010000142.1:0-10204 GCA_966185905.1 uncultured Lysobacter sp.
CCCAAGGACGTGCAGGCGCTGGCCCGCACCGCCCAGCAGCACGGCTACGGCGCGCGCCTGCTCGATGCGGTGGAAGCGGTCAACGACAGCCAGAAGGGCCATTTGTTCGAGCTGATCCAGCGCCATTACCGCGGCGACGTGCGCGGCAAGACCTTCGCCGTCTGGGGCCTGGCGTTCAAGCCCAACACCGACGACATGCGCGAGGCCTCCAGCCGGCGCCTGCTGGCCCAGTTGTGGGAGGCCGGGGCCAAGGTCCGCGCCTACGACCCGGAGGCCAGCGAAGAAGCCCAGCGCATCTTCGGCGAGCGCGAGGACCTGGTGCTGTGCGATTCGGCCCGCGCCGCGCTGGCCGACGCCGACGCTTTAGTGGTGGTCACCGAATGGAAGCAGTTCCGCAGCCCGGACTTCCTCCGCATCCGCCAGGCCCTGGCCGACGCGGTGATCTTCGACGGCCGCAACCTCTACCACCCCGACGAAGTCGAGGCCGCCGATCTGGCCTACTACGGCATCGGCCGCGGCCGCTCGATCCTGCCGGACGCCGCCGGATGAGCGCCGCCACGGACCCCTCGCTGGAGCAGCGCCTGGTGGACCTGGAAACGCGGCTGGCGTTCCAGGAGCACGCGCTGGGCGAGCTCAGCGACGCGCTCGCCGCCGCCCGCAGCGAAGAGGCGCGCAACGCCTTGCTGCTGATGCGCGCGCTCGACGAGATCAAGCACCTGCGCGCGGCGATGGCGGCCAATCCGCTGACCGGCGACGCCGCCTCCGAACCGCCTCCGCCGCACTACTGAACGACACGACAGCACGTCCATGAGCGACAGCCTCCGCGACCAACTCCTCGGCCTGGGCTTCAAGCCCGCGCCCAAGCCCGAACGCAAGCCCGTCGAACGGCGCGGCGGCAAGCCCGGCGCGCGCGTCGACGGCGCCAAGCCCGGCGCCCGCGCCGAGCAGGCGCGCAAGCCCGGCGGCGGTCGGTCCGATCGCTCCGGCCGACCCGGCGAACGGCCTGCCGGCGGCAAGCCGGGGCAGGGCCGCGGCGGCCACGGCAAAGCGCGCAGCCGCGAAGACATCGACCTGGCCAAGGCCTACGCCATCCGCGCCCAGCGCGAGAAGGACGAGCGCATCGCCGCCGAACAGGCGCGCCAGGAAGAAGCGCGCCAGCGCCGCGAGGCCCGCGCCCGCCTGGCCGAACTGCTCAAGGACCAGGGCCTGAACTCGCCCGATGCCGAGATCGCCCGGCACTTCCCTTACGGCGGCAAGATCAAGCGCATCTACGTCACCCCCGACCAGCTCAAGCAGCTCAACGCCGGCGAACTGGGCGTGGTGCAGATGGAAGGCCGCTATGTGCTGGTGACCGCTGCATTGCTGGCCCAGGCCGAGGCCATCTTCGCCCCGGCCATCGCGCTCAAGATCGATCCCGACGCGCCGGCCGAAGAGGACCCTTACGCCGATCCCAAGTTCCAGGTGCCCGACGATCTGGTTTGGTGAGACCGCGCCAAGGGCAGGGGCCTGTCGAGAGAACTCCAACGGAGCGCGCGAAAGCGTTCGCTTCGGCGTGCCTGAAGTGCGGTTGCGTACAGCAATACGCAGCCCATGCTTCGGGGCGCCACGACGCGCCGGGCGCGCGGCCCGTCGATCGATACCGATCCGGCATAGTGTCCTGAGCGCGAGGCGATGCACGGCTTTCGCCTCGACAACGGCCTAGGCTGGCCTTGCTCGATTTGCGCGGCGACACCGGACGCGACTGCCGCGGGGCTTTTGAAGGGCGCGGGCTTTTGAAGGACTGGACGTACGCGACGAACGCTGCGCCAGCCCCCACCGCGCCTCATGCGGTCCCGGGCGCCATCCGCTCCAGCATTCCCTCGATCGCCTGCGCGGTTTCCAGCGGGCGTTCCATCGGGAACAAGTGGCTGCCCTCGACCCAGCCCCAGCGGTCGCCCACCAGGCGGCGGGTGGCCGCCGCGCCGGCATTGCGCAGCTCGCGCGAGCGGGTGCCGGCCAGGAAGGCCACCGGCACCCGCAGCCGGGGCGCCAGGCCGCTGAGCGAGGCGGTCGGCAGGCTGCGGTAGATGCGGTATTCGATCTCGCGCTCGAACGCCAGTTCGCGCGCACCGTCTTCGCCGTCGCGGGTGCCGTGCTCGACGTAGTCCTCCAGCACCCGGGCGTCCCAGCGCGCGAACGCGGGTTTGGCCAGGAAGTGCTGGCGCACGGCGTCGCGGTCGGGCCAGTGGCGGCGGCGCTGCAGGGTGGCGCGGGTGGGCATGACCAGGTTGTCCAGGCCGGTGCGCCGGCCCAGCTTGACCAGGCGCGCGCGCCAGCCGGCGATCAGCGGCGAGTCCAGCATGACCACGCCGGCCACGCGCGCGCCCAGCGGCTGCGTGGCCAGGCGATGGGCCGCCAGCAGGCTCAGATAACCGCCCAGCGAGTGTCCGACCAGCCAGATGCGGCGGGCGTCGCCGGCGGCGGCCTGGACGCGCTCGGCCAGTTCCTCCACCAGGTGCGGCCAGCCCAGGGTGACCGGGTAGCGGGGGTCGTGGCCGATGCGTTCGGGGCGTTCGATGCGGTAGCGCGCGCCGAGCTCGCCCAGCATCAGCCGGTAGACCGGGGCGGGGAAGCCGTTGGCATGGGAGAACAGCAGCAAGTCCTGCATCGGGCGGCGCGGGGCGGGGAGTTTACTGAAACCATACCATTGCGTATTGAATGGCGATAGTCGCGCCGCGAGGCTCGCAGGGCCGCCGACCTCGGGCTTGCCAGGCCCGTCCGTCTGCGGCCGCAGCCCCAAGCCGCGGCTTCGACGCCGGCTGGCCGGGGGCGGGTTCAGTCGAAAGCGGCCGACAGCCGCGCGCGGGCGTCGTGGGCCAGCGAGCGCACGGTGGACACGCCCAGGTCGCGGATGATGCGGTGGGTGGCGTGCGGCAGCGGCGATTCGTCGATGTCGTGCGGGGCGATGTTCTTGCCCGGCACGCCGGGCAGGAACTCGATCCCGGCCGCGGCGTAGCAATGCTGGACCAGGGCCGAGCAGAACAGAGCGCCGTCCTTGGCCAGCAGGTTGCCGCGCTTGCGCAGGCGGCGGCTGTGCATGGCCATCATCGTGCCGAGCAGTTCGCTGATCGAATAGCTCGACAGGCCGGCCAGCAGGTCCAGGCCGGCGCGTTGGACTTGCTGGGTCTGGGCCGGGTCCAGGCCGAAATCGAGGATGGCGATGTTGGGAAAGGCCTCGGCGTCGTAGTAGCGCGCCGCGCGGTTTTCCTGCACGCCCAGGCGGATCTGCCGGTAGCGCAGGTCCAGGTCGGATTCGATCACCCACCAGTGGCCATCGCTGCGGCGTTCGCTGAACAAGAACGCATGCGACCACAGGCTGCGGTGGCCGTCTTCGGTCAGCGGCGCCTGCGCCTTGCGGATGAGCTTGTTGATGAAATCGCGGCCGCCGCACAGGCCGATGCGGCCGGGCGCGGCGTGGCGCTGGATGAAGGCAGCGTTGCCGTCGTTGCCGGCGTCTTCGTCGGCGAGGGCGGCGGGCAGGAGGATTTCGCTCATCCGTGCGGTGCTCGTGTCCGGTCTGGCAGGGGGGCGCGGAGCGGTCGCTCCGGCCCATGGGGTCGGCCGGATTCTAGGGCAGTCCCGCGGCGCCCGCGCGGGGCGCCGGGGAGGGCGCCGTAGCGGCGGGGCCGGGCGCGGCGCGGCCCCCCCGGCGAAGGCCGGCAGACCTCATTCGGGATCGTAGTCCAGGTTCGAGGCCAGCCAACGCTCGGCCTGGGCCAGGCTCACGCCCTTGCGCCGGGCGTAGTCCTCGACCTGCTCCTTGGACACCCGCCCGACCACGAAATACTGGCTGTCGGGATGGCTGAAGTAATAGCCAGACACCGCCGCGGCCGGGTACATGGCGAAGCTTTCGGTCAGCTCCAGCCCGGCGTGGGCGGAGGCGTCGAGCAGCTCGAACAGGCTGGCCTTTTCGCTGTGTTCGGGGCAGGCCGGGTAACCGGGGGCCGGACGGATGCCGCGGTAGCCCTCCTGGATCAGCGCCTCGTTGTCCAGCGCCTCGTCGGCAGCGTAGCCCCAGAACTCCTTGCGCACGCGCTGGTGCAGGCGCTCGGCCAGCGCTTCGGCGAAGCGGTCGGCCAGGGCCTTGAGCATGATCGCGTTGTAGTCGTCGTGATCGGCCTCGAAACGCGCCACATGCGGCTCGATGCCCAGGCCGGCGGTCACCGCGAACGCGCCGATCCAGTCCTGGCGGCCGCTGTCGCGCGGCGCGATGAAGTCGGCCAGGCAGAAGTCGGGACGGTCGGCGGGCTTGTCGGCCTGCTGGCGCAGGAAGTGCAAGGTGCGGGAGCGGGGGTTGGAGGTGGGGAAGGGGACGCGGCGGGGCGCGGGAAAGCCCTGCGGATGGCCGGTTTGCGACTCCGGAGCCTGCAGCGAGACCTCGACATCGTCGCCGGCCGAGTGCGCCGGCCACAGGCCGAACACGGCCTTGGCGCCGATCCATTTCTCCGCGACGATGGTCTTGAGCATCGCCTGTGCATCGCGGAACAGTTCGCTGGCCTGCGCGCCGACGACCTCGTCGCTGAGGATGGCCGGATAGCGTCCGGCCAGCTCCCAGGTGTTGAAGAACGGCGTCCAGTCGATGTAGTCGAGCAACTCCTCCAGCGGGTAGTCGTCGAACACGTACACGCCCGGCGCCAGCTTCGGCGCCGGCGGCGCGTAGCCGTCCCAGCCGCCGTCGAAGCGCTGGCCGCGCGCCTTCTCCAGCGGGACCAGGCGCTTGCCGTCGCCGCGATTGCGGTGGCGCTCGCGGATCTCGGCGTAGTCGGAGGCGTTGGCGGCGACGAAGGGCTCGCGCAGCTCGATGGAGATCAACGACTGGGCCACGCCGACCGCGCGCGAGGCGTCCTTGACCCAGACCGTCGGCGCCTTGTAGTGCGGGTCGATCTTCAGCGCGGTGTGCGCGCGCGAGGTGGTGGCGCCGCCGATCAGCAGCGGCATGGTGAAGCCCTGGCGCTGCATTTCGCGCGCGACGTGGCTCATTTCCTCCAGCGAGGGGGTGATCAGGCCGGACAGGCCGATCAGGTCGGCGTTCTCGGCTTTCGCGCGGTCCAGGATGGTCTGCGCCGGCACCATCACGCCCAGGTCCACGACCTCGAAGTTGTTGCAGGCCAGGACCACGCCGACGATGTTCTTGCCGATGTCGTGCACATCGCCCTTGACCGTGGCCATGACGATCTTGCCGTTGGACTTGCCGGCATCGCCGGTGCGCGCCTTCTCGGCCTCGATGAAGGGCAGCAGGTAGGCCACCGCCTTCTTCATCACCCGGGCCGACTTGACCACCTGCGGCAGGAACATCTTGCCGGCGCCGAACAGGTCGCCGACCACGTTCATGCCGGCCATCAGCGGGCCTTCGATCACGTCCAGCGGGCGCGCGGCGGCGGCGCGCGCGGCCTCGGTGTCCTCTTCGATCCATTGGTCGATGCCGTGCACCAGGGCGTGGCTGAGCCGCTCGCCGACCGCGCGCTCGCGCCAGCCCAGGTCCTCGGCCTTCTTCTCGCCCTTCTTGCCTTTGTAGCGGTCGGCGATCTCCAGCAGGCGCTCGGTGGCATCGCCGCGGCGGTTGAGCACTACGTCCTCGACCCGCTCGCGCAGCACCGGGTCCAGGTCGTCGTACAGCGGCAGTGCGCCGGCGTTGACGATGCCCATGTCCATGCCGGCCTTGATGGCGTGGTACAGGAACACCACGTGGATGGCCTGGCGCACCGGCTCGTTGCCGCGGAAGGAGAAGGAGACGTTGGATACGCCGCCGGAGATATGGCTGTAGGGGAAGCGGCGCTTGAGCTCGCGCGCGGCCTCGATGAAGGCCACCGCGTAGTCGTTGTGCTCCTCGATGCCGGTGGCGATGGCGAACACGTTGGGGTCGAAGATGATGTCTTCGGGCGGGAAGCCGACCTGCCGGGTCAGCAGCGCATAGGCGCGCGAGCAGATATCGACCTTGCGCTGGACCGTGTCGGCCTGGCCGTCCTCGTCGAAGGCCATCACCACCACCGCCGCGCCGTAGCGCCGCACCAGCCGGGCCTGGCGCAGGAATTCCTGCTCGCCCTCCTTCATCGAGATCGAGTTGACGATGCCCTTGCCCTGCAGGCACTTGAGCCCGGCCTCGATCACGCTCCACTTGGAGCTGTCGACCATCACCGGGACCCGGGCGATGTCCGGCTCGGCGGCGATCAGGTTCAGATAGGCCACCATCGCCTGTTCGGAGTCCAGCAGGCCCTCGTCCATGTTGACGTCGATGACCTGGGCGCCGTTTTCCACTTGCTGCCGCGCCACCGCCACCGCCTCGTCGAAGCGGCCTTCCAGGATCAGCTTCTTGAACTGCGCGCTGCCGGTGACGTTGGTGCGCTCGCCGACGTTGACGAAGTTGCTTTCCGGCGTGATCTGCAGCGGCTCCAGGCCGCTGAGGCGGGTTTGGCGGGGCAGGGCGGAGGTCATGGGGCGCCTAGGGGAGCAAGAGGGGAGCGGGGAGGAGTGAGCAAGAGCGCGGTATCGCTCATTCCAGGCCTGGAGGGGATGGGCATGGTGGGTGGAGAACTGCGAGGAACGAGCGCGCGTGCCTGCCTGCGCTCACTCCTCACGCCTCTCCGCTCGCCACTGCCTTTCAAGCGGCATCGACCAACTGCAAGGGCCGCCGCGGCGCCACCCCCGCCACCGCCGCGGCAATGGCCGCGATATGCGCCGGGGTCGTGCCGCAACAGCCGCCGACCAGGTTGAGCAGGCCGGCGCGGGCGAACTCGGCCAGTACCGCGGCCATGTCCTCGGGGGTTTCGTCGTAGCCGCCGAACGCATTGGGCAGGCCGGCATTGGGGTGGGTGCTGATATGCGCGTCGGCGACCTGGGCCAGCACATCGACGTGGACGCGCAGGTCCTTGGCGCCGAGCGCGCAGTTCAGGCCGATCGCGGTGGGCTGCACATGCCGCACCGAGTACCAGAAGGCTTCGGCGGTCTGCCCGGAGAGGGTGCGGCCGGAGGCGTCGGTGATGGTGCCGGAGATCATCACCGGCAGGCGCGCGCCGCGCGCCTGGAAGGCTTCCTCGATCGCGAACAGCGCCGCCTTGGCGTTGAGCGTGTCGAAGATGGTCTCCACCATCAGCACATCGGCGCCGCCGTCGATCAGGCCGTCGGCGGCCTCGCGGTAGGCCTGGCGCAGTTGGTCGAAGGTGATGGCGCGGTAGCCGGGGCGGTTGACGTCCGGGCTCAGCGAGGCGGTGCGGCTGGTCGGGCCGAGCACGCCGATGACGAAGCGCGGGCGCGAGGGATCGATCGCTTCGACCTGGTCGCAGACCTGCCGCGCCAGTCGCGCGCCCTCGCGGTTGAGCTCGGCGGCCAGGTGCTGCAGGCCGTAGTCTTCCAGCGAGATGGTGGTGGAATTGAAGGTGTTGGTCTCCACCAGATCGGCGCCGGCTTCCAGGTATTGGCGGTGGATGCCGGCGATGATGTCCGGGCGGGTCAAGGTCAACAGGTCGTTGTTGCCGCGCTGATCGCGCGCGCAGCCGCAGCCCTCGCCATGCGCGTGCTCGCCCGCGGCATAGAGGCGGTCGTAGCCTTCGGCGAAGCGCTCGCCGCGGTAATCGGCCTCGTCCAGGCCGTGTTGCTGGATCATCGTGCCCATGGCGCCGTCGATGACCAGGATGCGTTCGGCCAGGCCGCGCAGCAGGGCCTGGGCGCGTTCGGGGTTGGACCAGGGCAGGTCGGTCACGGCGGGCTCACTTCTTCGACGGCTTGCGGGGGGCGGCGGCCGGCAAGCGGCCGATCAGGGCGATGACCTCGAAGTGCGGCGGCCGCCGCTCGCGGGTCACGGTGGCGCAGCTGACGATGTCGAAGCCGGCCTTGGCGGCGAACTTCAGCAGCTCCTTCTCGGAGAAGCCCAGGTTGACGTGGCCGAAGGCCTCCACCGCGCCGCGGTGTTCGTGCCGGGCCAGGCTGGTCAGCAGCAGCCGGCCGCCGGGCCGCAGCACCCGCGCCGCCTCGGCCACGGCCTGGGCCGGATGCTCGGCATAGGTCAGCGCGTGCATCAGCACCACCAGGTCGAAACTGGCCGGCTCGAACGGCAGCGCGTGCATGTCGCCCTCGCGCACCTCCACGTTCTTGAGCTTGCGCAGGCGCTCGGAGGCGGCCGCGACCACCTTGGTGCTGGCGTCCAGGCACACATACCGGTGCGAATGCGGCGCCAGCAGCTCGGCCAGGACACCGTCGCCGGAGGCGATGTCCAGCACGTCGCCCGGCTCCAGCAGCGGCAGCGCCGAGCGCGCCAGCGCCTCCCAGGTGCGGCCGGGGGAATAGTGGCGCTCCATGTCGCCGGCCACCGAATCGGCCCAGTTCTGGTCGGAAGCGCGCATCGCCAGCACCGCCGGCACCCGCTCGGCGTCCTGGCGCAGCAAGGGGTCGTCGCTGCCGGTGCTCAGGGTCCGCCACAGCGCCTGCTGGGCCGGGTCCAGCGCGGCCTCGTCGAAGCGGTAATAGGCCGACACGCCGGCGCGCCGGTCGCGCACCAACCCGGCTTCCTTGAGCTTGGACAAATGGGTGGACACCCGCGGCTGGGCCAGCCGGGTGATGGCCGACAGTTCGGCCACGGTCAGCTCTTCGCGCTCCAGCAGCGCCAGCAGGCGCACGCGGGTCGCGTCGGCGAACACTTTGAGTCGGGAGGACCAGCCTTCGAGATCCATGGGGTGCCGGGGTTGGAGATTGGGAATTGGGGATTCGGGATGGATGAGGCGAGTGGAGCTAGGGTCCCGAGCCAATCCCGAATCCCCAATCCCGAATCTCCGCTTCATCAACGTATCGCGATACAGCGATAAGTGTGCTGTCCGGGGCCGGTGAGGTCAAGTTGCGTGATGCGGTGCAGCATGAGGCGGCGTTGGCTGAGCGCTGCCGGAACGGACGACGGCGGCGCGGCCCAGGCGCCAGATCGCGGCAGTCGCATGGGTGGGGTTATTCGGCGCGCAAGGCTACAATTCGCGCCTGCGGTCCGACGAGCGGGCCGCCCTCCCGGGACGCGCCGGGCCAGGCACGCAGGACGCCCGCCGGGCGCCGCCCGCGCGCCGGCGGCGCGGGCGGCGGGGCAATGCGAGCAATCACCACACGAGAGGTGCCGACGTGGATTTTGGCTTTACCGAAGAGCAGTTGATGATCCAGGACGTGGCGCGCCGTATCGCCCAGGAGAAGATTGCTCCCAGCGCCGAGCACCACGACCAGACCGGCGAGTTCCCGCTCGAGAACATCCGCACCTTGGGCGAGAACGGCCTGATGGGCATCGAAGTGCCGGCCGAGTACGGCGGCGCGGGCATGGACCCGGTGTCCTACGTGCTGGCCATGGTCGAGATCGCCGCTGGCGACGCGGCTCACTCGACCATCATGTCGGTCAACAATTCGCTGTTCTGCAACGGCATCCTCAAGTTCGGCACTGAAGCGCAGAAACAGTTGTACGTGCGCGCCATCGCCGAGGGCCGCGAAATCGGCGCCTTCGCCCTGACCGAGCCGCAGTCCGGCTCCGACGCCACGGCCATGCGCTGCAAGGCGGTCAAGCAGGCCGACGGCTCGTTCGTGATCAACGGCAAGAAGAGCTGGATCACCTCCGGCCCGGTGGCCAAGTACATCGTGCTGTTCGCCATGACCGACCCGGAGCAGGGCGCGCGCGGCATCACCGCCTTCATGATCGACACCAGCCGGCCCGGCTTCCACCGCGGCAAGACCGAGCCCAAGCTCGGCATCCGCGCCTCGGCCACCTGCGAGATCGAGTTCCAGGACTACGTGGCCAGCGCCGAGGACGTGCTGGGCGAGGAAGGCCACGGCTTCAAGATCGCCATGGGCGTGCTCGACGCGGGCCGCATCGGCATCGCCAGCCAGGCCATCGGCCTGGCCCGCGCCGCCTACGAGAAGACCCTGGAGTACGTGCGCGAGCGCAAGGCCTTCGGCGCGCCGATCGGCACCTTCCAGATGACCCAGGCCAAGATCGCCGACATGAAGTGCAAGCTCGACGCGGCCCTGCTGCTGACCCTGCGCGCGGCCTGGCAGAAGGGCCAGACCGACAAGAACGGCGGGCGCTTCAGCAACGAAGCGGCCATCGCCAAGCTCACCGCCTCGGAAGCGGCGATGTGGATCACCCACCAGGCCGTGCAGATCCACGGCGGCATGGGCTATTCCAAGGAAATGCCGCTGGAGCGCTATT
>CBIFVU010000143.1:0-10145 GCA_966185905.1 uncultured Lysobacter sp.
CGCAAGTCGCGCCTCGGACGGGCGCAGTCCTGCCGGCCAACCACGGCCTCAACCCACCGTGCCGGTACGCTTCAGTGCCGAAGCCGGCGCCTACTGAGCTGGCCCCCCGTACCCGCCGCTCCCCAGCAGGAGCGGCGCAAGTCGCGCCTCGGACGGGCGCAGTCCTGCCGGCCAACCACGGCCTCAACCCCGCCGTCCCGGTGCGCTTCAGCGCCGAAGCCGGCGACGACTGCGCCTGCCTCGGTGCCCGCGGTGCCTGCCGCTCTCCCGGGAGCAGTGGCGCCGCGCGCCCCCGGCGGCCGAGTCCGCCCATCGAAAAATGTGATCTGGTTCCACCAAGGCTGCAGCCGCAACCACTTCCTGTTAGTCTCGGACCCGCCACGGTACGCAGCCGTATGTCATTCGCTGCGATTCCGCCATCGGGGGATGGCTTCCGTGCGCGTCGTCCGAATGCCCGCTGGCCGGGCCGGACCTGGGGTTATCCAAGTCGGTGCTCAGGAGGAGTGCAGCAATGTCAGCAATGCCCGTGGTGGATGTACACGACGTGTTCGCCGATCCGGCGCTGGCCGAACTCGCCCAAGCGGTGGCCGAGGGCGACGTGCCCTCGATCAAGCGCCTGGCGGCGGGCGCGGACCTGCGCGCGCGCGGCGACCGCAACGTCACCCTGCTCGAGTGGGCGGTGCTCAACAAGCGCCCGGCCTCGCTGCAGGCTCTGCTCGAACTCGGCGCCGATCCGGCGCAGCCGGGGCTGGACGGCAGCACCGTCGTGCACCTGGCGGCGATGGCCAACGACCCGGCCTACCTGGAATGCCTGCTCGGCCACGGCGCCGACCCGGACACCCTGCACAGCGAGACCGGCGCCAGCGTGCTGAGCGCGGCGCTGATGGGCGACCGTTCGATCCAGTTCAAGCGCTTGCTCGCCGCCGGCGCCGATCCCAACCGCGCCGACCGTCTGGGCAACACGCCGCTGCACGTGGCCGGCAAGATCAACCAGCCCGACGCCGCGCTGGAACTGCTGCGCGCCGGCGCCGATCCGCAGGCGCGCAATGCCCAACAGGCCACCTTCCAGCGCTATCTGTTCATGACCCCGGCGGCGATCCTCAGCGCGCCGATGCGCCAGGCGCGCGATGCGCTGACCGCCTGGCTGCGCGAGCGCGGCATCGCCGTGGAAGGCGCCTGAGCCGCAACCGCCGTCGCCGCCGGCGCTGTCCGGCACGCCACCTTCGTTTTGCAGGAACCAGGGATTTCAGGGAGATCGCAGCATGAGCCAGCCGTCCGCCACCGTTCCGTCCACCGAGCCGTCCTTCGCCGAGCAAGTGCGCGGCCTCAACGCCAAGCCGATCGACAAGACCCTGGCCCACCTGATGGACGATCTCTATGAGCTCGGCCCGGGCCGCGAAGGCTTCCGTCCGCTGGACGACGACCAACTGCGCCGCGCCGGCATCGACCCGGCCAGCTTGAAGAACGAGGATTCCGGCTTCCTGGCGCGCATCTACGGCGACGACCAGGGCCGCTACGTGGTCGCCTATTCGGGCACCGACGAGGGCAAGGACTGGCTGACCAACTTCCGCCAGGGCCTGGGCTTCGAGGACGCGCAGTACAACCAGGCCATGGCCCTGGCGCGCGAAGCGCGAGTGGCCTTCGGCGACCAGGTGGTGCTGACCGGGCACTCGCTCGGCGGCGGCCTGGCCGCGGCGGCCTCCATTTCCAGCGGCATCCCGGCGGTGACCTTCAACGCCTCCGGCGTGCACGACCGCACCCTGGAGCGGCTGGGCATGGACGCCGATGCGGCCAAGCAATCGGTGACCGAGAACGGCCAGGTCCGCCGCTATGCGGTCAAGAACGAGATCCTGACCGAACTGCAGGAAAACAGCATCCCGCTCAAGTGGGCCATGCCCGACGCGGTCGGCCACAAGATCGAGCTGCCCGATCCGGACCCGCAGTCGTTCTGGCGGCGCATGATTCCCGGCAACGGCATCAAGCACGGCATCGACATCCACTACATCGAGGCGGTGATCAAGGCGCAGGAGATGGCCTATCCCGAGCGCGAGGGCCGCAACGCCGGCTTCGGCGCGGCTGCGGCCGATGCGCGCGGCGCCGGCGAGCAGACGCGCGGCACGCCCGGCTGGTCCGATCCGGGCCATCCGCAGTACGCCCTGTACGGCCAGGCCGACCGCGGCCTGCGCGCGGCCGATCCGCAGGCGCTGGGCCTGCTGGGCGGCGCCAACGGCTATCACAACGCGGCTGCCCACGCTGCGCTGGAAGCCGGGCGGCAGGGCTTCAACGCGATCGACCACATCGTGCCCGGCCGCAACGGCAGCGGCTTCTTCGCGGTCGAAGGCGAACTGGCCGATCCGGGCCACCGCCGCGTGTTCGTCGAACAGAGCCGGACCCTGGCGCCGCCGCAGGAAACCCAGGCGCCGACCCAGACCGCGGCTGCCGAACCGGCCCAGCAGCAAGAACTGCGGCGCGCGATGGGTTGAGCCCGGCCGGTGCCGCGCAGGTGCCGGCTTCATCGCGCGATGCTAGAGTCCGGCCTCGTCCCAAGGATGGAGGCCGGATGCTGCGACGTTTGCTGTCCTTCTTCAGCGCGCCGTCCGTGCGGCCCGCGGCCGCGCCTGTCGCGGTCCACGCGCCGCCCGTGGCCATGCACTGGCTGGCCCACGCTCGCCGGCCGCTGCCCGATTGGCCGGCCATCGCCGCCCAGGAGCACGCCGGCAGGAGCCAGGCCGGCTGGAGCCAGGCCGAGCGCGACGCGTTCTGGACCGGCGCAGCCGACCAGTGGGCGCGAGCGCTGGCCGCGTCGCTGGGGCCGCAGTACCGCGTGGACGCCTCGGCGCGGTTCGTACTGCTCAGCGCGATGGCGCCGGCGCGCAACGCGGATTTCCTGCGCTTTTGCGAATCCGCCCGGCGCTGGATCGTGCGCAACCTCGGGCCGCTGGCGCGCGCGGAGCAGGGCGGCAAGCACCTGTGCCTGGTGTTCGCCGATCCGGACGATTACTACGACTACATCGCCCATTACTATCCCGAAGGCGGCGAGTACGCGATGTCCTCGGGCCTGTTCGTGGATGCCGGCTACGGTCACTTCGCCCTGTGCGAGCACGACACCGATGCGATGCAGCCGGTGATCGCGCACGAACTGACCCATGCCTTGCTCTCGCACTGGCCGATCCCGGCCTGGCTCAACGAGGGCATGGCGGTGAACACCGAGCACAGCCTGTTCCCGCGCTTGTCCGATCCGCGCCTGGCCTTGTACTCGCCGCAGGAAATGCGGGCCAAGCATGCGGCGTTCTGGAATCCCGAGCGGATCCAGGCGTTCTGGTCGGGCGCTGCGTTCCTGGGCGCGGACGAGGGCAATCTGCTGTCCTACGACCTGGCCCGGGCCATGGTGGCGCTGGCTGCGTGCGAACACGAGGACTTCGTGGCCTTCCTGCAGCGCGCCCAGGCCAGCGACAGCGCCGCTGCGGCGGCCGAGGACTGCCTGGGTTATCCGGTGGAGCATTTGGTCCAGGCCATCCTGGGCGATGGCGACTGGGCGCCGCGGCCCGGGCAATGGGGCCGGATCGAGCGCGGCGGGTTCCCCGGCCCGGCCGAAGAGGCGCTGGCCGCACGCCCTGCCGCGGGAGGCGCTTGAGCATGCGCTTGCGCCTGTGGTTCGGCCTGGCCCTGCTGCCGATGCTCGCCGTCGCCGGTGCGCTGGCCTTGGTGGTGCAGCCGGGCGTTGCGCCGCGGCCTTCGCAGCCGCCGGCGGTGGATGCGCAACGCCTGCGCGCCGACGTGGTGCGCCTGGCCGAGACCTTCTATCCGCGCAGCTACGACCAGCCCGAGCAATTGCAGCGGGCCGCGCGCTACCTGCACGACGAACTGGCCGCGGCCGGCGCGCGCACCTCTTACCAGCAGGTGCGCGTGCAAGGGCAGGTGTACCACAACGTGCTCGCGCGCTTCGGCCCGGAGCGCGGGCCGCTGCGGGTGGTCGGCGCGCACTACGATTCGCACGCCGAGCCCGCCCTGGCCGGCGACGACCCGCGCGGCTATTCGCCGCGCAGCCACACGCCCGGCGCCGACGACAACGCCAGCGGCGTGGCCGGGCTGCTGGAACTGGCGCGGCTGCTCGGACGCCAGCCGCCGTCGCGGCCGGTCGAACTGGTGGCCTACACCCTGGAGGAGCCGCCGCACTTCCGCGGCCCCGACATGGGCAGCGCCTGGCATGCGCGCAGCCTGCGCGCGGCCGGCCGCGAGGTCGAATTCATGCTGTCGCTGGAGATGATCGGCCGTTTCAGCGACCGCCCAGGCAGCCAGCGCTATCCGCTGCGCGGCATGCAGCGGTTGTATTCCGAACGCGGCGACTTCATCGCCGTGGTCGGGCGGCTGGGCGATTTCGGCCTCTCGCGCCGGGTCAAGGCGGCCATGGCCGGCGCCACCGACCTGCCGGTGCATTCCATCAACGCGCCACCGCGGATGCAGGGCATCGATTTCTCCGATCACCTGAGTTATTGGCGCGAGGACTATCCGGCGCTGATGATCACCGACACCGCGTTCATGCGCAGCGATACCTACCACCAGCCCAGCGACACCGCCGACAAGCTCGACTACGCGCGCATGGCCAAGGTGGTGCAGGGGGTGTACGCCGTGTTGCAGCAGGACTGAGGCCGCAGCGCCGGCGCGGCCACGCCGGGTGCGCCAGGCCGAGCCCGGCGCGGCGCGCTCCGGCGGCCCCCCTGCTTGGTCCCAGCGCGCTCCCTTCCAGCGCGCTCCGTCCCAGCCCGCCTCAGTCGATGCGGTACACCCGCGCCTTGGGCATGTCCTCGTCCACCTGCAGGAACCAGCGGCCGGCCACGCCGGGCACCACCACGATCTCGGGCATCGGCAAGGGCTTGCGCAGCTTCATCTCGCCCTTGAGCACCTTCCACTGCTGGCCGTTCTCCAACTCGAACACGAAACCCGGCTCCCAGCCGCTCACATCGTGCTTGAGCCGGCTCTTGATCGGGCCGTCGTCCAGGCCGATGAACTGGCCCGCGCCGGGGCGCGCCGGCGCGGCCGGGCGGCCGGCGCCGATGGCCGGACCGGTGTCGGCCGGCTCGCTCGCCGCCGTCTCGGCCGGTGCGCGTTCCTCGGCTTCGCGCAACATGCGGTTGAGCAGGGACAACTGCTCCGGGCTCAAGCCGACCTGGCGCAGTTGTTCCGCGCTCAGGCGCTGCTGGATCTCGACATAGGGCGTGCGCGCTGTGGCGCTGCTCGTCCCCAGCAGCAGGATCGGCAACAGCAACGACGGCAGCAGGGGAGCGGACTTGCGCATGGGACGGCACCTGGACGGAGCGCGGGCCACAGCCTTCGCGCGTTGGGGGTGACGGCAATTTATGGCTGTTTCGTGACAATTGCGCGACAGCGATCATGGCCGTGCGCGCTCGCGCTTACCCTAGGCCGATGAACCCCGAGCCCTCTTTCGATTGGCTGGCCGCGCTGGAGCGCGAGGCCGGCCTGGACGCGCCCTCGCGCTGGCGCCAACGTTGCGATGCGCTGGAGCGGATCGAGCGCGAGCAGGCCTGGGGCCGGCTCGGCCAAGACGGCCCGGCGCGGCGCGCCGAAAACGTGCGCGTGCGGCTGGAAGCCGCCAATCGGCGCCAGTGCGCCGCGCTCGCCCAGGCCATCGCGGCCGGCGACGGCGCCGCCGCGCTGTGGTCGGCCGTGGCCATGGCCGGCGGCGGGGCCGAGCCGGAGGGCGAGGGCTACGATGCTCTGGACGCGCTGGCCGAGGGCGTGCTGCGCCTGCGCGCGCCGCGCGCGCAAGCGGCGGCGTTGGCGCCGGACCTGGTGTTCTACCAGCCTACCCCGGCGCGGCATCTGTTCGACGCGCTGCGCCGGCTTGCGCTGGGGCCGGCCGACACCTTGGTCGATCTGGGCTCGGGCCTGGGCCAAGTGCCTTTGCTGACGGCGGCCGCGACCCCGGCGCGGGCGCTGGGCATCGAGCTGGAGCCGGCCTACCTGCCGAGCGCGCGCGAGTGCGCGCGCCGCCTGCGCCTGGCACGCGCGAGTTTCCTCCAAGGCGATGCGCGCCAGGCCGATCTGGGCGCGGGCACTGTGTTCTATCTGTACACCCCTTTTCTCGGCCCGGTGCTGGAGGCCGTGCTCGAACGCCTGCGCGGGCAGGCCGCGCAGCGGCCGATCCGGATCTGCACCCTCGGCCCGTGCACGGCCGCGTTCGCCAGCCTGGATTGGCTGCGGGCGCTGGGCCCGGTCCGTCCCGACCGGGTGGCGATCTTCCAGGCCGCGCCTGCGGGCCTCGGCTGAACCGCGGCAGCAAGCGCCACGGCAGGACAGGGCGCTCGGGTGCAGCGAGCCGATGCCGCGAGCCGGCGCGCCTCAGCCGAGGGCGGCGGAAGGCCACCGGGCACTGTCCGCCGGCGCGGCCGCGCGCACCGGCGAGGCCAGTGCTGCGGCCAGCAGCAGCGCCAGCGCGATCCAGATACCCCATTCATGCAGGCTGCCCGCGCCGCTGCGGCGCTCGGGGTCGCGCCCGGCCAGCTTCAGCCGCATCAGCCGGTCCAGCCGGCTGGGCTCGCGGGACGGGCGCGCCGGTAGCCGCCCGAGCGATGCGCGCCGGGGCCCGGCGCTGGAAACAGCGTGATCGTGGCGGTCCATGCGGCCTCCCGCCGTGGCGACGGCGTGGTCCTGTCTGTCATCGATAACGACGCTGGCCTGCGGTCACGGACAAACTGCGCAGTTGCACGGTTGCAGCATCCACTTGGGCAGGCGATGCCGGTGCGATCCATCGCTGCGCCTGTTTGGTTCGCCGTGCAGTGCTTTCATCATCGCGACCTATGCCCATGCTGCGGCAACGGTCCGGTCGGCGAGGTGGGCGCTGGCGTATGCTCGGCGCCTCTCGCGGTGGTCCCGGCTCGCGCCCGGGCCGCAGACAAGGAGTGTTGGATGCTCGCTTCGATGGCTTGGCTGGCGGTTTCGGGAAAAACCCCGGCGCAGATCCTGTCCGCGCTGCAACTGGCGCCGGATCCGGGCGCATTGCCGGCAGGCCTGCATTGCGAGCAACTGCGCAACGGTTGGTTCGTCGTGTGCGCGCAAGACCACGATTGGCCGCTGTTGGCCGACACCGTGCTGAGCTGGCTGTCCGATGGCGGCAGCGTGGTGTCCTGCCGGATCGAGCCGCGCAGCCGGATCAGCTCGGCCACCTGCCACATCGACGGTGCGCGTGTGTGGCGGGTGCTGCACGACGCCCAGGAAGGCCGCTACCACCTCGACGCCAGCGGCCAGCCGCCGCCGGTGCTGGTTTCGCTGCACGCTACGGCCATCGCCGCCCAGGACGCCGCCGGCGGCCGCGCGGCCGCGGTGGATTGCCTGTTCGATGTGCCTATCGCTTTGGCTGAGGCGGTGACCGCGTACAGGGGGGCGGGTGGAGGACAGCGCGTGGAGAGTGGAGAAGAGTGAGCCGGGGCGTGCGCTAGGGGCGATGCGAAGCGGCCCCGCGTTCGCTCATTCCTGGTGGGCCTCGGCTCGCTTCTCCATCGCTTTTTCCACCCGGCATCCGGCCCCCACCGGGGCTCCGCTCGGTTCGGCGCAGATGGTGAAGCCCGGGGCGATATCGATGATCTCGCGGGTCTGGCCGGCGTCCAGGACGAAGCGCTCGAAGGCGCGTTCGCTGCACTCGGGCGCGGTGGCGGCCGGTTGCGCGGAGGGCGCGCAGGCGGTGCGCAGCAAGGTGTAGTGGCACTGGCCGCTGCGGCTCTGGCGGCATTCGAAGCGGGCGATGCGTTCGCTCACCCGCGCCTGACTGTCGATGAGGATCGAGCCGTCGGCGCTGGCCCGGTGCACGGTCACCGTGCCGCCGACATCGCAGCCGAACAGGGCGCACAAGTAGTACAGCAAGGCCATCAGATTGCGCATGGTGGGACTCCTTGTCGGTTCGCGGGTGCGCACGCGGCGCGCGTGATCGGGGAACGCGCCGGGCGCGCGCGTGCTCGGGGAAGGGGCAGCGCGCGCGCCGCGCGCCGGGCGGGGGCGGCGCGCGCGCTACATGCTCTTGAACAGCGCCATGAACGGTTGGCTGACGCTCAAAGTCTCGTTGCGGCCGCGCAGGCGCAGCGTGCCCTTGCCGCTGTCGTCGCGGACGATGCCGGCCACTGCCTTGAGGTTGACGATGGTGGAGCGGTGGATCTGCTTGAAACGCTCCGGGTCCAGCCGGTCCAGCAGTTCGCGGATCGGCGTGCGCAACAGCGCCTCGCCCTCGGCAGTGACCACCGTGGTGTATTTGTTGTCGGCACGGAAATAGACCACATCGTCGACCAGGACCAGGCGGGTTTCGCGGCCGGCGCTGGCGGTGATCCAGGTCAGCGCGGGGCGGGCGTCGGCGCGCGGCAACTGCCCCGCCAAGCGCTCGGCCAGCGCCGCCAGCGCCTGGGCGTCGGCACTGGCACCGTTGCGCCGGCGCAGGCGCTGCACGGTCAGCGCCAGGCGCTCGGGCGTGGCCGGCTTGAGCAGATAATCGACCGCGCCGCGTTCGAAGGCGTCGATGGCGTGCCGGTCGTAGGCGGTGACGAACACCACTTGGGTCTGCGGGCTGGCCTCCGCGCCGGCGGCGGCCACTTCCAGGCCGGTCAGGCCGGGCATGCGGATGTCCAGGAAGGCGACATCCGGGCGGTGTTCGGCCAGCGCTTCCAGCGCTTCGGCGCCGTTCTCGCATTCGGCCACGATCCGCAGTTCCGGCCATGCCTGGCGCAGGCTGTCGATCAGCGCCTGGCGCAGCAGGGCCTCGTCTTCGGCGATCACCGCGGTGATGAGTTCAGACATGGGCGATGGACTCGGTGGCGGCCGCCGGGCCGGCCTGCCGCGCCGCCGGCAGGCTGAGCGTGGCGGCC
The DNA here is from genome assembly GCA_966185905.1 of uncultured Lysobacter sp. Classification (GTDB taxonomy): domain Bacteria; phylum Pseudomonadota; class Gammaproteobacteria; order Xanthomonadales; family Xanthomonadaceae; genus Lysobacter. Next base: position 8,868 of record CBIFVU010000143.1, read on the forward strand.
ACGCCGCTGGGGAAGTTGGCGACGATGTTGAGCTGGGCCTGGGCGCCGTAGACCAGTTGCAGGCGCTCGCGCACATTGCGCAGGCCGATGCCGGTGCCGGTGTTTTCCGGATGGAAGCCGCGGCCGTCGTCGGCGACGGTGATCGCCACCTGCGCGCCCTCGCGGCGGGCGATGATCCAGACCGTGCCGCCGGCCGGCTTGGGTTCCAGGCCGTGCTTGATCGCGTTCTCCACCAAGGTCTGCAGGATCATCGGCGGCACCGGCAGCGAGCGCAGTTCTTCGGCCACCTGGATCTGCAGCGACAGGCGCTCGCCCATGCGCAGCTTGAGGATCTCAAGGTAGGCGCGGGAACGGTCGAGCTCATCGCCCAGGGTGGAGCGTTCCTGCTCGGTGCGCGGCAGCGAGCGGCGCAGGAACTCGATCAAGTGCCCCAGCATCAGGTCGGCCTTGGCCGGATCGTGGCGAGTGAGGTATTGGGCGCTGGCCAGGGTGTTGTAGAGGAAATGCGGCTCGACCTGGGCGTGCAGCAGGCTGAGCTTGGCCACCGCCAGTTCCTTCTCGGTGGAGGTGCGGTGGGCCGCGCTGCGCTCGTTGCGGCGGCGCTCGGCGATGCGCCGCGCGATCGCCCGGCCCAGCGCTTCGGCGTTCTCCAGGTTGGTGGCGTAGTCCACGCAGAACCAATCGGTCCAGGCCGCCGCTTCGGGCTCACAGACCAGGACGACGCTGCAACTGTCCTCGCCGCCGGGCACCACCGTGGCCTGCACCTGGTTGCGGCTGGAGCCGCCCCACCAGTGGCGGGTGTCCGAGCCGCCGAGGCTGAAGCCGTACTGGCCGGAGCGGCGGATCTTGGCCCGCACCTGCAGGCTGTCGCGCGCGCCTTCCACGTCTTCCGAGCGCGGCAATTCGCGGATCGCCGCCTCGACCAGGTCGAACGCCTCGCCGGCCTCCAGCGGAATGTCGATGCGGCGGCGGTGGCGGTTGGCCAGGGCCGCGCCGTTGACATGATCGACGATCATCCGCACCCGGCGCAGGTGCGAGAACGCATCGATGCAGACCACGGTCACGCAGACCGTGGCCAGCGCCGCCAGCGGCGCGGTGTCCATGCGCGCGATCACCGGCGTGACCGAGGCCACCATGGCGATCAGCAGGAACGCGCCGAACCAGGCCAGGGCGAGGCGGGCGACGAAGAACAGGCTTCGGATCACGGCGGTGGGCAGGCTGGGAGGTGGCGTTGAGGATAGCCGCGGCGCCGGCGCCGGGAAGGGGGCGGGCGACGAA
>CBIFVU010000144.1:0-10037 GCA_966185905.1 uncultured Lysobacter sp.
CGCACCGCCGGCCGACCCGGCCGCCGCGCCCGCCCCGGGCGCCGCGGCGCCCGCCGCCGACCAGGCCGGCGCCGACGACAACCTCAACGCGGTGCTGTGGATGCAGCGCGCGATCGAATACCGCGCCACCACCGAGACCGTCTATCGCGCCGCCGCCGACAAGCTCGACGTGGCGCTCAAGCAGCCCAATTGGGATGCGCTGGTGCCGGAGGAGCGCGGCAATGCCGCCAAGGGCCTCAAGCCGGCGGTGGTGATGGACGTGGACGAGACCGTGCTGGACAACTCGCCCTACCAGGCGCGCCTGGTGCGCGACGGCAAGGAATACGACGAAGTCACCTGGGACGCGTGGGTGGCCGAGAAAAAGGCCAAGCCGGTGCCGGGCGTGGTCGAGTTCGCCAAGGCCGCCCAGGCCAAGGGCGTGACCATCCTGTATCTGTCCAACCGCGCGGTGCACCTGAAGGAGGCGACCCTGGCCAACCTGCGCAGCGTCGGCATGCCGGTGGCCGACGACTCGGTTTTCCTCGGCCTGGGCACGGTGGTGGAGGGCTGCGAGCAGAACGGCAGCGAGAAGAACTGCCGCCGCCTGCTGGCCGGCAAGCAATACCGCGTGCTGATGCAGTTCGGCGACCAGATGGGCGATTTCGTGCAGGTGGTGGCCAACACCGCGCAAGGCCGCGATGCGCTGCTGGAGCAGTATCACGATTGGTTCGGCGAGCGTTGGTGGATGCTGCCCAACCCGAGCTACGGCTCGTGGGAGGCGATGACCTTCAACAACGACTTCGCCCAGCCGCGCCCGGCCCGCCGCGACGCCAAGCGCCAGGCGCTGGATGTGGCCCCCTGAGGCGGTCTCAGTCGGTTTCGCGATTTTCTGGTCTTTAAAATCATATAGTTACAGTGCAATACCTCAGGTGTTGCATTAACTTTGGCGCGGCGGTAGGCTGCGCCCATCCCGATGCCAGTCGGGGCTGTGCCACAACTCGATATCCTCCGGTGCGAACCGGTTTTGAAGGAGGCCTCCGCGCCTCCTTTTCTTTTGCCCGCGCGCGCTTGGGTTGCGCGCGCCGCCGTCGGACCGTTCGTCGCCGCGCCAACGGCCTGCGGCCGCTGCGCGGCTCGTGCGACCATGCACGCGCTGTCATCCGCTCCGGGGTAGTTCAGCGGCAGAACACTCGGCTGCTTACCGAGTAGGCGCTGGTTCGAGTCCAGCCCCCGGACCCATTCGAGGCCAGGCATGAGCAAGGAACGCGACCGACCCGACGATGCCGCCGCGCCCGCGCGCGACAGCGCCGGGCTGGGCGCGGGCTATGCCGATCGCCAGCTCGAACGCGCCCTGGCCGCCGCCGCCCGGCACACCGACCCGGAACTGCGCGAGCGAGCGCGGCAGCGCGCCGAACGTTGGCGCGAGGTGGTGAGCGCGCTCGGCTCCGGCCGCATCGCCCTGGGCTCGCGCACGCCGCTGGCGCGCACCCCGGCCTGGGCCACGCTGGACGTGCTGCACGGCGGTTTCGCCAGCGGCGAGCTGCGCGCCGGCGGGCCGCTGCGGCCGCACGAGCGCGCGCTGGCCGGCGAACTGGGCATCAGCGCCAAGGCCAATGCCGGTGTCGTGCGCGCTGCGCTCAATCGCTGGTACTTGGGCGAGGACGGGCAGGCGCGCTTGCTGGCGTGGCTGGCGGACGGGCGCTATCGCATCGAGGTGGCCGAGGAGGGCGCGCTGGCGACGGTCGCGGCCTTGCGTGCGCTCGGCCACGACGAGGAGGCCGCGGCCCTGGCGCGGGCGATCGCGCCGTGGTTCGCCCGGCTGCGCTTCTACCCGCTGCCCGCCGACCTGGCCCTGCCCGAGCCCGAGCGCATGCACGTGCGCACCGCCGGCCAGGGCGCCGCCTCGCTGCGCGCGGTGGGCGAGCAAGCGCAAGTGCTGGCGCAGAAAGAGGCGGTAGAAGTCTGGGCGCCGTTCCACGACCGGGTGGTGGCTTTGTTCCTGGAAACGGTCGAAGACGACTGGCCTTGCCGCCGCTACGGGCCCGGCTGGAGCGAACGCGCCCAGGCGCTGCTGCAGGAATACGCGGCCTTGCGCGCCCGCCATCCGCGTTGCGCCGGGCCGGAGCGGCGCAATCGCCATCCGGCGCAATTGCGCGAGTTCCTCGGTCGCTGCGCGGCCCGGCCGCAGTCGCTGGACAGGCGCGAGGTCGGCCGCATCCGCCTGATCCTGCAGCGCCATTGCGCCGCGCGCGGTGTGCCCGGCAGCGCCGAGGCCGAGGCGCACCGCGCGCGCCAGCGCCGCGACGTGGCCGGGCCGAGCCTGCGCGCGTTCGCCCAGCGCATCGCGCCGCGGCTGGAGGCGGCGCCGGCCGATCGCGGCCTGGCCTCGCTGGAGCCGGCGCTGGCGCCCTTGGATGCGCGCGAAGCCGCCAGCCTGGGCCTGGCCGAGGGCACCCCGCTGCCGGCCGCGCTGCGGCGCCGGATCGAGCCGTGCCTGGAAGCGGCGCTGGACGAGTTGGTCGAGCGTGGGCTGGTCGGGTCGGGCGAAGAGGTCGCGCGCCTGCTGCCGGCGGCCAGTGCGCAGGCGCAGGCCGCCGGCCTGGCCGATGCCGCGCTGCGGCGGCTGTACGTGGCGATCTACCGCGCCTTCCGTACTCGCCGTTCGCTGTTGTTGTTGAACCTGCAGTCGCAGGTGCGCCTGTCCGAATTGCCGTGGATCGCCGCGTTGGACCGCCTGCGCACTGGGCCCGCTGCGGCCACTGCCCGCGCGGACGTCGGCGCGGCCGAAGCCATCGGCGCGTCCGCGCCGGCCGACGTGCGCGACAGCGCCGCACCGGCGCGTGCGCTGCTGGCCCGCACCGCCGCCCTGGCGCTGGCGAATTTCCCGCAGGCGCCGTTACCCAATCCGCTGGTGGTCGAGTTCGATGCGCTCGCGCGTGAGGCGGGCCTGCGCCTGGCGCTGACGCCGGAGCTGGCCGCGGACATCTTCACCGGCGAACTCGCGCCGGTGTTCCTGCGCGCCGCGCGCGAGGCCGCGCTGGCGATGCAGGGCAGCGCGTATGCGCGCTATTACGACATCGATGCTGCGCAGGTGCTGGCCTTGCCCGAGGATCGCCAATCGTTGGCGGCGCTGTGCGCCCAGCGCGCCGGCGTGGCCGAGGCCGGCAACCGCGCGGCGCGCAACGGGCAACTGCTGGAGCAGTTGCAGATCCTGACCACCCACAACCTCAGCGCGCTCTGCCAGGGCCTGGACCTGCACGAGGCGCTGGCGCCGCGGCTGGAGGCCATGGCCCAGCGCTGCCTGGAAGGTTCGCTGGCGCGGCTGCGGATGAAGACCGAGGGCCGCCACGCGCGCTTGATCCGGCTCAAGCACTGCGCCAATGCCTGGCGGCAGATGCTGTTCTTCCTGTCGCTGCTGCCCAAGGGCGCGCAGCGCGGTTTCGCCGCGCGCGCCGAGGCCGCGCTGGCGGTCCAGCCCGCGTCCTTGCAGGCGCGGTGGGCGCCGTTCGGCCGCGGCCTGGCCATGGCCCTGCGCGGCCAGCGCCTGGACCGGCCCGCGCTGCGCGCGACCGGCGCGCAACGCCTGCTTGGCTGGACCGCCGGTCCGCATCCGCTGCTGGAATGACCGCTGCCGCTGCCGCTGCCGCTGCCGCGACCGGCCGCGCCGGCGCCGCCGCGCTCAGTAGGTGACCGTCACCACCACCGTGTCGCTGTAGCTGCCCGGGGTCGCTGTCTGCGGCGCGACCCGGCCGTGGACGGTCAGCGACTGGGTCGTGCCAGTACCGGTGCCGGCCAGGGTGTCGCTGCCCAGGGTGTTGCCCCAGCGCTGGCTGCGGCCGCTGTCGCGGTACAGCTCGTAAGGCACGAACTGGCCGCCGGCGCTGCGCATGCGGCGCACATTGCCGCTGGCGTTGAGGCCGTTGCCCAGGCCGATCTGCCAGGCGGTGCGGCCGGTGCAGACCAGGCCGATGGCGGTGGTGCGGTCCACGTTGGCGCCGATCAGCCCGGCGACCGCGCCGAAGGCCAGGTCCGGCACTGGCTTGGGCGTGAGCGTGCAGGCGTGGGGCACCGAGGCCGATACGGTGAAGGGAAAGGTGCTGGGGGTGCCGGTGGTGCCGCCCTGGAAGCACTGGCTCGGCATCGGTGGCGTGCCGGTCAGGGCCTCGGCGTACTGGAACTCGATCTGGGTATCCGCGCCGCCGGTGAAGGGATTGCTGTAGTTGCCCGCGTTGAGCGCGGTCTGCGCCGGGATGCGGCCGTACAGGGTGGCGGTCAGGGTCTGGCTGCCGCCGAGCAGGTTGACCGGGTAATCGAACTGCAACGTCAGCGGCGAAGGCACCGTGGTGCCGCGCGCGCCCCAGATCTGGGTGCGGCCGGGATCGGTATAGAGCTGCATTTGCATCGCGTCGGCGAAGGCATTGGTGAGCCGGCGCGGGTTGAGCGTGCCGCCGCCGTTGCTGCCGCCGTAGAGGTTGGCGCACAGGTTCACCCGCGCCCGCGACAGCACCGACAGCCCGAAGCTGCTGCAGGTCACGGTCAAGGTCGCGCTGGCATCGACCTGGGCGCCGTTGGTCGGAGCGAAGTTGAGGTGGGTCATGCTCGCGGTGCAACTGGTGGCGGCGCTGCTGGGCGCGGTCCATGCGGCCGCGCCCAGCAGCGCCGCCAGGGCGAGGCTGCGCAGCGCCCGGTCCAGGCGTTGCGCAGGGTGCCTGCGCGAAGGCGCGGCACTGGGCAGGGCCAGAGGCAGCGTATGACGCCCAGGCACTGCGCCAGGACGCGCTTGGCCGCAGTGGCCGGCGGCGTCGAGCGTGGCGGCGATCGCCGGCAGGCGCGCTCGGGCTCGCGCTTGGGCCGCGTGGTGCCGCGCGAGCGCGGACACGCAGCGCCGGCCTATCGAGCCACCGATTGCGCCACTGATCGCGCCACTGATCGCGCCACCGTTCATGGCCCGGCCTCCGGCGCGCACGCCAGCGGCCCGATGCGGGCGATGCCGCCGTCGGCCGGCGGCGCGTCGAAGCGCACCCGGCAGGGGCCCACGGGCGTGTCCACCCGCACTTCGTTGCGCTCCTGCAAGCCCTCCAGGTACAGCTCGCCGTCATAGCCGACCACGGCCGACTCGCCGGCCTCGCTGCGCGCCGGGCTGCCCAGTGCCAGGGGCTGCCCGGCGGCATCGCGCAGGCTCAGCAGGGCCGCGCGCACGCGCTGGATCGGGAAGCGCAACAGAACGCCGGAACGGTCCTTGGGGGTGGCGTCGGCCTCGACCTGCGCGATCCGTCGGTCGGCCGGCAGCTCCATCGGATCGATGCCGACACGATTGCGCTGCCACGCATTCAAGGGCACCACCAACAGCAGGCCATCCTCGTCGGTGCGGCCGATGCGGCGGTTCTCCAGCAACACCGGCACCCCGGCCACGCCGTCGGTGGAGACCACGGCGAAGGCGTCGTCGATGCGGCGCGCGGCGAACACGTGCCCGCCCATCCAGGCCAGCGCGCCGTCGGCGCTGGCATAGCCGTAGTCGTGATCGCCCTGGCGCGCCAGGCCGAACTGGACGCGGCCCTGGCCGGTCAGCCAACCCAGCTCGGCCAGGCCGCCGCTGTCGCCGTCGCCGCCGCGCGCCTGCAGGCGCCAGCCGAAGCCGCCGTCGCCGGGGATCGGCTGGGACAGCTCCAGTGCGGCTTGGTCGAGCCGGCCGGCGCGCTGGGCCGACACGCTCATCTGGCGGCCGCGCTCCAGCGCCAGGCTCAGGCCGAGATAAACGCTGCGGTCGGCGCGGCGGTCCAGGTTCTGGTTGTAGGTCAGGCCGAGCGAAGCGTTGCGGCCGAAGCTGCGGGTCCAGCTCGCGCTGGCGTAGCGTGCGGCCGGCTCGCCGCGTTGGATCTGGCGCACATAGCCCAGTCCCAGGCTGCCCAGGCGCGCGTCGCTCCAGCCGATCACCGCGCGCTCGCTCACGCGCGGCGGATCCAGGTCGTAGCGCGAGGCCAGGTCGCGGTAGCGGCCCTGGGTGCGGCGGGTGTCGAGCGCGATGTTGAAGCGCCCGTTGCTCCAGTTGTAGGCGGCGGCGTACTGCCAACCGCTGCCGCGCCCGTCGCCGCCATGGGCGACCGCGGCTCTGGCCACGCCCGCACGGCCCAGCAGCCACACCGCGCCAAGGCCGCCGTTGGCCAGGCCTGCGCCGCCTTCGGCATGCGCCTCCACGGTCAGCCGGTCGCTCAGGCCATGGCGCAACTCGGCGCTGGCCAGCGGTTGGCTGCCGTAGGCGAAGGAACGCAGGCCGTAGTCCTCGCGCGCCAGGCCCAGGCTCAGCGACCCATCCGTCAGACCGCGCGCGAGCAACTGGCGCGAGGCGTAGAACGGGAAGTCCAGCGTGCGCACCCGGCCGAAGGCATCGGTGACCACCAGTTGCGCGTTGCCGGCGCCGCTGACGCCGGGCACGGTCGCCAGTTGGAACGGCCCGGGCGGCAACTGGCCGCTGTATTGGCGCAGGCCATCGACGTAGAGGTCCACCGAGGACGGCACCGCCACCTCGCCCAGGAAGGTCGGCAGCGGCGTGGTGATGCGGTAGGGCTGCAAGCCGAAGTCGCGGCCGATGCGCACACCGCCCAGGCGCAGCGGGCGGGTCCAGTCGAGTTGGCCGCTGACCAGGTCGCCGACGGTGAGGCTGAGCATCGACTGCGGCCGCGACCAGCGCCAGGCGCTGTCCAGCCGCACCGAATCGGTGCGCCGCGGTGCGCCGTCGCTGCGGTAATGGCGGGTCACCGCGGTCTGGCTGAGCACGCCGCCGCCCAGGCCGAAGGCGCGCAGTTCGGCGAAGGCGGTCGCGCTGTCGCCGCGGTCGTCGCGGCTGGCGTAGAGGTCGTAGTTCAACAACAGGCCGGGCGAGGCGCTGGCCGGCGGCGCCTGGCCGCCCGGGGTGTTGAGGCGGGTGGTGGACAGGCGCAGCAAGGACAGCGGCGCATCGATCGCGGCGCGTTGCTGGGCGGCGTCGTAGCGCAGGTTCACGCCGGGCAGGTCGGCCGGCGCCAGCAGTGCGTCGGGGTCGTGGCCGTCCAGGGCGAAACCGATCGCGCGCAAGGTCGCCACGCGCGCGTACAGGCGACCGTCGGCCTGCTGCTGGAAGGGCTGCGGCGGGCCGTAAGCGGTCTGGTTGAGGCTGACTTCCAGGTACAACGGCACGGTCGCCGGCGTCGCGCTGCGTACCTGCGGGTCCGGCGCTGGAATCTCCCGCATCGCCGCGCTGGCGTCCGGGGCCGGCAGAGCGGGCGCCGGGAGGGCGGGCATCGCCGCGGCGGCGCTGGGCAGCGAGAGAGCAGGGGCCGGGGACGCGAGCGTCGGCGGCAACGGTTCGGCCGTGCGGCCGGCCGGCGCGGCCAGGAGCAGGGCGGCCGGCATGGCTTCAGCGAACCGGCGGGTCCAGCGCCAGCGCCTGCTCGGTGGCTTGGCCATTGATCCTCGCCTTGAACCTGCCCGCGCCTTGCAGCGCCGAAGCCGGCACCGGCAAGGCCCAGCCCATGCGCTGCCCGGCCAGGGCGTAGCCGAGCAGCCCGGGCGCGATCTCGCGGCGCTGGCCGTCGGCACCGACCCAGGCCAGGTCGGCGATCTGGGCGTGTTGGTCGCCTTGGTTGTCCACCTCCAGCCGCGGCGGGGCGGCGCGCAGGTCCAGGCGCGCGCGCAGGCGCGGCGCCAGCGGCGCGTCGCCCGGCGGCTCCAGGAATACCGGCACCGAATAGCGCAGCACGAACTGCAGGCCGCCGGGGCGCGGTGCGCCCTCGGCGGGCGGCAGCTCATCGACGATCACCCGATAGCTCTCCTCGGCCGTCGGCGCCGGTCCGGTACGGACCACCCGCACCAATTGCCGCGCGCCGGGCGCCAGTTCGAGCATGGGCGGGCTGACCGCCAGGGCCTGGGTCGGCTCGAAGCGCTCGCTGCCGTTGTCTTGCCGCCAGCGGAACACTCTTGCCTGGGCCCGCAGTTTTTGCGCGCCGGTGTTGATCAACCACAGGCCGTCGGCGCTCTGCTGCGCGCGCAGGCTGAGCGTGGTCGGGGTCAGTTGCAGGCCGGCGGCGCGGCTGGCCGCCGGCGCGCCGACCGCCAGCGCCAGGCACCACGCCAGCGCCAGCGGCGCGCGCCGGGCCGGGGCTTGCAGGGCTGCGGACCGTGCGCCGCCGGGCATGGCCGCGCTCAGTAGGTGATCGTGGCGATCACCACGTCGTTGTAGGTGCCGGCGGGAAAGTTGGCGCTGGGTACCCGGCCGTAGACCGGCACCGCGACCGGCGCGCCGGTGCCGCTGCCGGCCAGCACGTTGCCGCCGGTGCCGGTGGTGCTGCCCCAGACATCGTTGCGCGCGGCGTCGCGATAGAGCTGGTAGGGCACCAGGTTGGCGCCGGAGGCCATCTTGCGCGAGTTCGCATCGGTGCCGTTCTGGCCGTTGCCCAGGGCGATGGTGTAGGCGGTGCCGGGCGTGCACAGCACGGTCAGCTGGCCTTGCTGGTCCACGTTGGTGGCGCTGGAGGCGACCGAGCCGAAGTTCACCGGTGTCGGCGCGGTGGTGTGGATATCGCAGACGCTGGTGATGGTGATGGTGACGTTGAGATTGGCGGTGTCGGTCGCGGCCAGGGCGGGGCCGGCGGCGGCCAGGCCCAAGGCCAGGACCGCGGAGCTACGGAGTGCAGCAATGCGCATGATGGGTCTCCTGCGTGATCGGGCGCGGGGGAACCGGCGGCCGCGCCGGTTTGCCTTGTGCAACGCATGAAACATGCCAGCGCGCGCACCATAGCCAGACAGGATCGGACAAGGGGTGATCCGGTTCACGGCCTCGCCCGCGCAGGCTGTTCAGACTATTTTTTGTGATCGATTCCGCAAATTTGGTTAGTGCGCAAAATGTGAACTAAAGACGACGCAGGTCACGATGTGCTTGGCTTGGTCGCAATCGGTGAGCGAAGGTGAGCCACGCACCGCCGCGTCCCCGGCTTGTGCCGGCTGGTCGGCGCGGCCAAGATGCCGGACCGCGACTGGGGAGCCGCCCGACCGATGTCCACCGTCCGAACCGCCCCCCGGTGGCTGCCGGCGCTGTTGCTGACCGCCGCCGCGGTGCTGGCCGCGGCCGGTTGCGGGCCCGAGCCCGCGCCGGCCGAATCGGTGCCGACCCTGCCGGCGCAGGCGGTCACCCAACTGGTCGCCGACCTGCGCCACAACGATCTGGCCGGCTACGCCCGCCATGCCGTGCCGCCGGAACTGCACGCGCGCCTGGAGCGCGCCTGGAACGAGGGCCGCACGGTCTGGCCGTTGACCGAGCTGCCGCTGGACGATCGCTTCCCTTCTTTCATCGCCGCGCTGTCCGCGCAGGACGCCGAGCGCGACCTGGTGACCGCGTATCGCCGCCAGTTCGCCGGCGCCGACGGCGAGCTGCGTTCGGCGGCCAAGGCGCTGGGGCTGTTCGCTTCGCAATACGTGCGCAGCGAGGCCGGCTACAGCGAGGCCGAACGCGACCACCACGCGCAGTTGATCGAAGCGATCAGCGACTGGGCCCAAGGCGCGCCGCTGGGCGATTCGCAGCGCGCGCGCGAAGCCATTCCGCACTTGGTCTCGGCCGCGCGCGCCACCGGCCTGGCCGGGCCGGATGCGTTCGCCCGCAACGGCATGGACCGCAGCCTGCGCCGGCTGGGGCCGTTCGTGGAGCGGTTCAAGCAGGTGCTGGGCCGCTATGGCCTGGATCTGGACGCCGGCCTGGACAGCGTCCAGGCGACCTTGGCCGAGCAGACCGGCGACACCGCGCGGGTGCGGGTCCAGTACCGGCTGGCCGGGCGCGCGGTGGACGCTTACGTGCTGGTCGAACGTCTGGACGGGCGCTGGTATCTCAGCGACGTGCTGCGCCATGCCCGCGTCGAGGCCGATGCGCCGCCGCGCGCGGCGCGTTCGTCCTCGGCCACTGATCGGCTGGCGGCAGTGGCCAAGGCCCAGGCCCGGCCGGCGCCCAAGCCGGCGGCTGCGGCCGCCAAGCCGGGGGCTGTCTCTTATACACATCTCCGACCCACGAGACCTCGTAGGCAATCTCGTATGCC
>CBIFVU010000145.1:0-9963 GCA_966185905.1 uncultured Lysobacter sp.
CCGCGGCGATCTTCGCCAACCTGTTCGACGCCGACGCGCTGACCATCTGGACCGACGTGGACGGGGTGCTCTCGGCCGACCCGCGGCTGGTGCCCGATGCGGTCTGCCTGCCCTCGATGTCCTATGCCGAGGCCTGCGAACTGGCCTATTTCGGCGCCAAGGTGCTGCACCCGCAAACGCTGGCGCCGGTGCAGCAGCGCGGCATCCCGCTGCGCATCCGCAACACCCGCGATCCACAGGCGCCCGGCACCTTGATCAGCCTGCGCCCACAGCCCGACGGCGCGCCGATCAAGGGCCTGAGCCTGGTCCACGACCTGGCCGTGCTGGAACTGGTCGGCAACGGCATGGTCGGCGTGCCCGGCGCGGCCGAGCGCCTGTTCGGCGCGCTGCGCAGCGCCGGCGTATCGGTGACGATGATCTCGCAAGGCTCCTCCGAACATTCGATCTGCTGCGTGGTCCGCGCCGACCAGGCCGAGCGCGGCCGCGACGCGGTCCGCGCCGCCTTCGCCGCGGACATGGCCGGCGGCCAGGCGCAGGAAGTGACGCTGACCGCCGACATCTGCGTGCTGGCTGCGGTCGGCGACGGAATGGTCGGTATGCCCGGCACCGCCGCGCGTTTGTTCGATGGCTTGGCCAAGGCCCGGGTCAACCTTCGGGCCATCGCTCAGGGCGCGGGCGAGCGCAATATTTCCGTGGCCATCGCCGCGCCGGACGCGACCCGCGCACTGCGCGCTGCGCACTCGGCCTTCTGGCTGTCGCCGCAGTGCATCTCCGTCGGCCTGATCGGCCCGGGCAAGGTCGGCCGCGCCCTGCTGGCGCAGTTGGCCGCCGCGCAACCGCGCCTGCGCGGACAGTCCAAACTCGACCTGCGCCTGCGCGCGATCGCCGACAGCCGGCGCATGCACCTGGCACCGCGGGCGATGGCCGAAGCGCGCGCGACCGCGGCGCTCGCCGGCGATTCGGCCCAGCCGCTGGATCTGGCGCGCTTCGCCGAGCACGTGCGCGCCGAGCACATCCCGCATGCGCTGATCGTGGACTGCAGCGGCAGCGATGCGGTCGCCGCGCAGTATCCGCAGTGGATCGCCGCAGGCATCCACGTGGTCACCCCGAGCAAGCACGCGGGCGCCGGTCCGCTGCCTCGCTATCAGGCCATCCGCGAGGCCGAGCGCCAGGGTGGCCAGTTCCGCTACGAGGCTACCGTCGGCGCCGGCCTGCCAGTGATCCAGACCCTGCGTTCGCTGCTGGACACCGGCGATGAGCTGACCGAGGTCGAAGGCATCCTGTCGGGCACGCTGGCCTGGCTGTTCAATCGCTACGATGGCAGCGTGGCCTTCTCCGAACTGGTGCGCGAGGCGCACGCGCTGGGCTATACCGAGCCGGACCCGCGCGACGACCTGTCCGGCACCGACGTGGCGCGCAAGCTGGTGATCCTGGCGCGCGAAGCCGGGCGGGCGCTGACGCTTGAGCAGGTGGAGGTGGAAAGCCTGGTGCCCGAGCCGCTGCGCGAGGTCTCGCGCGAAGTCTTCTTCGAGCGCCTGCACGAACTCGACGCGCCGCTGCAACAACGCTTCGACGCTGCGCGCGCGGCCGGGCTGGGCCTGCGCTACCTGGCGCGGCTGGATCGCCAGGGCCGCGCCAGCGTCGGCGTGGTCTCGCCGCCTCCCGGCCACGCCGCCTTGCACGGCGCGCTGACCGACAATCTGATCCAGTTCCGCACCCGCCGTTACGCCGATAATCCGTTGGTGGTGCAAGGGCCCGGCGCGGGCCCGGACGTCACCGCCGCCGGCGTGTTCGGCGACCTGCTTTCCATCGCCCAGACCCTCGGAGCCCGTGCATGAGCGCAGCCCTTTCCCCGTCCGCCGGCCGCGGCCCTGCGGCCGCGCCGCGGCAGGCGCGCGCCTTCGCCCCCGGCAGCGTAGGCAACATCGGCGTGGGCTTCGACCTGCTGGGCCATTCCATCGACGGCGTTCGCGACCTGGCCACGGTGCGCCGCGTGCCGACTCCGGGCGTGCGCATCCTGGCCATCGGCGGCGACGCGCCCGGCGCCGCAACGCTGCCGCTGGCGCCGGAGCGCAACACCGCCGGACAAGCGCTGCTGTCGCTGCGCGACAAGCTGGGGCTGGACTTCGGCTTCGAGCTGGAGCTGGAAAAAGGCATTCCGCTGGGCTCGGGCCTGGGCGGCTCGGCCGCCTCCTGCGTGGCCGCCGTGGTCGCCGCCAACGCATTGCTGGACCGGCCGCTGCCGCGCGAGGCGCTGTATCCGTTCGCCCTGGACGGCGAGTCGGTATCCAGCGGCAGCCGCCACGGCGACAACGTCGCGCCCATGCTGCTGGGCGGCGTGGTCATGGCCACCGCCGAGCGGATGATCCCACTGGCGGTGCCGGACTGGCTGCATGCCGTGGTGGTGCATCCCGACCAGGTGCTGGAGACCCGGCGCGCGCGCGCCGTACTGGCCGAGCCCTATCCGCTGGCGCAGGTGGTCCGCCAGAGCGCGCACCTGGCCCTGTTCCTGACCGGGTTGCAGCGCGGCGATGCGAGCCTGTTGCGCGAAGGCTTGGTAGACCTCTTGGTGGAACCGCGCCGCGCTCCACTGATCCCCGGCTTCGCCCAGGTCAAGGCGGCGGCCCTGGATCATCGCGCGCTGGGCGCCAGCATTTCCGGCGCCGGCCCAAGCTGCTTCGCCTGGTTCGCCTCGCGCGCCGACGCCGAGGCTGCCGCGCCGGCCATGCGCCGGGCCTTCGCCGATGCTGGCTTCGGCTCGCGCGCGCACGTGACGCCGGTGGCGGGGCCGTGCGCGGCGCTGCTGGAGGATGCGTGAGTGGAGAGGAGCGAGCACAGAGCAGTGAGGATTTTCGGGTTGGGAGAGGGGCGGGTCGGCTTGCCGCGGGCGGCCTCCTCGTCGCCGCTCGTGGTCGGGACTACGGGTTTTCTTCTTTTCGTTGGGGATCGGGGATCGGCTTCCTCGCGCTCCGGCCTAGTGGACTGCGCATGGACTTTCTGAGCACTCGCGGCCAAGCCGCGCCCACTTCCATCGACGCGGCGCTCGCCGCGGGGCTGGCGCCCGACGGCGGGCTGTATGTGCCCGAGCGCATTCCCGCGCTGGCCCAGCCGCTGCCGGCGCTGCGCTTGCACGACACCGCGCAGGCGGTGCTGGCGCCCTATTTCGCTCGTTCGGCCCTGCGCGAGCGCCTGCACGAGCTGTGCGCGCACGCGTTCTGCTTCGATGCGCCGCTGCGCCCCCTGGCCCAGCCCGAGGACTGGCTGCTGGAGCTGTTCCACGGCCCCACCGCGGCGTTCAAGGACTACGCCGCGCGCTTCCTGGCCGCGGCCTTGGCCGGCCTGCGTGCGCCCGAGGCCGCCGACGTCACCATCGTGGTCGCGACCTCGGGCGACACCGGCGCGGCGGTGGCGGCCGCCTTCCACCGGCAGCCCGGCTTCAAAGTGGCGATCCTCTACCCCGACGGCCGCGTCTCGCCGCGCCAGGCGCACGGGCTGGGCTGCTGGGGCGACAACGTCCGGGCCCTGCGCGTGGACGGCGATTTCGACGCCTGCCAGCGCCTGGCCAAGCGCGCCTTGGGCGATGCGGACTTGCGCGCACGCCTGCCGCTGAGTTCGGCCAACAGCATCAGCCTGGGCCGCCTGCTCCCGCAGGCGGCGTACTACGCCCACGCCGCCGCGCGCCATTACGCCGAACGCGGCGAGCCGCTGAACTTCATCGTCCCCACCGGCAATCTCGGCAACGCCTGCGCGGCGCTGCTGGCCAAGCGCATGGGCGCGCCGCTGGGCGAGCTGCGCCTGGCCACCAACGCCAACGACACCTTGCCGCGCTATTTCGCCGGCGCCGACTACGCCGCCCAGCCGACCCGCGCCACTTTGGCCAACGCCATGGACGTGGGCGCGCCAAGCAACTTCGAGCGCCTGCGCCACTGGCACCGCGACGATGAGGCGCTGCGCACTGCGGTCCGCGCGGAGAGTGTGGACGATGCCACCATCCAGGCCACGATCCGCAGCGCGCCGCAAAGGCACGGCATCGTCCCCTGCCCGCACACCGCCACCGGCCTGCACATGCTGGAACGCCTGCGCGCGCAAGGCGACGAGCGTCCCTGGGCGGTGGCCGCGACCGCGCACCCGGCCAAGTTCGACACCATCGTCGAACCGCTGGTGGGCCATCCGGTGGTCCCGCCGCCCGCGCTGGCCGAGGCCTTGGCCCGGCCCGCCACGGCCGAGCCGATGGCGGCCGACTACGCGGCACTGCGAGCGTGGTTGCTGGCCAGCGCCTAGGCGCGTCCGCGTCGGAGCGCCCTCGGCCACGGGGCGCTCCCACCCGAGCACGGGCGATTCACCGGTCTTCCGTGGCTCCCGGCGCTTCATCGCTCCCGCGCAACCGGCCCCAGGCGCGGCCCGCAAGGTCGAGAAGGAAGCCATCGTCCGTTCCGGCCGAGCGGTGCATTGCGGAGCGCCGCACCCGCCCGGGCGCGTTTGCGCACGCTATCGCGCGCGGGAGCGGGCGTGATCGACGGTTCCCGGCGCTCGACAAAAGTTTTCCAGGAAACTATTGACAAGCCCGGGAAGACCGTGTTCTTCTCGATCGCATGACGCAGCGCAGCAACCATCGCCAGCCGACTTCGCGGGCCGCCCAGGCCCCGAACGACACTGCGCGCCGCGCGCTCGCCGCCTCGGTCATGCTCAAGGCCGTCCCGGCCATCGCCAGCATTATCCTCGTCCTCGTACTTATTACCTCGCTCACCAGCGCGGGATACGGGTTCGTGTAGCAAACGCCACGCACCCAAGGTCGAAGAACCTCGAACCCCGCGCCCTCCAAGGCGCGGGGTTTTTCGTTTTGCGGCCCTGGGTCTCCCGCAACACCGCACGCGGACGTGCGGACACGGCGACGGATTCGCCTGCCAGGACTACCGTTCGTGAGAAGCAACGCCATCAAGCAAGGCCCCGCCCGAGCCCCCGCGCGCGCGATGCTGCGCGCCACCGGACTGGACGATGCGGCCATCGCCCGGCCGCTGGTCGCCGTGGTCCACACCTGGTCTGACGTCTCGCCCTGCAACATCACCCTGCGCGAGCTGGCCCAGCATGTGCGCCGCGGCGTGAACGACGGCGGCGGCACGCCGATCGAGTTCAACACCATCGCCGTCACCGACGGCATCGCCATGGGCAGCGACGGCATGCGCGCCTCGCTGGCTTCGCGCGAGACCATCGCCGACTCGATCGAACTGGCCGTCTCCGGCCATTGCCTGGATGCGATGGTGCTGCTGGTCGGCTGCGACAAGACCATCCCGGCGGCGGCCATGGCCGCCGCGCGCCTGGACATCCCCACGGTGATCCTCTACGGCGGCACGATCATGCCCGGCCATTGCCCGTCCAAGCGCGGCCAGGCCGACGACAAGCCCCTGACCGTGCAGGACGTGTTCGAGGCCGTGGGCGCGCATTCGGCCGGGCGCATCGATGCGCGGGAACTGCACCGGATCGAGTCGCATGCCTGCCCCGGCGCCGGCGCCTGCGGCGGCCAGTTCACCGCCAACACCATGGCCATGGTGCTGACCTTCCTGGGCCTGTCGCCGCTGGGCGACAACGATATCCCGGCCATCCACGCGGCCAAGCCCCAAGCCGCGCGCCGCTGCGGCGAACTGGTCATGCAGCGCCTGGCCGAAGGCGCGCCGACGCCGCGCCAGTTGATCACCGCCGCCTCGCTGCGCAACGCCGCGCGCGCGGTCTCGGCCACCGCCGGTTCGACCAACGCCGCCCTGCACCTGCTGGCGATCGCGCACGAGGCCGGCGTCGCCTTCGACCTGGAGGAATTCGAGGCCGCCGCACATACCCCTGTCATCGCCGACCTGAAGCCCGGCGGACGCTACACCGCCGCGGAAATGTTCGAGTTCGGCGGCGCGGCGCTGGTGGCGCGCGAGCTGGAGACGGCCGGCCTGATCGAGGATATCCCCACGGTCACCGGCCGTTCCTTCTTCCAGGAGCTGCGCGAGGCGACGATGGCGCCGCAGCAGGACGTGGTGCGCCCCATCAGCGACCCGATCAAGCCGCGCGGAGGGTATTCGATCATCTACGGCAACCTCGCGCCGGAAGGCTGCATCCTCAAGCTGGCCGGCCACGGCCGCGAGCACTTCGAAGGGCCGGCGCGGGTGTTCGATTCGGAAGAAGCCGCCTTCGCCGCCGTGCAGGCGCGGCAGATCCATGCAGGCGATGTGGTGGTGATCCGCTTCGAAGGCCCGACCGGCGGCCCCGGCATGCGCGAGATGCTGGCGGTCACTGCCGCGCTGGTCGGCCAAGGCCTGGGCAACGATGTCGCGCTGATCACCGACGGCCGTTTCAGCGGCGCCACGCATGGCTTCATGGTCGGCCACATTTCGCCGGAAGCCGCGCACGGCGGCCCCATCGCGCGGCTGCGCGAAGGCGACCGCATCAGCATCGATGTCAAGACCCGCGCGCTGACCGTCGCCGCCGACCTGGCCGCGCGCGAGCCGGCGCGCATCGCCCCGCGCGCGACCACCGGCGTGCTGGCCAAGTACGCGCGCAGCGTCGGTTCCGCCTCGCGCGGCGCCGTCACCGCGCCCGGCCCGCTGCAAGCGCCGAAAAGAATCGAAGCGGCCTTGATCGAAAACTCCGTCCCCGAACCCGCATAACCCCGCTCGCCCTCGCTCCTCACTCCTCTCCGCTCACTCCTCCCTACGAGACCCGCCATGACCAGCACCGCCTCCCGTCCCAAGATCGCCATCGTCGGCTACGGCAGCCAAGGCCGCGCCCATGCCCTCAACCTGCGCGATTCGGGCTTCGACGTCACCGTAGGCCTGCGCCCGGGCGGCCCGACCGAGATCAAGGCCAAGGCCGATGGCTTCACCGTCAAGACCCCGGCCGAAGCGGTCGCCGGCGCCGACCTGGTGGCGGTGCTGACTCCGGACATGGTCCAGCCGCAGCTCTATCGCGAGGTGATCGAGCCCAACATCGGCCAGGGCGCCTGCCTGCTGTTCGCGCACGGCTTCAACGTGCACTACGGCCAGATCGCGCCGCGCGCCGACCTGGACGTGGTGCTGGTCGCGCCCAAGGGCCCGGGCGCGCTGGTGCGCCGCGAATACGAGATCGGCCGCGGCGTGCCCAGCGTCTACGCCGTGCACCAGGACCGCAGCGGGCGCGCCGAGGACTTCGCCCTGGTCTATTGCGCCGGCATCGGCGGCGCGCGCCAGAACGCGATCAAGACCACCTTCAAGGAAGAGACCGAGACCGACCTGTTCGGCGAGCAGGCCGTGCTCTGCGGCGGCGCCACCAAGCTGGTGCAGGCCGGCTGGGAGACCCTGGTCGAAGCCGGCTACCAGCCCGAGGTCGCCTACTACGAGTGCCTGCACGAGCTGAAGCTGATCGTGGACCTGTTCTACGAAGGCGGCATCACCCGCATGCACGAGTTCATCAGCGAAACCGCCCAGTACGGCGCGCTGACCCGCGGCGCCTACGTGGTGGACGACAACACCCGCGCGCAGATGCGCCGGGTGCTGGCCGAGATCCAGGACGGCACCTTCGCCCGCCAGTGGATCGCCGAATACGCCGCCGGCAACGCCCAGTACAAGGCGCTCAAGCAGGGCGACCTGGAGCATCCGATCGAAGCGGTCGGCAAGAAGCTGCGCGCCAACATGAAGTGGCTGGACAGCGCGCCCAAGGCCGCGCCGGCCCCCGTCGCCGCCGGCGATCAACGACAGGAAGAGGCCGCCTGATGAACGGTGCCCGCTGGCTGGCGCATGCGCTGGCCGCAGAAGGCGTGGACACGCTGTTCGGTTATCCGGGCGGCACCATCATGCCTTTCTACGACGCCCTGCACGGATCGGACCTCAAGCATGTCCTGGTCCGGCACGAGCAGGGTGCGGCTTTCGCGGCCAACGGCTATGCCCGTGCCAGCGGGCGAGTCGGCGTGTGCGTAGCCACTTCCGGCCCGGGCGCGTCCAACCTGGTCACCGGCATCGCCGATGCGATGCTGGACTCGGTGCCGATGGTGATCATCACCGGCCAGGTCGCGACCTCGCTGATGGGCACCGACGCCTTCCAGGAACTGGACGTGTTCGGCATGACCCTGCCGATCGTCAAGCACAGCTTCCTGGCCCGGCGCGTGGACGAGCTGCCGCGCATCCTCGCCGAGGCCTTTCGCCTGGCCCGCTCGGGCCGGCCGGGACCGGTGCTGATCGACCTGCCCAAGGACGTGCAGAACGCCGACGCCTCGCACCTGCCGGCGCACGTCCCGCTGCCGGTCGATCCGGTGCCGGCGGCAGCGGATGCGGCCTACCACGAGGCCGCCGCACTGATCGCCCATTCGCGCAAGCCGCTGGTCTACGGCGGCGGCGGCATCGCCCTGGGCGAGGCGGTGGACGCCTTCCGCGCCTTCGTCGAAGGCAGCCAGATCCCGGCCGTGCTCACCCTCAAGGGCCTGGGCGCGTTGCCGGCCGAGCACGCCCTGAACCTGGGGATGCTGGGCATGCACGGCAATCGCGCGGCCAATCTGTCGGTGCAGGAGTGCGACCTGCTGATCGTGGTCGGCGCGCGCTTCGACGACCGCGCCACCGGCAAGCTGGCCGAATTCGCACCGCACGCGCGCGTGGTCCACATGGACCTGGACGCCTGCGAGATCGGCAAGCTGCGCCACGCCGACGCCGGCGTGCGCGGCGACCTGCGCCGCTCGCTGGAGGCGCTGACCCCGGCGGCGACCGCGCAGTTGCAAGGCCGCAACGGCGCCGCCCGCCGCGCCTGGCGCGAGACCTGCCTGCAACGCAAGCGCGAGTGCGCGCCGCGCTACGACGCCCCGGGCGAGAGCGTGTATGCCCCGGCCCTGCTGCGGCGCCTGTCGGAACTGGCGCCGCAGGCAGTGGTCGCCTGCGATGTGGGCCAGCACCAGATGTGGGTGGCCCAGCACTGGCGCTTCGACCATCCGCGCAAGCACCTGACCAGCGGCGGCCTGGGCGCGATGGGCTTCGGCGTGCCGGCAGCACTGGGCGCGCAGTTGCAGGACCCGCAGGCCACGGTGGTCTGCGTCAGCGGCGATGGCTCGTTCCTGATGAACGTGCAGGAGCTGGCCACCATCGCGCGCTATCGCCTGCCGGTGAAGATCGTGCTGCTGGACAACCAGGCCCTGGGCATGGTCCGCCAATGGCAGGAGCTGTTCTTCGAGCGCCGCTATTCGGAGATCGACCTGTCCGACAACCCGGATTTCTGCGCCCTGGCCGCGGCCTTCGGGGTCAAGGCCATGTATGTCGATCGCGCCGATTCGGTCGAGGAAGGGCTGCGCTACATGCTCGACACCCCCGGCCCGGTGCTGCTGCACGTGGCCATCGACCAGGCCGCCAACGTGTGGCCCCTGGTTCCGCCCAACCACAACAACGCGCAGATGCTGGACCCGGAAGCGGCCGACGCCGACGCCGTGGCCAGCCTGCCGATCCCGCCCGCCCCGACCAAGGAGGACGCCCATGCGTTACCAGCTTGATCTGACCCTGCGCCAGGCCGAAGGCGCCCTGGCCCGGGTACTGGGCGCCGCCGAACGCCGCGGCTTCCGCCCCCTGTCGGTGGACGGCGAGGCGCAACCGGACGGCGACCGCTGGCACCTGCGTATGACCGTGGAAGGCGAACGCGCCGACACCGCCCTGCAGAGCCAGCTCGCCAAGCTCTATGACTGTCTTGCCGTCGAGGTTTCCCCATGCGCCTGAACACCCACGATTCGAGCGAAGTGCTGGAGCGCCCGGAGACGGCGCAGTCGCCGGCGCAGGCGGCGGCACGCGGGGCCGCCCAAGCTGGTGCGCGCAGTGGCGCGGTGGTTGAGGATTCCCAGTCCGCTGCTGGGGGCGAAGTCCCGACTTCCCAGCGACTGCCGCGCAGTGGCGCGGTGGTTGAGGATTCTCAGTCCCGTGCTGGGAGCGAAGTCCCGACTTCCCAGCGACTGCCGCGCAGTGGCGCGGTGGTTGAGGATTC
>CBIFVU010000146.1:0-9962 GCA_966185905.1 uncultured Lysobacter sp.
GGCCGCGGCCGCTTCCAAACTCTCAGGCAAAAGGACAGATGGGCGCCTCGCGTGCGGCACCGCACGTTCGCCTTAGGACGCCCCTGCCATGACCCATCCCTCCCTGCGCGACCTCGAGCACCACGACGCTTTCATCGAGCGCCACATCGGCCCCAACGACGCCGAGATCGGCCAGATGCTCGCCCACGTCGGCCATGCCTCGCTGGAGGCGCTGACCGACGCCATCGTCCCCGGCTCGATCAAGTCCGGCCAAGCGCTGGCCCTGCCCCCGGCCGTCGGCGAAGTCGAGGCGCTGGCCAAGATCCGCGCCATCGCCGCGAAGAACCAGGTGTTCCGCAGCTTCATCGGCCGCGGCTACTACGGCACCCACACCCCCAACGTGATCCTGCGCAACATCCTGGAGAACCCAGCCTGGTACACGGCCTACACGCCCTACCAAGCAGAGATCTCGCAGGGCCGCATGGAAGCGCTGATCAACTTCCAGACCATGGTCGCCGACCTGACCGGGATGGAGATCGCCAACGCCTCGCTGCTGGACGAAGCCACCGCCGCGGCCGAGGCCATGACCCTGGCCAAGCGCTCGGCCAAGTCCAAGTCCGACACCTTCTTCGTCTCCCGCAACGTGCACCCGCAGACGCTGGAAGTGCTGCGCACCCGCGCCGAGCCGCTCAACATCGTCCTGCACGTGGGCGAGGACGCCGACGCGGCCAGCGTGGACGCCTTCGGCGCGCTGCTGCAATACCCCGACACCTTCGGCGGGGTGCGCGACTACCAGGCCGTGGCCGAGGCGGTGCACGCGCGCGGCGGTGTGCTGGCGGTGGCCAGCGACCTGCTGGCGCTGGTGCTGCTCAAGTCGCCGGGCGAGTTCGGCGCCGACATCGTGGTCGGCAACACCCAGCGCTTCGGCGTGCCCTTCGGCTTCGGCGGCCCGCACGCCGGCTTCATGGCCTGCCGCGACGCTTACAAGCGCTCCATGCCCGGCCGCCTGATCGGCGTGTCGGTGGACAGCGAAGGCAAGCCGGCCTACCGCCTGACCCTGCAGACCCGCGAGCAGCACATCCGGCGCGAGAAGGCCACCAGCAACATCTGCACCGCGCAGGTGCTGCTGGCGGTGATGGCGAGCATGTACGCGGTCTACCACGGCCCGCAGGGCCTGGCCCGCATCGCCCGCCGCGTGCACCGCCAGGCCGCGATCCTGGCCGCCGCGCTGCGCGGCGCCGGCGTGCAGGTGGCCGACGGTTTCTTCGACACCTTGCACATCAGCGGCGTGGACGCCGCGGCGATCCACGCCCAGGCCCGCGCCGCGCGCATCAACCTGCGCGAGATCGACGCCTCCAGCCTCGGCCTGAGCCTGGACGAGACCGTCACCCGCGAGGACCTGGCCGCCCTGGCCGGCCTGTTCGGCGCCGCGCTGGACATCGACGCGCTCGACGCGGCCACCGCCGACGCCATCCCGGCCGCACTGCAGCGCAGCTCCGCCTTCCTCCAGCACCCGGTGTTCAACACCCACCACAGCGAACACGAACTGCTGCGCTACATGCGCTCGCTGGCCGACAAGGACCTGGCGATGGATCGCACCATGATCCCGCTGGGCTCGTGCACCATGAAGCTCAACGCCACCGCCGAGATGATCCCGGTGACCTGGCCGGAGTTCGGCAACATCCACCCGCTGGTGCCGGCCGAACAGGCCCAGGGCTACAAGCAACTGATCGACGAACTCGAGGCGATGCTGGTGGAGTGCACCGGCTACGACGCGGTCAGCCTGCAGCCCAACTCCGGCGCGCAGGGCGAGTACGCCGGCCTGCTGGCGATCCGCGCCTACCATCGCTCGCGCGGGGAAGGCCATCGCGACATCTGCCTGATCCCCGACTCGGCCCACGGCACCAACCCGGCCTCGGCGCAGATGTGCGGCATGACCGTGGTGGTGACCAAGACCGATGCCAACGGCAACGTCGATGTCGAAGACATCCGCCGCAATGCCGAGAAGTACAGCGACCGCCTGGCGGCGATCATGATGACCTACCCGTCCACCCACGGCGTGTTCGAGGAAGAGGTGGTCGAGATCTGCCGGATCGTCCACCAGCACGGCGGCCAGGTCTACACCGACGGCGCCAACATGAACGCCCTGGTCGGCCTGGCCAAGCCGGGCAAGTGGGGCTCGGACGTCTCGCACCTGAACCTGCACAAGACCTTCTGCATCCCGCACGGCGGCGGCGGCCCGGGCGTCGGCCCGTGCGCGGTCAAGTCGCACCTGGCGCCGTTCCTGCCCAAGACGGTGGACGGCGAAGGCGCGGTCGGGATGGTCAGCGCGGCGAGCTTCGGCTCGGCCAGCATCCTGCCGATCTCGTGGATGTACATCACCCTGATGGGCACCCAGGGCCTGCGCAAGGCGACCCAGGTCGCCCTGCTCAACGCCAACTACATCGCCAAGCGCCTGGCCCCGCACTACCAGACGCTCTACACCGGCCGCAACGGCCTGGTCGCGCACGAGTGCATCCTCGACCTGCGCCCGCTCAAGGACGCCACCGGCATCAGCGCCGAGGACGTGGCCAAGCGCCTGATCGACTTCGGCTTCCACGCCCCGACCCTGAGCTTCCCGGTCGCCGGCACGCTGATGGTCGAGCCGACCGAAAGCGAGTCCATGCACGAGCTGGACCGCTTCATCGACGCGATGATCCAGATCCGCGAGGAGATCCGCGCGGTCGAGGACGGCCGCCTGGACCGCGAGGACAACCCGCTCAAGCACGCTCCGCACACCGCCACCCAGGTCAGCGCCAGCGAGTGGACCCGCGCCTACCCGCGCGAGCTGGCCGCTTTCCCGCTGCCCTCGCTCAAGCTGCAGAAGTACTGGCCGCCGGTCTCGCGCGTGGACAACGTCTACGGCGACAAGAACGTCATGTGCGCCTGCATCCCGGTGGACGCCTACAAGGACGAGGAAGTGGAGGCCTGAGCCGCGCTGCGGCGCAGGCCCGAGCCGCGAAAGGCCCCGCGCGAGCGGGGCCTTTTCGTTGCCGCCGCGCCCGCCTGGCCGCCGCCCGGCGGCGGGCGAGGGGCGCCGGCGACGACCGCCGCCGTCGGGCGCGGCGCGGGCTCGCTCCGCCCCGGCCGGAATTTCAGACCAGTTCGGCGAACAAGCTCTGGAACACCGTCGCGGGCAGATCGTCCAATTGAGTGAGGCAGCCGGGCGCCGGCTGCTGGAAATACTCGAAGCCGACCTCCTCCAGGCCGCGTTGCGCAAGCACGGCCCGCGCGCCTGCGATGAAGTCCTGCGCGGGGGCCGGCAGT
This sequence comes from uncultured Lysobacter sp., assembly GCA_966185905.1. Classification (GTDB taxonomy): domain Bacteria; phylum Pseudomonadota; class Gammaproteobacteria; order Xanthomonadales; family Xanthomonadaceae; genus Lysobacter. Next base: position 3,286 of record CBIFVU010000146.1, read on the forward strand.
CGCCGCGGATCGATCGGGTGATTGGTTCCGCCGGGGCCGGACAGCCGCCACTTCGCATCGAAGCAGTAAACGGCGAACAGCGGCCCCTTGGAAGAAACATACCACCGGACCTCGAACGTCCAGGCCCTGCGCTCGCGGTCGGCGCCGCGCAGCGTGCAGGCCAGCGATTGGGCGGCGTTGTAGTTCATGTCCTCGTCGAGCGCGAACTCGGCGCCCAGGCCGGCCTGCAACGCCTGCCGCAAGGACAGGACCCAAGCGGCGTAGCCGGGGCCGTGGCCGACCGGCGCTCGCAAGGCCGCCAAGAGAGAGGCCGGCAAGATCGATCCCGACAAGCGATCCCGTCCCGATGTCACGCGCCGCTCCTTGCCCGCCGCATGCACGCGCGGACGGGCCGTCGAAAATAGCCGTTTTTCATCGTCCCGCCAACACAGCCAACACAGCCGGCGCAGCCGCGCACCCGGCCGGCGCGCGCAACGCCGCCACCCAGCGCATCCGAACGCCACACCCGCCCGGGGCGCGCCCGAACCGGGCGGACTTCGTTGTTGCAGCAATGAGGCTTGCCTGCGCCCAGGGCAGGACGGCCCCGACCGCGCGCTCAGGCGCTCGACTCAAGCACGGGGGCCGGCTTGATGCGCACCGGGATCTTCAGGTACGACACCCCGTTGGCCTGCGCCGGAGGCAGGCGGCCGGCGCGCACATTGACCTGGATCGACGGCAGCAACAGCCGCGGCGTGGACAAGCCGGCATCGCGCTCCTGGCGCATCGCCACGAACGCCTGCTCGTCGATGCCGTCGCGCACGTGCACGTTGTCGCTGCGCTGCCGCTCCACCGTCGTTTCCCAGCGGTAGTCCTCGCGCCCCGGCGCCTTGTAGTCGTGGCACAGGAACAGGCGCGTCGCCGGCGGCAGGCTCAACAGACGGCGGATCGAACGGTACAGCGTCCGCGCGTCGCCGCCGGGGAAGTCGGCGCGCGCGGTGCCATAGTCGGGCATGAACAAGGTGTCGCCGACGAAGGCCGCATCGCCGATACGGTAGGCCACGTCCGCCGGCGTGTGCCCCGGGACATGCATGACCTCCAGGGTCAGCGCGCCGAGGGCGAAACGCTCGCCGTCCTCGAACAGACGGTCGAAGTCCGAGCCATCGGTGCGCAGATCGTCCATCGCGAAGATCGGCCGGAAGATGCGCTGCACTTCGCGGATGCGCGCGCCGATGCCGATCCAGGCGCCGGTGCGCGCCTTGATCAGCGGCGCGGCCGACAAGTGATCGGCGTGGACATGGGTTTCCAGCACCATCGCGATCCGCCAGCCGTGCTCGCGGGCGAAGGCCAGGATCCGCTCGGCCGAGCGGGTGTCGGCCTCGCCGCTGGCCAGGTCGAAGTCCAGCACTGGGTCGATCACCGCCGCCTGCCGCGTGCCGGGGTCGCCGACCAGGTAACTGATGGTATGGGTGGCGGGATCGAAGAAACCCTGGATGAACGGCTGGGACATGGCGCGCTCCTTTGGCTTGATCTTTAAATCAGTAAATACTAATTTAGCAAACACTGATATATAGGAAATGAACATGCCCCAGCCCCCTCTCGACCTAGCCTCGTTCGAGGCCAAGGCCGCGCAGGTCGCCGACACGCTCAAGGCCCTGGCCAACGCGCGCCGCCTGATGCTGCTGTGCAAGCTCGCCGAGCACGAGGAAATGACCGTCAGCGATCTGGTCCGCGCCGTGGGCCTGTCGCAATCGGCTTGCTCCCAGCACTTGGCGAAGATGCGCGAGGAAGGGCTGGTGGGCTTCCGTCGCGACGGCCAGACCTTGTGGTACCGCATCGTCGATCCGCGCGCCGGGGCCTTGCTCGCCACCCTCTACGATCTGTACTGCAAGGAGTGATTCCATGACGCTGTCCACGCTCTCCCCCGCCCAGGCCCAGGCCGCCGTCCAGGCCGGCGCCCGCCTGATCGACATCCGCGAAGCCGACGAGTACGCCCGCGAACGCATCCCCGGCGCGATCAACGCGCCGGTCGCCCGCCTGCACACGCTGGAGCTGGGCGACCGGCCGGCGATCTTCCATTGCCGCTCGGGGCACAGGACGTCCACCCATGCCGGCTCGATCGAACGCCTGCCGGGCAACGCGCAACGCTATCTGCTGGACGGCGGCCTCGACGCCTGGCGCGGACACGGGCTGGAGACCGTGGTGGATCGACGCCAGCCGCTGGAGCTGATGCGCCAGGTGCAGCTCGTCGCCGGTGCCCTGGTGCTGATCGGGGTGGCGCTCGGCCTGGCCGCGAGTCCGGCGTTCTTCGCCCTCGCCGGTTTCGTCGGCGCCGGCCTGATGTTCGCCGGCGCGACCGGTTGGTGCGGCATGGCCCGGCTGCTGCGCGCGATGCCGTGGAACCGCCGCGCTGCGGCATGAGGCCTTGACCGGCGCGCGGCAGCGGGCCAGGCTCGTCGCGACGCCGGCCCCGCCCATCGATCAAGGAAGACTCATGCCCGCTCCGCGCCCTGTCCCGTCATTGCGCCTGCGCTGGGCTGTGTGCCTGCAAGCGCTGGCCTGGCCCGCCGCGGCGCTGGCGCAAGCACCGCACACCGCGCACGCCGCGCCGGAGGCCACGGCCACCGTCACTGGCCTGCCCGGCCTGCCCGTTGCCAGCGGCCCGAGCCTGGACGGCACCGGCGACACCGCCGCATTGCCGCCCGAGCTGGCGGCGCTGCTGCTCGCCCGGCCGAGCGCCGAGCTGCGTGTGCCGGGCCCGCTGCGCCAGGCCTGGACCGACGCGCCCTTGCAACGCCATGCCGCGGCCGACGGCAGCGGCGCGGTGTATGTCGATCGCAGCGGCGCGCACAACCGCTTCTGGCTGCGCCACTTCGCCGGCCGCGACGGCGGCGCCAGCGGCGTGCTGGTGCAGATGCGCGCCAGTTGCCGGGACCTCTCGCATCTGGGCGCACCGGCTGGCGACGCCGACGTGCTCCCGGCCCAGGCCGATTGCGCGCGCGCCGGCGCCGGGTCGATCGAATCGGGCCTGCGCGCCTACCGCCTCGTCCCCGGCCAGCCGCCGCAGGACGTCACTGCCGCCCTGGCCTATGGCCGCTTCGCCGGCGCGCGCCGGCTGGCCGGCTACGAGCGCATCGGCGGCACCGCCTACCTCGACGACAGTCGCGCCGTGCGCACGCCGGTGCTGCGTTGGGTCATGGAGTTCGACCCGGACCGGCCACCGCCCGCGCGCGACCGGCGCCTGCTGGACGCACCGTCCTCGCAAGCGCACCTGGCCTTCCTGGTCTGGACCGGCGAGCGCTGGGAACTGCGCGAGCGGGTGCCGCGGGCGCTGTGGCCCTGCGAGGCCCGCGGCGCGGGCGAGCGCAAGGCGGCCGGAGACTGCAAGGACCCGTTCGTCGACGAGGCAGGCTGAGCCCGCCCGGCTCACGCCGGCGCGGCGTCCATCGGCCCCCGCCGCCAGCCCCCGGCATCCACGTGCAGGCGCTCGTCCAAGTCCAGTCGCGCCAGCATCGCCTCATCGTGCGAAACCACCAGCAGCGCGCCGCGATACTGCACCAGCATCGCTTCCAGCGCCCGCTGCGAGGCCAGGTCGAGGTGGTTGCCCGGCTCGTCCAGCAGCAATAGCTGCGCCGGTTCCTGTGCGTACAGCACGCAGGCCAGCGCCGCCTTGATCCGCTCGCCGCCGCTGAGCAAGGCGCTCGGCAGGCCGATGCGGTCGGCGTCCAGGCCCAGTTGCCACAACCGCTGGCGCAGTTCGCTCTCCTCCAGGCTCGGCTGCGCGGCGCGCAACTGCGCCAGCGCTGAGGCGGCCGGGTCCAGCAGGCTGGCGTGCTGGTCGAGATAGGCCACCGGCACATGCGTGCGGCAGGTTCCCTCCAGTGGAGCCAATCGTCCGGCCAGCAGCCGCAGCAAGGTCGATTTGCCGCGGCCATTGTCGCCGCTCACGCCGATCCGGCAGGGGCCGGACAGATGCAGGTCGATGCGCGCGGCCGGCCCGGACAGGAACGGCAGCAGCGCCTGCTCCAGGCTGGCTACCCGCCGCTGCGCCAGGGCCTCCCATTCCGGCGCATGCAGCACCACCGGCATCGCCGGTTCGACCTGCGCCGCGGCCTCGCGCACGCGGCCGGCCGCCTGTTCGCGCAGGAGCGCCTGTTCTTGCAGATGCTTGCCCAGGCTGCCCTCGGCGCGCTGCCGGCGCAGGCCGAGCAGGATCGGCGCCTGGTTGGCGCCGCGCGCCTGGCGCGCGCCCCGCGCTTGCCGCCGCTGCGCGCGTTCGTCCAGCTCGTGCGCGCGCCGCACCTGGCGATCGCGCTCGCACTTGGCCGCGCGCAAGCGGTCGGCGGCGCGCTCGCCTTCCTCGGCCTTGGTCCGGGCATATTCATCGTAGCCGCCGTCGTGGCTGCGCAATCCTCCAGGCGAGAGTTCGACGATGCACTGCATGCGGACCAGCAAAGCGCGGTCGTGGCTGATCGCGATCAAGCCGCGCGGCCAGTCGCGCAGGCGCGCCGCCAGTTCGCGCCGGCTCGCGGCATCCAGATGATTGCTCGGCTCGTCCAGGATCAGCCAATCCGCCGACGAGGCCAGCGCCCCGGCCAAGGCCACCCGCATCGCCTCGCCGCCGCTGAGCGAATGCGCGGGACGGCGCAGTTCCAGTCCGCCCAGGCCGCAGGCCCGCAACTCGGTGCGCAGACGGTGCGGCAGGTCCCAGGCATCGCCGACGGCGTCGAAATCGGCCGGATCCACGCTGCCGGCCTCGATCCGCTGCAAGGCATCCAGCACTGGCGCTGCGCCCGCCAGGCCAGCCACATCGTCCCGCTCCGACACCGCCAAGCGTTGCGGCAGATAGGCCACCCGGCCCGGCCGCAGGCAGCGCCCGGCGCTGGGTTCGCGGCGACCGGCGAGGATCTGCGCCAGCAGACTCTTGCCCACGCCGTTGCGCCCCACCAAGCCGGTCGGCCGCGGGTCGAAACGATGATCGAGATCGGAAAACAACACCCGCCCATCGGGCAGGACACAGGACACGCGCTCCAATCCAAGCCGGTCCAGCGAAAGCGTCTTCGCCATGCGCACTCCTTCGGTGATGCCTGCAACGCCCGCCGCAACGCGGCTGGGGAAACGTCGGGCCGTCGTTGGACGGCGGCATCACTGGCGCATCGGACGAACACCTCGCGAAGAGTTCAAGACCGGCGGAGTATACGCCCAGGATCGTAGGCCGCGCATCGACGGCGGCCCGCCGTTACGGCGGCGTTCGGGCCGGCTCGGCCCGGCCGCCGATGCACAACGCACTGAACCTACGCGATAGTGGCGCGCACGCGGCGCTGGCTATACGCGGCGGCGATCACTGGGTGGGCGAGGCCAGCCCCCTGTCGTATTCGCGCACCTCCGCATCCCGATCGCAGGCTCCCACTGCCCGCTCGCCACAGGCGATCCAGCCTCAGACCGACACAGCAGCGCCCGAGCAGCCTCGCGCAATAGTGGTGCTTCGTTAAAATCGCCCCTGGGCCTTGCTTCCCAGCAATAAGGCGATTGCCGGCCCGAGCACGAGCCGCAGGCAGTCCATCCCCAGCGCCCGCCATGGCTGGCCCAGTTTTCTGGAAATTTCCGAATAGCCGAAGAAACCTCGGAACCGCCCTGCCAAGGCGGCCTTGAGGTAATGCGCCCGGGATGCGGACAAGTCGGGCACCGGACGGGACCGATAGTATTCGGCGAATCCGAGCGATACCTCCGGGCTGTGCTTCGACCGCGCCGCCTCCAGAAGATAGCGATGGCCGGCCTCGCATTGCTCGCCGCCCTGCTTCAGCAAGACCCGGGCCATATCGCAGAACGTGTCCGCATCGCGGGTCACCAGGGCCACCGAGCGATAGCAATGCAAGGCTTTTCCAAGATCCATGGGCACGCCCTGCCCGCCATGCTCGTAAACCAGGCCTTTGCAAATCAAGCCCGAAATCCTCACCGCACCGTCCCGCGAATCCGCCAACATTTCGGCGATGGCCAAGGCTTCTGCCGCTGCGCCCTTGTCGAGCAACTTCAGTGCGGCCACGATGTCCGGCCGGGCTTTCATCCGTCCATCGGCGGCCGGGCCGGTCGGGCAAGCGTGGCCTGAGGGTTCGCGATCGGTCCGTTCCTGTTCATTGCGCCATCATCGCCAGAGCGGCCAGGCGAAGCCACAGCGATCAATCGCCAGCCCCCGGACTCGCGTTGATACGACGGGCCGATGAAGTCCTCCACGCAAGCGTTCCCGGTGGCGGGCCGCCGAGCGCAGAAGTACACCCTGACCTCTTCGCCCTCGCCCCAACCCTCGCCCCGGACGATTTTCGTCTCGTGCTCCGGCGCGGCGATCCTGCCCTGGCGGGCGAGCGAGGCGAAATCCGCGCGCGCCTGATCGTCCTGCAGCCGGCCTGAGCAGCCGACCAAGGGCACCAATACCAATACGAGAGCGACCCAAAGATCGATCACACCGCCCTCCCTGACAGGAAGCATCCGACGTAACCGGACTGTACAGCGAACTCGATGCCTGCCATGGCGGCCCTCTGCGCCGACTGTAGGAGCGTCGCCGCCGGGCCCAAGTCCAGACCACGGATCGGCCGCGCCTTTTTTGGCCAGCATACAGCACCAACGGCAACGCCCTTCCGCAAAGCGCGATCGACCCGGTCGCCAGCCTGGTGGCGCATCGTGCCGCCCCTTGGCGTCCCTGTCTC
>CBIFVU010000147.1:0-9897 GCA_966185905.1 uncultured Lysobacter sp.
CCCGAATCCCCAATCCCCGCCCCCCAATGACCGACCTGTTAGCCGCCCTGCTGCTGGGCATCATCGAAGGCATCACCGAGTTCCTGCCGATCTCCAGCACCGGGCACCTGCTCATCGCTCAGCACTGGCTGGGCCAACGCTCGGACCTGTTCAACATCTCGATCCAGGCCGGGGCGATCCTGGCGGTGGTGGTGATCTACCGCAAACGCCTGTGGGGCCTGCTCACCGGCTTCAGCCAGCGCGAGAACTGGGACTATCTGCTCAAGCTGGGCCTGGCCTTCGGCCTGACCGCGGTGCTGGGCATCGCGGTCAAGAAGGCCGGTTTCAGCCTGCCCGACCATGTCACCCCGATCGCCTGGGCGCTGGTGCTGGGCGGCGTGTGGATGGTCGCGGCCGAGCATTTCGCGGCCAAGCGCGCCGCCGCGCTCGGCGAGCGCAGCCAGATCACCTGGACGGTGGCCGCGCTGGTGGGCATCGCCCAGGTCGTGGCCGGCGTGTTCCCGGGCACCTCGCGCTCGGCGGCGACCATCTTCGTGGCCTTGCTGGCCGGCACCACCCAGCGCGCGGCGGCGACCGAGTTCGCCTTTCTGGTCGGCATCCCGACCATGTTCGCGGCCAGCGGCTACGAGCTGATGGGCGTGCTGGGCACCCCGGCGGCGGCGCAGGAGGACTGGAGCGCGCTGGCGGTGGCGTTCGTGGCTTCGGCGGTGACCGCCTTCATCGCGGTCAAGTGGCTGTTGCGCTATATCCAGAGCCACCGCTTCACCGCCTTCGCGATCTACCGGGTGGCCTTCGGCGCGGCCTTGCTGCTGCTGATGCCCTCCGGCAGTTGAGCCCGACCGCCCCGGACCGCCGCCATGACCTCTCCGCATCCCTCCGACCCGCGTTTGTCCGACGAGGACGCGCGCTTGCTGGATTACGCCGGGCTGTCCGCCGGCGAGCGCTACGCCGCCTTCGTCGAGGCGCTGGCCCGCACCGGCCGGTTCTGGGTGGCCGAGTCGGGCGAGTACCTGCTGACTTTGTTCGACCAGGACGGCGCCGAGCTGCTGCCGGCCTGGCCGTCGGCGGCCACCGCCCGCGCCAGCTTGGCCGAGGCGCCGGGCCTGGGCGGCTATGCGCCGGTGGCGCGCGAGCTGGCCGCCTGGCGCGAACGGGCCATCTCGATGGACCAGGCCGGGGTGCAACTGGGCGTGTTCCCGAACGCGGCCATGCAGTGCGCCGCCAGCACCGCGGCGGCCCTGCTCGCCCATGTCGATGCGGTGATCGCTGACGGCGACGAATCCGGCGACGGCGAGCGCGTGGACCGGGCCGGCGACGACGCCGGCCCTGACCTGGACGCCGCCCGTCAGGCGCTGGCGCAGAAATTCGCCAAACCGCGCGAACAATGAACCGCGACGCTGGCGCCGGCGCTGCGGGCCGGTACTCTTGGCGACCGCCACGCCGCCGCCTCCGTCCATGACCGCACCGCTCCCGCCCAAGTCCCTGGCCGCCGCCTGCGCGCTGGCCATGCTGGCGACCGGCTGCGGCCAGGTCGAGCGCGACCGCGACACCTTGCGCGACTACCGTTGGGAAGTGGCCACCGCCAGCGACCTGTCCGGGCGACCGCTGCAACGCTTGCAAGGCCGGGGAGCGCAAGCCGTGCGCCTGAGCGTGGACGCGCAGCGGCTGCACATCGCCGCCGGCTGCAATCGCTTCCAGGTGCGCTATCGCCTGCAAGCCGGGCGGATCGTGCCGGAAGGCGAACTGGAGCAGACCGAGATGGCCTGCGCGCTCGCCGATGCGCCGGCGATCGAGCAGGCCGTGGCCCAGCACCTGCGCGGCCCGATCGCCTACAGCGTGCACGGCCAGGGCGCCGAGCTGCGCCTGGGCTTGCTGGCGCACGACGGCACCCGGCTGTCGCTGCATCCGGTCGAGGCAGGCTATGCCCGCGGCACACCGCGGATCGTGTACCTGGAGGAAGACGGCCGCGCCTGCCCGCCGCCGAACGCGGCGCCCTGCCTGTGGGTGCGCGAGCGCCGGGTCGAGGCGCGCGGCCAGTGGGGCCGTCCCGCCGGCGATTGGCAGGCCCTGCCCGGCGCGGTGCACGACTACCGGCCCGAGGCGGGCCAGCGCCGGCTGCTGCGGGTCAAGCGCTACCCGGCCGCGGCTGGTGCCGCCCCCGTGCACGTGCTGGCCGCGGTCGAAGCGCAGGCGCCGGCGGCTGCCGCATCGCCCTGAGCTGCGCGGCCTGGGCTGCACGCCCTGAACTGCACCGCCCTGGGCTGCACCGCCTTGCCCCGTCCGGCCTGTACGCCGGGTTGTCCGGCCTGCGCCCTGCGTTCAAAGCCGCCCGGGTGCGCCGCCGGGGTGCGCGCCGCCCTGGGGCCGCAGCGTCTTGCGCCCGCCTGTCCGGAACCTGCGCACCCTGGGGCCCGCTCCCGGAGCCCGCCCAGCATCGCTTCGGTCCAGGCCGTCGCCCGCCCGAACCCCGTCATCCACCGGGTTCGCGGTCCGGCAGCGCCGGTGCGCCGGTGCTTGTCCGTCCAAGCCGGCCCCAATGCCGCCCCCTACCGTGGCAGCCACGGGCCGCCTGCGGCGGCGCGCCGGGAACGGCTCCGCCGGGCTTGGCTGGCCGCCGGCTGAATATTGCTGAACAGGGAAAAACCCCGGCCGCTGCGCCGATCCGTTGATCCAGTCTTCGCAACCCAACCTGGATCATTCCTCGCCATGAACCCGACCCGTCCGCTTTCGCTGCTCTCCGCCGCCGTCCTGGCGAGCGCCCTGCTCGCCGCCTGCGCCGCGCCCTCCCACTCCGATACCGCGCCGCAGTCGCCCGCGCCCACCGCAGCGGCGGGCGGCTCCACCGCGCCGGCCGCCGGCGCCCCGGCCGCGACTCTGGACGGCTATCGCTGGAATCTGGTCTCGGCTGTGGACAGCGCCGGCAAGCCGATCCCAGCGCTGCAGCGCGAGGGCAAGTACGGCCTGCAGTTGAGCTTCTCCAAGGGCAACCTGGGCATCGGCGGCGGCTGCAACCATCTGGGCGGCGGCTACACGGTCAAGGGCGAGCGCCTGGAGATCGGCGGCATCCGCACCACCCTGATGGCCTGCCAGGACGCGCGCCTGATGCAGATGGACAGCGAGATCTCCAAGCTGCTGGAAGGCGGCGCGGGCTTCGCCCTGGAAGGTCAGGGCCCGGAGCCGCGGTTGAGCCTGACCACCGCCTCCGGCGCCAAGCTCGGCCTGGTCGGCGAGCCGACCGCGCAGACCCGCTACGGCAGCGAAGGCACCACGATGTTTTTCGAGGTCGATGCCCAGCGCCGCACCTGCCCGCATCCGCTGATGCCCGAGCACAAGTGCCTGTGGGTGCGCGAGCGCCGCTACGACGGCAACGGCGTGGCGCTCCAGCCTCAGCAGGACTGGCAGTTCCTGTACCAGGAGATCGAGGGCTACCAGCACGAGCCGGGCGTGCGCAACGTGGTGCGGGTGAAGAAGTTCGACGTCAAGAACCCGCCGGCCGACGCTTCGTCGGTGGCCTATGTGCTGGACATGGTGGTCGAGAGCGAGCTGGTCCCGCCGCCCAAGTCCTGAGCCAGGGCGGCGCCGGCGCGCGCAAGGCGCGCCGGGCGGCCGGCCTGAGCGGGCAGGGTCCCGGAGGCGCTGGGCGCGATGGGGCGCGATGGGGCGCTATCGGCGGGGCTCGACCGACCCGGTCGCGCCGCCGTCCTCGCCGATCCGTGCGGGAGCGGCCCGGTCCAGTGCGGGCCGACGCCATCGACCGGCTCCATCGAGCCGGCCCCGGCCGATCCGGCTCAGCCGGCCACGGCCGGATTGAGCGAATACGTTGCGTAGGTGGAAGCCTGGGCCAGCACATGGCCGTGCATGGCCTTGAATACGTCGCCGGCGGTGAAGCGCGGCGGCAGTTCCAGGCGCTCCACGTCGAGCGCGAACACGCGGAAGAAATAGCGGTGCAGGCGCAGGTCGTTGGGCGGCGGGAACGGGCCGTCATAGCCCAGCCAGTCGCCGGCCATGTCGGCGTCGGCGGCGAACCAGCCGGTGTAGTCGTTCAGGCCCTGGCGCGCGCCGGCCGGGCCGCCGGGCTCGCGCTTGCCGCCGGGGACCACGCCGTCGCTGGCGCTGCCGGCGGCGATCTCGCGCACCGTGGCGGGAATATCGGCCATGGCCCAGTGCACGAAGTCGCAGCGGACCTGGTCGACCGGGATCTGCACGTCGGCGCGGCCGACCATTTCCGGCACGGTGGGCACGTCTGGATCGATGCACACCAGGGCGAAGGAGCGCGTGCCCTCGGGCGCCTCGTCCCAGGCCAAGTGCGGATTGCGGTTGGCGCCGAAGCCGAAGCCCTCGGCAGTGGCCTGGCCGGCGGCGAACTCGGCCGGCAGGCGCTGGCCGTGGCGGAAGCTGTCGCTGTGGATGCGCATGATGGACTCCTGTTCGTGCGGCGCCGCGGAGGCGGCGCCGAGTGTCGATGATCGGATGCCGATGCTCGCTCGCGCGGCGCGCTCAGTTCTCCGCGTATCCCAGCCGGCGCGCCACTGGCGCCAGCACCGCGAAGGCCTCGGCCAGCGGCTCGGCGTAATCGCGCCAGCGCCCGGCCGGCAAGCGCGGGTCGATCTCCAGGCCCGGCGGCAACTGCACCTGGGTGCGCAGGGTGTTGGCGATCTCCTGGGCGATGGGCTGGGCGCCCTCGCCGATCCGGTCCAGGTGCACCAGCCGGTGCGGGAACAGCGATTGCTCGTGCAGGTCGGCGACCTGGTTGAGCACGCGCGCCAGCCAGCGCGCGCCGGCATCGGGGGTTTCCAGCGCGTACGGGGTCGGGCTGCCGAAGGCCAGCCAGTCCAGCAGCATGTCGCGCGGATCGCGCACGGCGATCAGCAGCACCGCCTCGGCCAGGTGCGGGCGCAGCGCGCGCAACAGGGCGTTGTCCCACCACAGCAGCCAGTCGAACACCGGGCCGGCCGGCACGCCGCGCGCGGGCAGCGCGGCGCGGTAGAGCTGGACCATGAAGGCCGGGTCGAGCTGGCCGGACAGCAGTTCGTCGACGGTGCTGTAGCGCTGCAGCGGGTCGTTCGGCGGCTGCGCGCCGAAGCGGTCGCCCAGCAGCGGCGCACCGGTCGCCGACAACACCTGGGCGATGAGCTCGACCTGCGAGCCGGGCGCGCCCCACAGCAGCAGCACGCCGTGGGTGCCCTCGGCGATGCTGGCCAGGGCCGGCCATTCGTCGCCGCCGTTGGCGCTGATGGCGTTGCGCGGCAGGCGGTGCTCGACCACTTCGGCGTGCAACTCGGCCCAGGTCGCCGCGGCGGCGCTGGTCTGGCCGGCCAGGTCCAGGCACCGGCCCAGCAGTTGCCGCAGCTCGCGCTTGATCGCCGGGTCCACGGCCTGGGCGATCAGCCGCTCGACCCGCTCGGCAGCGGCTTCCGGGTCGCGCTCGGCCAGGCCGCGGACTACGCGCATCTCCGCGCGCACATCGCCGGGCTGCAGTTCGATGATGCGCTCGGCCAGGGCCTCGGCCTGTGCGTGTTCGCCGTGGTAGTCGTGCACCGCGGCGCGCGCTTCCAGCGCGGCCAGGCTGTCGGGGTCGGCCTGCAGCCAGCGCTCGATCACGGCCAGCGAGCCTTCTTCGGCGAACGGCTCCAGCGCCAGGCGCGCGCGCCACAGATCGACATGGCCGGGATGGGCGGCGACCGCCGCGTCCAGGCCCTGGCGCGCGGCGTCGCGGTCGCCCAGGCGCACCCAGGCGGCCATCAGCGCGTTGAGCGTGCGCGGATCGCGCGGCTCGGCGTCGAAGCTCGCGCGCAGCAGCGGCAGGGCGCGGTCGGGGCGGCCGGCGTCGAGTTCCAGCTCGCCGGCCCAGCGCTTGATGCCCAGGCCGGTGTCGGCGCGCGCGGCCAGCGGGGCGATGTGGTCGGCGGCCTCGGCGAAACGCGACTGCCGGCGCAGCAGGTCGGCGATCAGCAATTGCAGGCTGTCCTGGCCGGGGTAGTGCTGGTCGAGCGAGCGGAAGGCCTGTTCGGCGAAGGCCAGGTGGTCCTTGGCCAGGTAAGCGAAGCCCAGGCCGTGCAGCACCTGCGGGTTGTCCGGTGCGACCGAGGCGGCGTGGCTGAGCAGGGACAGGGCGCGGTCGGCGTCGCCGCGGCGCAGGGCCACGGCGCCTTCGATGGCGATCACCTGCGGATGCTCCGGGGCGATGCGTGCGGCGGTGCGGCCCAGGCGCTCGGCCTCGTCCAGTTCGCCCAGGACCAGGGCCAGCTGGGCCTGGGTGACATAGGCGGAGAACTGGTTGGGGTCCAGGCCGATGGCGGTGGCCAGGGCCGACTGGGCCTGGTCGAGCTGGCGGCCTTCGAGCAGGGCGCCGGCGCGCTCCAGGTGCAGTTGCGCGTCCTCGGGGGTCAGGCCGATGGCGCGGTCCAGCGCCGCCAGCGCGCCCTCGCGGTCGCCGCCCAGGCGCAGCGCGGCCGCATGCAGGCGGTGCGCGGTGGCGTCTTGCGGATCGGCGGCGACGGCCTGTTCGGCGGCCGCCTGCGCCTGCACGGCGTCGCCGCTGCGCAGGGCCTGGAGGATGGATTCGTGCATTCGCTGTGGGCTTCGGACGGGAAAGACCTTCGATTGTAGCGGCGCCATGCCGGCGCTGCCGGCGCGCTGGACCGGGCGCGGGGCCTTCCGGGCGCTGGGCGCTGGACGGTGGGCGCTGGGTGGGCAGCCGGCTGGACCGGCAGACAGGCCGCCGGCGGATCGGCTGGACAGATCGGTCGCCGGCCCCGCAGGGCGTCGGGGCAACGGTGGCAGTCGTGGTAGCGATGCCAGCGGTAGCAGGGCGACGGAGCCCGGGACCGGATCGGGCGGCTCAGTCGGCCGGCACGGTGCGGCCCTGCGCCCATTCGCGCAGGGCCTGGACCCGCTCGGCCATCAACACCGACAGCGGCCGGGTCTGGCGCAGTTCGGCGCGCAACTGGAAGTCGCTCAGCGGCGCGCCGGCGGCATGGGCGGCGTACATCGCCGCGACGATGGCCTGCTCGATCTCGGCGCCGGAGAAGCCTTCGCTGGCCGCGGCCAGCGCGTCCAGGTCGAAACCCTCCGGCGCCAGCGCGCGCTTGCGCAGATGGGTGGCGAACAGTTCGACCCGGACCTCGGCCACCGGCAGATCGACGAAGAAGATTTCGTCGAAGCGCCCCTTGCGCAACAACTCCGGCGGCAGCGCCTCGATCTGGTTGGCGGTGGCGACCAGGAACAGGCGCGAGCGGCGCTCGGCCATCCAGGTCAGCAGATAGCCCAGCACCCGCCGCGACACGCCGCCGTCGCCATCGCCGCCGTCGCCGGCCAGGCCCTTCTCGATCTCGTCGATCCACAGCACCGCCGGTTCGAGTTGCTCGGCCGAGGCCAGCGCCGCGCGCAGGTTCTTCTCGGTTTCGCCGTGGTATTTGTCGTACAGCGTGCCGAAGTCCAGCCGCACCAGCGGCACGCCGAAGCCGGCGGCGACGGCCTTGGCGATCATCGATTTTCCGCAGCCCTGCACGCCCAGCAGCAAGATGCCCTTGGGCGGGTCCAGCCCGGCCGGCGCCTGGCCGCTGGCGAACACCGCGCGGCGCTGCTCGATCCAGCGCTTGAGCCGGCGCGCGCCGGCGACTTCGGCCATGCGCGCACTGTCGTACTCGTAATGCAGGTGGCCGGAGCGGTTGAGCAACTCGAACTTGAGCTTGGCCAGTTCGGGCAGGTCGTCGGCGCCGATGGCGCCGTCGCGGAAGATCAGGTGGCGGGCGATGCGGCGCGCATCGACCAGGTCCAGGCCTTGCAGGTTGCGCACGATCTGCTGGACCGCCTCGGCATCGCTCTCGACCCGGCGGCCGCCGTGCTCGCGCATGTAGTTCTCCGCCTCCTCGCGCACCAGCTTGAGCAGGGCGGCCGCGTCGGGCAGGCGCGGGCGGTGGCGCACGGCCAGCGATTCCAGGTCCGGCGGCAGCTCCACCGCCTGGCCGATCATCACCAGCACATGCGGCTGGCGGGTGCCGCGGCGCTGCAGGATCTCGCGCAACTGGCGCTGGGTGCTGGCGTAGCCGAGATAGGGATGGACATCGAACAGCAAATAGATGCCGCGCTGCTCGGCGTCGCGGATGGACTGCAGGGTGGCCGAGAGGTCGGGCGCGACATCGGTGTGCTCCTCGTCCTGGTCGAAATCGACCCGGCGCAGGCCCTCGGTGATCGACCAGCGATACAGCGCGCGCCAGACCTGCATCAGCACCTGGCGGAACAGCTCGACCACGCGGCCTTCATCGCGGGTCTCGATCACGATCAGGGGGGTGTTGGAGCGGATGAGGGCGGAGAGGTCTTGCAGGTCGCTCATGGGAGAGGGTCTTCCGTGGAAGCCACATCATACGGTTCCACGCGCAGCAGGCCGACCGCGCCGCGGGCCGACCCATGCGCTCGCCGCCCCGAGGCGCCGCCGATTCCCGGTCCGGCCCGCTCCGGTTGCGCCGAACGGCCCGCCCTGAGCTAGCGCCGTTCCTGCCCCTGAACGCAGGCAGGGGACCGGGAGCGAGCCGCCGCACGCGTTCCTCCGGCGCTCCCTCTCCGTTTCCGCGGCGACTGGTTCCGCGGCGACTGGATCGCAACCTCCCCGCGCCGCCCGCCTCGTCATGCGTCGCGCATCGCTGGCCCGACGCCTGTGCGAGGATGGCGAACCGGCGCGACCCGCGCCGGGCGGCGAAGCGCACCATCCACGCCGCCATCAGCCCCGCCTTCCGCGCACACGGTGCACGGCTTGAGCTGCCCGCGCACAACCGCGACCATGCCCAGGTCGCCCCCACCGCTCCGCTCATGGCCTTCGACGCCTTCGCCCTGGTGCTGGCCATGCTGGCCCTGGGCTATGTGTTCCAGCGCCTGCGTGCGCTGCCCGACAACGCCGCGCAGACCTTGAACCTGGTCGTGCTCTACGTCTGCCTGCCCGCGGCGGTGCTGCGCTATGCCCCGCGCCTGCACCTGGAGCCGGCCCTGCTCGGGGTGGCCGCGGTGCCGTGGCTGCTGCTGGCCGCGACCGTGCCCTTGGTCGGCCTGCTGGCGCGCGCGCTGGACCTGCGCCGCGACGAGCGCGCGGTGCTGCTGCTGACCGTCGCCCTGGGCAACACCAGTTTCCTCGGCTATCCGCTGACCCGCGCGCTGATCGGCGAGCACGCCCTGCCCTACGCCGTGGTCTACGACCAGTTCGGCGCGTTCCTGATCCTGTCCACCTTCGGCTTGTGGGTGTTGGCGCACTACGGCGGCGACCGGGCGCCGGACGCGCGCGCGATGCTGCTGCGAGTGCTGCGCTTCCCGCCGCTGTGGGCGCTGGCGCTGGGGTTCACGGCGATGCCGGCCGATCCGCCGAGCTGGGTCGCCACCGCCCTGCAACGCCTGTCCGATGCGCTGCTGCCGCTGGCGATGCTGACCATCGGCCTGTCGGTGAAGCTGGCCCTGCCGCGCGAGGAGCTCAAACCCTTGGCCGCCGGCCTGGCGCTGAAGCTGGGGCTGATGCCGGCACTGGCCTGGGCGCTGGCGCCGTTGCTGGGCCTGCACGGCGAGATGGCGCAGGCGACGGTGCTGGAGTCGGCCATGCCGCCGATGGTCACGGCCGGCGCGCTGGCCATCGCCCATGGGCTGGCGCCGCGCCTGGCCGCGGCGATGGTCGGCTACGGCTTGTTGCTGTCGCTGCCGGTGCTGCCGCTGTGGGCGCGGGTGGCGACGGGATGAGCGGCCACCGACCGCCGCCGAGGCAGGACTGGCCGCTGGCGCCGCTGCGCCGGCCCGCAAGGCGCGAGGACGGGCTTGGCCTGGGCCCGTTCTCGGGCGGGCTCCGGGACGTTCTCCGCGGCCTGTGTTCGCCCCGGCTGTCCAGCCCAGGGTCGGGTCTGCATGGGGGCGGGTTCGAGG
>CBIFVU010000148.1:0-9893 GCA_966185905.1 uncultured Lysobacter sp.
GAGGTGTAGATCGACATGAAGGCCACGTCCAGGCCGCCCTGGCGCGCGCGCGGGTAGTCGAACTCGACCTTGGGCGTGTCCACGCCGAGGTCGGCCCACTGGCGCAGCAGCAGGCTGGGCGCGTCGATGTGGGTATCGACGATGATCGCGTCCTGGGCCAGGCGCTGGCCGGCGCTGAGGGGTTGGTCGGCCTGCGCGGCGAGCGGCGACAGGACCAGGGCGAGAGCGAGCGCTGCGATCCGCACAGGACCTCCGTTGGAAGCGCGCGCCGGTCGCGCACGCGGGCGCCCAGCGTACCCCAGTGCGGCGGCCAAGGCGCGCGCCAGGCGGCGACCGGCGCCGCCGCGGCGCCTCAGGCCAGCGCGCGGCCGCCGGCGAACACCTGCCGGGCGAGGCGGCCGCCCAGCCAGTAGCACAGCTCGGCCGGGTGGCCGATGTCCCACAGCACGAAGTCGGCGCGCTGGCCGACCTGCAGCCGGCCGCGGTCGGCCAGGCCGAGTGCGCGCGCGGCGTGCACGGTGGCGCCGCGCAGCGCTTCTTCCGGGGTCAGACGGAAATGCGTGCACGACAACTGCATGGCCTGGCGCAGCGACAGCAGCGGCGAGGTGCCAGGGTTGCAGTCGGTGGCCACCGCCATCGCCACGCCGTGCTCGCGGAAGGCGTCCAGCGGCGGCAACTGGGTTTCGCGCAGCACGTGGAAGGCGCCGGGCAGCAACACCGCGACCGTGCCGTGCTCGGCCATTGCGCGCACGCTTTGCAGCGAGGTGTGTTCGACGTGGTCGGCCGAAAGCCCGTCGAAGGCCGCCGCCAGGGCGCCGCCGCCCAGATCGCTGAGCTGGTCGGCGTGCAGCTTGACCGGCAGGCCGAGCGCATGCGCGGCCTCGAATACGCGGGTGGTCTGGGCCGGGCTGAAGCCGATGCCCTCGCAGAAGGCATCCACCGCATCGACCAGGCCTTCGCCGTGCAGCGCCGGCAACCAGCGGCAGACCGCATCGATGTAGTCGTCGGCGCGGTCCTGGTATTCCGGCGGCAGCGCGTGCGCGCCCAGGTAAGTGGTGCGCACCTGTACGCCCAGGCGGTCGCCGATGCGGCGCGCGACCCGCAGCATCTTGCGCTCATTGTCCAGGTCCAGGCCGTAGCCGGACTTGATCTCCAGGGTGGTGGCGCCGTCGGCGATCAGCGCGCGCGCGCGCGGCAGCGACTGGCGCAGCAATTCGTCCTCGCTGGCCTGGCGGGTGGCGCGCACGCTGGAGAGGATGCCGCCGCCGGCGCGGGCGATCTGCTCGTAGCTGGCGCCTTGCAGGCGCAACTCGAACTCGCGCGCGCGGTCGCTGGCGAAGACCAGGTGGGTGTGGCAGTCCACCAGGCCGGGGGTGATCCAGCCCTCGGCCTGGATCACCTGGGCGGCCAAGTCTTCGGCTGGGCCGGGCAGGCCCTGGCGCGGGCCAGCGTAGGCGATGGCGCCATCGCGCCAGGCCAGCGCGGCGTCGGCGACCTCGCCATACCCCTGCTCGCCCTCCAGGGTGGCCAGGTGGGCGCCCAGGATCAGGCCGTCGAAGGGCGGGCGGGCGGTCTCGGCGTGCGATGCGTGGGGGCTCATGCGCCGATTTTAGCCCCAGCGGCCGGCGCGCGGCCGTGGCGGTCGCGCTGCGCGCGCCGGCGGGCGAGAATGGGCGCATGACCGACCTCGACCAAGCCGCCCTGTGGACGCCTTCCGGCTGGCGTCGCCCTTCCGTGGACACCGGCGCGCGCCGCGTGCCCGGCATCGCCAACCTGCACTCGCACGCCTTCCAGCGCGCCATGGCCGGCATGGCCGAGCGCCAGACCGATCCGGCCGACAGCTTCTGGACCTGGCGCGAGACCATGTACCGCTTCGCCGCCCGCTTCAGCCCCGAGGCCCTGCATGCGGTCGCCGCCCAGCTCTACGCGGAAATGCTGGAGGCCGGCTACACCAGCGTGTGCGAGTTCCACTACCTGCACCACGCTCCCGACGGCCGGCCCTACGCCGACCCGGCGGCGATGTCGCGCGCGCTGGTCGCTGCCGCGCGCGAAACCGGCATCCGCATGACCTTGCTGCCGGTGCTGTACATGACCGGCGGTTTCGACGAACGCCCCTTGGGCGAGCGCCAGCGCCGTTTCGGCCATGAGGTCGATGCCTATCTGCGCCTGTTGCAGACCCTGCGCGCCGACGCGGCCGGCGATGCGATGCTGGAAGTCGGCTGCTGCCTGCACAGCCTGCGTGCGGTGCCGCCGGCGCCGATGGCGCAGACCCTGGCGGCGCTGCCGGCCGACAGCCGCGTGCACCTGCACATCGCCGAGCAGGTGGCCGAGGTCGAGGACTGCCTGGCCGTGCGCGGCGCGCGCCCAGTGCGCTGGCTGCTCGACCACGCCCAGGTGGACGCGCGCTGGACCCTGGTCCACGCCACCCATCTGGACGCGGGCGAGGTACGCGACGTGGCGCGCAGCGGCGCGACCGTGGCGATCTGCACCACCACCGAGGCCAACCTCGGCGACGGCCTGTTCCCGCTGCGCGACTACCTCGATGCCGGCGGCCAGTGGGGCGTGGGCTCGGATTCGCACATCTCGGTCAGCCCGGTGGAAGAACTGCGCTGGCTGGAGTACGGCCAGCGCCTGGTCACGCGTCGGCGAAACATCGCGGTCAGCGCCAGCGACAGCGTCGGCGAGACCTTGCTGCGCGGCGCGCTCGCCAGCGCCGAGCGCTCCACCGGCCACGCTGCCGAGCGACTGGCCGGCGACGTGCTCGGCCTGGACGAACAGGCCCCGGCCTTCGCCGGCGCCAGCGATGCGGACTTCATCGACCGCTGGCTGTTCAGCGGCAACCGCAACCTGGTGCGCGAGGTCTGGGTCGGCGGCCGCCAGGTGGTGGCCGAGGGCCGCCACCGCGACCGCGACGCGATCGCGCAGCGCTATGCGCGCACTCTGCGCGAGCTGATGGCGGACTGAGGGGGAAATCGGCGCCGGTCCCCGGGGCCAGCGCGGAAGCCAAAGCAGGCGCCCGAGCGGACGCGACTAAGACATCGCCGGCATGGTTTGCCCCTGCCGCGGCCTGGCCCCGGCTTGGGCCGCTGCGCGCCGGGCGGGTCCGGACAGAGCCGACAGGCTCTGAAACCAAGTCTGGCAGAGCCTACAGGCTCGGCCGAGCCGCGGCCGGCCAGCGCACGCGCCGCAGCGCCTTGCCGGCGCGCTCAGCCGGCGAACAGATCGCCGGTGAGGGGCCCGTCCCGGGCGGCTTGGGCCGCCTGCGTCGGCAGCGCGCCTTCCAGCTCCAGCAAAAAGCGCTTGGTCGGCAGGCCGCCGCCGAAGCCGGTGAGGCTGCCGTCGGCGCCGATCACGCGATGGCAAGGCAGCACGATGGGCAGCGGATTGCGGCCGTTGGCCGCGCCGACCGCGCGGGTGGCGGTGGGCCGGCCGATGCGCTGGGCCATCTGCGCATAGCTCCAGGTGCTTCCCCAAGGAATCTCGGCCAGGGCCTGCCAGCACTGCAACTGGAAGCGCGTGCCGTGCGGTGCCAGCGGCAGCTCGAAGCTGCGGCGGCGGCCGGCGAAATAGTCCTGCAATTGCGCTCGTGCGCGTTGCAGCAGTGCGTTGTCGCCTTCGCGCCAGCCCGGTTCCATCGCCACCGGATGCCAGGGCGCCTCGAACTCGATCAGGCGCAGGCCGTCGCTGCCGCTGGCCAGCAACAGGCGTCCGACCGGGCTGTCGATGTGCTGGTAATCGACCGCGCTGTCCTTCAATCGCAATGGCGAACTCATGCGCGGCTCCTGCGCGAGGACGCGGCCGCGGCGGGAGCCTTGGGCGAGGGCGAGGGCGAGGGCGAGCCAGCGTCGGCGCCGCCGCGGCCACGGCGCGCGCCGCGTGGCGGCGCGCTCGCCGCCGGTTCGACCGCTTGGTTCGCCGTTGCCGTGGCTGCCGCCGCCGGCATGCTGTCGCGCCAGATCTGGATCACCGCATACGCTCGCCACGGTCGCCAAGCCTCGGCGCGGGCGCTGAGCGCCTTGGCGCTCAAGCGCACGCCGTCTTCGGGCAGGGCCTTCTGCAACACCAGATCGTCGGCCGGGAAGGCATCGGGATGGCCCAGCGCGCGCAGGGCGATGTAGTGGGCCGTCCACGGACCGATGCCGGGCAGGGCGACCCAGCGTGCGACGAACTCGTCCAGGGTGCGCTCGGCGCGGAAATCCACCCGGCCTTCGAGCAGGGCGCGGGCCACGGTGCGCACGGTGTCGGCGCGCGCGCGGATCAGGCCGATGCCGTGCGCCGGGTCGGCCAGGTCGACCTCGGCCAGCGCCTGCGCGGTGGGGAACAGATGGGTCAGGCCGGGCGCGAACGGCTGCGCCAGCACTTGGCCGAAACGCTGCGCCACGCGCGCGGCGAAGGTGCGCGCCGCGGCCACGCTGACTTGCTGGCCGAGGATGGCGCGCACCGCGATCTCGAAGCCGTCCCAGCCGCTGGGCAGGCGCAGGCCCGGGCGCTGGCGCACCAGCGCGGCCAGGCGCGGATCGACCGAGAGCGCGGCGGCGATGGCGGTCGGATCGGCGTCCAGGTCGAACATGCGCCGCAGCCGGCCGATGATGTCCAGCAATCGCGCCGGCGGCGGGCCGTGCAGTTCCAGCTTCAAGGCATGCTGCGGCGGCTCGCCCGCGGCGCTGGGCCAGGCGCTGATCCGCAGCCAGCCCGGCGCGCCCTCGCCGCCGCCGGGCGGGCCGAACACCCGGCTGTAGCTGTGCGCATCGACCGCTTCCACACCGGGCAGGGCGCGGCCGCGCAGGAAGTCCAGCATCGCCGCCAGGTCGTAGGGCGGGCGATAGCCCAGCCGCAGCACCAGCGTATCGCCCTCGCAGTCCGGCGTGTCCCAGGGGCGCCGGCGCAGTTCGCGCGGGGCCATGCGGTAAGCCGCCTGGAAGGCTGCGTTGAAGCGGCGCAGGCTGCCGAAACCGGCGGCGAGGGCGACCTCGGTGATGGGCAGGCGGGTCTCGGTCAGCAACTGCTTGGCGAACAGCAGCCGGCGCGTGCCGTGCACGCCGATCGGCGGTGCGCCCAGACGCTCGACGAACAGTCGGCGCAATTGCCGCTCGCCCAGGCCCACGCGTTCGGCCAGGGCCGCCAGCGGTTGTTCGGCCAGCAAGCCTTCATCGATGAGCTTGAGCGCGCGCGCCACCGCCGCGTCGCCGCGGCGCCAGGCGCCCTCGGCCGGCGACAGCTCCGGCCGGCAGCGCAGGCAGGGCCGGAATCCAGCGGCTTCGGCTGCGGCGGCATGGCCGAAATACGCCACGTTCTCGCGTTTGGCCGCCGGCGCGGGGCAGACCGGACGGCAGTAGATGCCGGTGCTGGTGACGGCGGTGAAGAACAGGCCGTCGAAGCGCGGGTCGCGGCTGAGGCGGGCCTGCTCGCAGACGCGCCAGTGGGGCAGGCTGGGGTCCGGGGCGGTGGCGGTGTCCATGGAGCAAGGCTAGCACCGGCCGCGGCGGCGGACTGGCCGGATTCGGACATGGACGTCGGGGCGGGCAGGGCCGTGGGAGACGGCCCGTGCGGCCGAGGCCTGAGACTGTGTGCAATGGGTCGCGCAAGATCGTGGGCCGCGCAAGATCGCGCCGTGGTCGTGTTTACGGTCGCAGTTTGCTGGGGCGCGCTGCGGCGCGCCGACGCGTCGCTCAGGGCTCGCGCAAGGCCGGCAACAGCGGCGCGATGTCGCCGTCGTTGCGCGCCGGCTCGATCCCGATCAACCGCGCCAGCAGCGGGTACACATCGACATTGTCGAACGGCGCGATCGTCGCGCCGCGCTTGAACGCCGGCCCGCGCGCGACGAAGATCGCCCGCATCGACGCCAGGCCCGGGTCGTAACCGTGCGATCCGCGCGTCTGTCCCGGCGGCGCCTTGGCCAGCCGTTCGCGCTCCACCGCGTCCCAGCCTTCGCGCATCTGGCACACGATCGGCGGCACCCGCGGATGGCGGCCGTAATGCCAGCGCTCGGGCAACTCGCCCTTGCGCCAGCACTGGTAGCGATCGTGCGCGCCCAGCAGGCGGCGCTCGACCTCGGCCTCGTGCCCGGGGTTGGGCGCGATGCCGACCGACTGGCCGACCGACACCACCACCGCTTCCTCCTGGCTCACCATGTCCTCCACCGCGATGCGCTGCCCCGGCGCGACTTCGGCCATGCCGTGGTCGGACACCAGCACGATGTTCACGCCTTCCAGTTGCCCGCGCGCGGCCAGGCCGTCGAGCAGCCGGCCGAATGCGGCGTCGATGCGGGCCAGCGCCTGCCGCGCCGGTTGCGAATCCGGGCCGTGGTCGTGGCTTTCATGGTCGAGCGCATCGAAATACAAAGTGACTACGTGCGGCCGCTGGTCCGGCGGCTCGCCCAGCCAGGCCAGCACCTGGTCCACGCGCTGGTCCTCGGGCAGGCGGGCGTCGAAGGGCTTCCAGCGATCCGGGCGCAGGCCGCGGATCGGCGCCTCGCTGCCGGGCCAGAACAAGGTGGCGCTGCGCAGGCCGTTGCGCTGGGCGCCGACCCAGATCGGTTCGCCGCCGTCCCACCAGCGCCCATCGCCCACGGCCTGGCGGTCGGGTACGCGGAACCGGCCCAGTTCGGCGTCGTACATGCTGTTGTGGACCACGCCGTGGTGGTCCGGACGCAGGCCGGTGACCAGGGTGTAATGGTTGGGGAAGGTCAGCGAGGGATAGGACGGATTCATCCATCGCGCGCGTACGCCTTCGCGGGCGAAGCGTTCGATGTTGGGGCTGATGCCGAGGTCGAAGTAATCGGCGCGGAAGCCGTCGATGGAGATCAGCAGCAATGGCGGCTGTGGTTGAGCTTGCGCCGGAGCCGGAGCCGGAGCTGGAGCGGGCGGGCGCTGGGGCGAGGTGGCGCAGGCGGCCAGGGACAGGACCAAGACGAGCAAGGCAACGCGGGCTGCGGAGGCGATCGAAGGCATCGCGCCATGATAGCCGGGCGGGGTTGCGGGGCGGTGTCGGCGAGCGCCTGCCTTGGGCGTGAACGCAGGCGGGCAGGATCGGCAAGACGGCGCTGGCGCGCGGCCGCGATCCTGGCGCAATGGCGAGACTTGATCGTCGGCACCGCGATGCGGCTGCGCTGTTATCCCACCCAGGTGGTCCCGGCCGGCGGAGTGGCGTGGTCGAGCGGGCCGGCGCTGTACCAGAGAGTCCGGCCGGGCGCGCAGCCGCGTTACCGGCTGGGCGCCTATCGCTCGGTCTGGCGGCGCGGCCGGGACGGCCGCTGGCGGGTGCTGTTCGACGATGGCCTGGCGCCGCGCCCGGCCACCGGAGCCGAGGCCCTGGCCTTCCAGCGCGGCCGCCGCGCGGGCTGTCCAGGTCGCTGACGAACGCCTAAACGGCGCGCGCGGCCGGGCCGTCGCGGCGCCGCGGCAGGCGTATCGTGGACGCGGCCGGACTGCCCTGCGCCACGCGCTGGCGCGATCGGTCCGGGCACTCCCGGGCACGCCAGCCCCAGCTCGATCCAGTTCGACCCCGCTCGACCAGGAGGTATCCGATGCCGCGCTTCGTATCGATCACGCAATGGGCCGCCGTCGCCATGGCGCTCGCGGCCGCGCCCTTCGCCGCCACCGCGCAACCGGCGCAGGCCGGGGGCCAGGCACAGGCACAGGTTCGCGCCGATGCCTCGGTGTCGATCGCGCCGGTCCAGGCTGGCGCGCAGGTCCAGGCCGGCGCCCGCGCCGAGGCCCAGGCCCAGGCCGATCCGTCGCCGCCGTCGCCGCCGTCGCAGGCCCAGGCCGACGCGGCGCGCAAATCCCCCGGTTGCCTCACCCAGACCGGCTCGCACCTGCGCTCGCGCGGCGGCACGTCCTGCGCCGGCCACGGCCGCAGCTTCGACCGCGACGACCTGCAGCGCACCGGCGAGACCGACGTAGGCCAGGCCCTGCGCAAGCTCGACCCGCGCCTGCGCTGAAGCCGCGCCCTCATCCCTTCCGGCGCGGGCCTCGGTTCGCGCCGCTCTCGCGCCCGGTCTCGCACCGGGCGCTTTTTTGTCTGCGCCCGCCTGTCGGCCCGACGCCGGCTCAACTCGCGATGCCATCCAGCAACCGCTGCAGCGAGGCCTCGTAGAAGGCGCGGAACTCGCGCTCGCCGTAGCTGAAGCGGCCGGCGCGGTAGAGCGCGATCAGGCCATGGGTATGCGCCCACAGGCTCATCGCCAAGTCCCAGGGGTCGCCGGGCTTGAGCCGGCCGGCCTGCTGCGCCTCGGCGACCACGTCGGCGACCACGTTCAAGGTCGGCGAGCGGCGCGCGCGGAAGTCCTCGGGGAACCGCCGCGCCTGCCCGCGCGGAGTGGAGAACGCATGGTCGAACAGATGCGGATGGCCCAGGGCATAGTCCAGGTAGATGCGGTGGATCGCGCGCAGGCGATCGATGACGTCGCCTCGGGCGTTGCGCGCCTGCCAGTGGTGGGCGATTTCCAGGAAGCTGTCGTCGCTGATGCGCTGGAGCAGGGCGTCGCGGTTGGGGAAATGGCGGTAGATCGCCATCGGCGTCAGGCCCACGGCCTGGGCGACGGCGCGCATGGTCACCGCGCGCGCGCCGCCGCGCTCGAACAGCGCGCGGGCGGCGCGCAGGATGCGGTCGGCGGTGGCGGGCCGGTTCATGTCTACAGCGTATACATTCGCGCCTCCGGCGGCCAGATTCGGGCGGAAATCGCCGCTTCGGCCGGGCCTGCGCGGCCGCGGCCCGTGGCGGGCGGCGGAAGCCGGGCGCGATAATCGGTTCCGATGCGAACGCGTTCGCCTCCCTTTCCCGCGCCCACCTGCGCGCCCATTTCGCGCCCTACGGAAACCGCCATGTCCGCAGCCAACCGCCTCGATCCCTCCCGTGTCGTCCGCGCCCCGCGCGGTGCCGAGAAGACCTGCAAATCCTGGCTCAGCGAAGCCGCCTTCCGCATGATCCAGAACAATCTGGACCCCGAGGTGGCCGAGAACCCGGCCGAACTGGTGGTCTACGGCGGCATCGGCCGCGCCGCGCGCGACTGGGACTGCTACGACGCCATCCTGCGTTCGCTGCGCGAGCTGGAGGACAACGAAACCCTGCTGGTGCAGTCGGGCAAGCCGGTCGGCGTGTTCCCCACCCACGCCGACGCGCCGCGGGTGCTGCTGGCCAATTCCAACCTGGTGCCGCACTGGGCCACCTGGGAGCACTTCAACGAGCTCGATAGGAAGGGCTTGATGATGTACGGCCAGATGACCGCGGGCAGTTGGATCTACATCGGCTCGCAGGGCATCGTCCAGGGCACCTACGAAACCTTCGTCGAGATGGGCCGCCAACACTACGGCGGCGAGCTCAAGGGCAAGTGGATCCTCACCGCCGGCCTGGGCGGCATGGGCGGCGCGCAGCCGCTGGCGGCCTCGCTGGCCGGTGCCTGCTCGCTCAACATCGAGTGCCAGCAGAGCCGCATCGACATGCGCTTGCGCACCCGCTACGTGGACGAGCAGGCGGCCGACCTGGACGACGCGCTGGCGCGCATCGCCCAGTACACCGCGGCCGGCGAGGCCAAGTCGATCGCGGTGCTGGGCAACGCAGCGGAGATCCTGCCCGAGCTGGTCCGGCGCGGCGTGCGCCCGGACTGCGTCACCGACCAGACCTCGGCCCACGACCCAGTGCACGGCTACCTGCCCATCGGCTGGAGCGTGGAGCGTTGGCTGGCCGAGCAGAAGTCCAACCCCGAAGGCGTGCGCGACGCGGCCAAGAAGTCGATGCGCGTGCACGTGGAAGCGATGCTGGCCTTCCACGCACAGGGCATCCCGACCGTGGACTACGGCAACAACATCCGCCAGATGGCCTTCGACGAAGGCCTGCACAACGCCTTCGACTTCCCCGGCTTCGTCCCGGCCTATGTGCGCCCGCTGTTCTGC
>CBIFVU010000149.1:0-9889 GCA_966185905.1 uncultured Lysobacter sp.
GCCGGGGCCGGGGCGGTGATCGGATCGGATCGAGGGTCCGGATTGGAGCCGACGGTCGGCAGTAGCGTGGCAGCGCGATGGCGCGATGGCGCAGTGGCGCGAGGACAGCGAGCCCCCCGATAACCGCCAACCGCAAACAAGCAACGCAAGACCTCAGCGACATGGCGCGGCCGAACCCAGCCCCGATGATGCGATCAGCCCGTCTGCGGAAACCGCCAAAAGCCGCATGCGGCCAAACGGACAGCGTGAGAAAAACCCGCGAACGCGATCCGCCACGAAGCGTGTCGCGCCCTGCCTTGGTGTGCTGGCCGCCGCCCTTCGACATCGCATCGCCGCGACATGCAGACCAAGCCCTGCCGAATCCAGGCTTCCTTCGCCTGGTCTTCCCTGGCCGTTCGCTCCTGCCCCGCCAACCCGGTGGCGGAATCCCTTCCGCCACGCGCGCCATCCCGGGCGCATCCCCGATTCCGATCGCCCGCCGTCCATGGCGGTCGTTCCCTGCGCGACGCTTCCTGGCGCGCCGATCGAACCGGGCGGGCTTGCTGGCCGGCCTCCCCTGCCGTCGCCGGCACTGTCCCGCCGGATCGCGAACGCCCACCACCGACGAGGACGTTGCCGTTCGCTATCCGCCTGGGCCAATGCCGGCCGCCTGGGATTCCCTTCCCTTCCGCGTGCGGTCATTGTCGTACACGCTCGTCGCCCAGGCTGAGATGCCCCGGGCGCGCCTCGCGGAAGAACCGAGGGCCGGTGGAGCTGCGCCGCCCAGGTCCCACCGGCGCCGATCCACGAGCGCAGTCTGGCCCGGCGACGGTGCTGCGTCGTTCGGAAAACACCGCATCGAGCGCGGGGAATCCGCCGCGCCCGCCACTTGGCGCAGCTTCGCCTCGGTCAGGGCATCACCGGCGGCTGGTAGCTCAAGGTCAAGCCCAGCAGCCACAGCAGGCCGAGCACCAGCGGGATATGCACCAGCAACTGGATGAAGGTGAAACCGACGATGTCGCGCGCCTTCAGCCCCAGCACGCCCAGCAAGGGCAGCATCCAGAACGGATTGATCAGGTTGGGCAGCGCCTCGGCCGCGTTGTAGACCTGCACCGCCCATCCCAGGTGCACTTGCAGGTCGTTGGCGGCCTGCATCACATAGGGCGCCTCGATGATCCACTTGCCGCCGCCGGAGGGCACGAAGAAGCCCAGCACCGCCGAATACACGCCCATCACCAAGGCGAAGGTTTCGGTGCTGGCGATATGCACGAACACACTGGACAGGTGGTGGGCCAAGGTCTGCCCATCGCTGCCCTTGGCCGCGGTCAGCAGGCTGGCGATGCCGCCGTACAGGGGAAACTGGATCAGCACGCCGGTGGTGCTCGGCACTGCGCGCGCGACCGCGTTGAGGAAGCTGCGCGGCCGCCAATGCAGCAGCAAGCCCACCGTCAGGAACAAGAAATTGTAGGTATTGAGGTTGGCGATGGCGCTGACCCAGGGCTTGTGGCCGAACTCATAAGCCAGCCAGCCCAGGCTCATAGCTGCCAGCGACACCGTAATCAGCGGGCTGTACTCCAGCCACTCGCCCGGCCGCGTGCGCGGCGGCAGCGCGGCCACCGTGCGCTCCTCGGCGGCCAGGCGGTCGGCGCCCTCGAAATCGCCAGCGCGCCGCACCGACGCGCCGCGCGGTGCGGTGGCGAAGCACACCACCAGCGACACCGCGATCAGTACTGCGGTCAGGACGATGGATTGCCACAGGAAGATGGTCTGGCTGAAAGGAATCACGCCGGTGATGGCGAGCAAGCCGGGCGGCATGCTCGCCGGATTGGCCTGCAACTGCGCCGCCGAGGAACTCAGCCCCATCGCCCACACCGCGCCCAGGCCGAGGTAAGCGGCGGCGCCAGCGGCGCGGTAATCCATGTCCAGGTCCTCGCGCCGCGCCAACGCACGCGCCAGCAGGCCGCCGAACACCAGCGAAAACCCCCAGCTCAGCAGCGAGGTCAGCATGCTGATCAGGCCGACATAGCACACCGCGCCACGACCGGTGCGCGGCACGCGCGCCAAGGCATCGATGGCGCGCGCCACCACCGGCGCGGTAGCGACCACATAGCCGCCGATCACCACGAAGGCCATCTGCATGGTGAAAGGAATCAGGCTCCAGTAGCCATCGCCGAACGCCGCCGCGGTCGCGCTCGGCGCCGCGCCGAAGGCCAGTGCCGCCAGCGCCACGATGACCACGCCGAGCGCGGCGAACACATACGCATCGGGAAACCAGCGCTCGGCCCAGGCCGCGCTGCGCAAAGCGAAACGCGCCAGGAGGCCATCGGCGGGAGGGGAGACAGGGGACATGGCGAATCATCCTTCAACGGCAAGGCGCATTGTCGAACCCGTCGGCGCGCGGGCCACTTGGACTTTAGTCGCAACCGCGCAGCGCCATGCGGCGCTGCAGCCGAGCGCAGCCCTCGTTCGCCGCCCCTCCCCGCGCCGTCGCGGCAGCGGCGCCTCAAGGCCGCCGCGAGGAAAGCGGCTCGTCCGCCTGCCGCGGCGCGGCGATGGCCGCCTTCGGTGCCCGTCCGGAGCCGATCACCGCCTCGGCGTGCAACTCGAAACTGGCTTGCTGCGCATACAGCGCCGGCACCGCCACCGCGGTCCAGGCCGGATAATGATCCTTGAAGAACTCGCGGTGCGCTTTCAACACCGGCTCGATCCGGCGCCGGAAGCTGTCGTGGTCGGCAGCGACGTGGAAACTCTGCAACTCGACCACATCCTCCGGCGCAGCGCCGGCGCTGCGCAAATGCGCGCGGAGCTGCTCGAACGCCCAGCGCGCCTTGGCCTCGTCGTCGGCGCCTTCCGACGCCGGGATGCCGGAAACGATCACTCGGTCGCCGACCTTCACCACCGGCGAATAATGCAGGTCCAGATACGAGCCCTCCCAGCCCGGCGGCGCGAAATGCTCGCGCGTGGCTGCCTGCTCGCCAGCGCGGGCCGGCATCGCCGCGATGCTCAACTGCGCTGCCAGCATCCACCACGCCGCTCGTCCACGCATGTCCATGGCCCGCCCTCCCGGAAACCGCCATTGCACGACATCGCCACCGCACTGTCATTGCCCGCGGCTGCGCTTTGGCGCTGAGCGCGGCGTCCGCCCCCTCTGCACCCAGCGTCGCCGGCAGCGGCAGCGGCCGGCGACAGCGCCTCAGTAATCGCCTGGATTGGCGCTGTAGACCACCGGCACGTCGATCTGCGCACTGCCGCCATTGGGCAGGTCCACGCTCAGGTTGACCGCTGCGTCGCCGGCATTGCCACCGCTGGCCGGCGTGCACACGCCGCCGCTGCTGGGTTGGCACTGCCAAGGCCCAGACAGCCGCACGCCGTTGGGCAGCATGTCGCTGACCAGGGCGCCGATCACCGCATCGGGGCCGTCGTTGCGCACCTGGATGCGGTAGGTGCGCGGCTGTCCCGGCGTATAGGCGGTTTGGCCGTCGTCCTTGGTGATCGACAAACGCACGACGCGGGCGCGGTTGAGCACGGTACAGGTCAGGTCGTTGCCCGCGTTGGGGGTCAGCGTCCAGTCCACCGGCCCAGCACCGGTCGGACCGCCCGGCGTGGGCACAGTGCCGGTGCTGCCGGTGTTGGCGACGCAAGCCAGGGTTTTTTCGTAACGGTCGAACGGCGTCGAACCGGTACTGAGCGCGTCGCGCAACAGATAGGCGCTGCCGGAGGCCAACGCCACCGCCGGCGTACTGGCACTGGTGCCGCTGCCCGTAGTGGACGCAGTGCCGAGCACGCTGGCGCCTTGCAGCACGCTCACCGTGAACTGGTCGGCCGCAGCGGCTCGCGCGCCTACCTGCTTGACCAAGACCACCCGCGCGTTGGCCAGGGTCAGCACGTGGTCTTCGACCTCGCCGTCGTTGGCGGTGCCGGTCGGCGCGGCCACCTGGGCGGCATTGCTGGCGATTCGCAGACGCATGAAGCTCTTGCCCGGCTGCACGCCGGACGGCACGGTCCAGTTGAGATTGACGCTGGTCGAGCCGGTGCAGGCCGGGCTGTTGCTGGACACTTCGCCGGGGTCGCCGAAGTCGCCGTCGCGGTTGAAATCGATCCAGCCGCGCACGGTACCGGGTCCGGTGCAGGCGATCGCGGGCGAAACATAGGCCTGGCCAGGCAAGGCCAGCACCGTGCCCAGCGGCGCCGCCAGCGCGTCTTCGTCATTGGGCGTGCCGACGCGGTCGTCGCCGTCGGCATCGGCCGAGAACGGCGTATTGGCTTCGCTGTCCAGTGCGCCGCCCAGGCGCGTGCTCGGCGGCACCAGACTGGCCAGGGTAAACGCGCTGTCGTGGATGTTGGTCGCAGCGCCTGCGTTCAACGTGCCACCGCTCCAGCTGAACTGCGAAAGATGCACCGCCTCGCCGTAACTGGCCGGCGCATCGCTGCGGTCGGCCGCATCGATCAGGAACACGCCCAGCGCTACCGCTGAACCGCCGCCACCGCGGAACTCCACCTGCGCCGAAGCCGCGTTCTCCATGAACGCCACACCCATCGGACCGGCGCTGCAGCCGGTCGCGGGCGCGCCCAGGCGCAGCGTGCTGGTGGCGGCCGTCTGGGTCAGCGTAGCCGGCGTGCTGCTGGCGCAACCGGCATTGCGGAAACGATCGATGATGCGCCAGGTCGTGCTGAGCGTGCCGTTGGTGCGGCTCATCGTCGCCTGCAGATACTCGTTGTTGTCCGACTGCTCCGCATCGGCGACCACCAACCCATCCAGTGGATAGGGTTGGGCCGGCTGGCCGGGCAGGCCGATGGTGGCGCTGCAGGAGAAGTTGAAACGCACCGTGGTCGCATCCACGCGGTTGCGCAGGCCGATGTTCATGGTGTTGGCCGCGCCCGTGCCGCCGATGTTGTACAGATCGTCCAGGCCATCGCCGCGCCAACCGCCGGGCCGATACACGCGCAGCGAGGGCGCGGTGCCGCCGGAGATGTTGCTCAGCTCGCACCGGACCTTGAGCTCCTGTCCGGACACGTTGAAGGTATTGGTGACCGACGTGCCCGTCTGCGGGATGTTCGAGCCCGACGCCCCCCAATCGAACCACAGGATATTCGGCAGGAACCGCCCCGCCCCGCCGGTGGCGTACTGGGCCTGGGCCGCCTGCGGCAGGCCGGCCAGCGCGGCCAGGAGCCAGCCAGCGGCGGCAAGCGAACGGCGGTTTCGATGCGGCGGGATCGACGGGACGAAGAACGGCATACGGTGCTCCTTGCGGAACGGCCTACGCGCGCAGGCAGGAAAGCCGGCCGGACTGACCGAATCCTACACAAAAAGGCGGTGTGTTTAGTGCAGATCGATTCGTTCAGGAGATGGAACGAAACTCCGCAGCGCACCATTCCCGATCCGTCGCGCCAGTCCTTCGCCCGCCAACCCGCGACGCCCGCCGCGCATGCGCTGCAACCGCCAGCCCGAACCGGACCGCGCCGCCGCATCGCCGGCACCCGCCGAAGCGCCGCTCAACCGGCGGCGCCGCCCAACAAATAGTCCAGCGCCAGGCCGGCGAAGATCGTCAGCCCCACCCAGTGATTATGGAGAAACGCCCGGAAACACGGCTCGCGCTCGCGCCCGCGAGCGATCGCGAACTCATACGCCACCAACCCCGCCGCTACCGCCAGGCCAGCGAAGTAATACCACCCCAGCCCCGCGCGCTGGCCGACCAGGGCCAAAGTACCGAACATCAACGCATACAGCACGCCGATGGCGACCAGATCCAGGTCCCCGAACAGGATCGCGGTGGACTTGGACCCCATCTTCAGATCGTCCTCGCGATCGACCATCGCGTACCAAGTGTCGTAGGCGGTGGACCACAGGATATTGGCCGCGTACAGCAACCAGCCCAGAGCCGGCACCTCGCCGCGCACCGCAGCGAAAGCCATCGGGATGCCCCAACCGAAGGCCATGCCCAGGTACACCTGCGGCAGGTAGGTATAGCGCTTGAGATAGGGATAGCTGGCCGCCAGCACCACGCCCACCACGCTCATCAGCACGGTCAGCCGGTTCAGCGTCAACACCAGGCCGAAGGCCGCCAGCATCAACACCGCGAACACCGCCAGCGCCTCGCGCCCGCGCACCTCGCCAGTGGCCAGCGGACGGTTGCGGGTGCGCTCCACATGCGGGTCCAGCCAACGGTCGGCGTAATCGTTGATGACGCAGCCTGCCGCCCGGGTCAGCCAAACCCCGGCACTGAACACGAACCAGGTCCACAACGGCGGCACCCCCTCGGCGGCGATCCACAGCCCCCACCAGGTCGGCCACAGCAACAGCAACCAGCCGATCGGCCGGTCGCCGCGGGTCAATTTCCAGTACAACGACAACCGCCGCCGCCAATCCGGCGGCGCGGGGGAGTGGGGATGCACGTGAGCCATGGCGCATAGAGTAACGCCGGCGGGCCGGGGCCGGATCCGGCGCCAGGCTGCGAGGCGGGCGCCGGCAGCCGTCCGGGAGGCCTGCAGGACGTGGCCTGGCCGCGGCGAGACGCGGTTCGACCAGGCCCAAACCTGGCTGGAAGAGCGGGCTGGACGGCACGGAGACCGAGCGCTGCCTCCGGCCGCCACCGGGGCGTCCACCTTTGCCCCGAGTTTGAGCTAGAATGCACGGCCGCGCGGGCCCGCCCCGCCGGAGCAGCATCACGCGCCTGTAGCTCAGCCGGATAGAGTAGCGGCTTCCGAAGCCGTTGGTCGGGGGTTCGAATCCCTCCAGGCGCGCCAGTTCCTCCTGCCAGAACCCCTCTGCCCCAGGATCAGCGACCGTCGAAAACGCCTTGTTTTCGGCGGTTTTTGCGTTTTGAGGCGGAGCCAGAAGCGGCGGCGCTTCGATCAGGATCGGCCTGATCGCCACCGCTTTTCCGGGATATCAGCTTTGGAGCCCAATGCCCCCGCGGGCCTCTCTTTTAGTATTTCAAGGACTACCGTGTCGCGGCGGCGGCACGTAGTCGCGCAGCTAGTGGCCGGCTTCGTAGTACACACTTGGAGCATCGCAGGGTCGTTGGCGTCGTGACGTGGAACGCCCGTTCGCTGACGGCACTCAAAGGCCAACTGGCTTTGAACGGTCCCGCCCGCTTGAACAGGCTCCGCCAGTCGCTGACGTCGCGCCCAACACTGCGCATGTTGCACGACGATTTGACCCGCCTTCGGATCGTTAAGGATGTTGCAGACTCAATCGGCCGCGGTTTTATCGGGCAGAACCGATGCCCGCACCTTTGGGCTGTCGATTCCACTTCCATCAAAACATGAAGATCGTCCGCCTATTCATACCCGATAACCCTGACAATCTTCATGCTTATCTTGCTGATCCGATACTCCACTCCACCGCCAATGATATTTCTATTGGACGGAACAAAAACAACTACGTACAAATCACTTGACTCGCTTACCCCTACATTATAATTACTTCGTTGCGACATATAGCCTGCGTGCTCCGATCCCCCATTTTTTATCTTCTCAAGGCGCTCAGAAAATTTGTCTGACGCAACCCTCAGCGCTTCTATGACCCGCCTCTCCACCTTGTCATCAGCATAAGCAACTGACGAAGCGAGAGCGGCAATCATTAAAATTAATGGGCACGGAGCTTTCACCGCCACATACCTCCCCGCCATGACTGAAGTAACCTGTCAGCTGCACGATGCCGCAACGAATCTATTCATGCCCAATAAATTTTACGACCTTCAAGCCTTCTTTTTCAACCCAAAACTCAAAGACGTAGCCCCGTATATTCTTATCGCGGGGCTTAAAAATCACCACATAGATAGTGCGGCCTTCGCTCACGCCTAAATCGTAGTTGTCCGGGTTTTTTATATAATCATGCCACGCCCAATCGCTATCTCGAAGCCCATCAAGCTTGACTTCCAATGCAGCCCGCCCCGCTTCTGCGGCGCGAATAATTCCCGACCGCCCTGCAGCAGCCCCGCAGACACCTGAAAACAAGAATATAAAAACTACGCACAATCTCGAAATACCCGCCCACCTATCCACAATTAACCTCCAAATAGGAATAGCTTTACAGAATCTATAAAAGAGGGAGCCTCGCAAGAGCAAGCATCCTGATTGTTTGGCGATGGCTTTGGCAGTTCAGTCGGAGAATATTTAGTCCCCATGCTACTATGCTTCAATATTCTGTTACTCGGCGTGGCTAACCAGGCATAGTCCGGATAGATATCGCGAATATCGGCCCCACCTAATTCTTCGTCGCGCCATTCTGGACCTGATTCCGCCCCATGAGTGTGATAGAGCCCCAACGCCGTTTTTGGTCGGAGATCTTGCTGTATGTGGCCACCATGTTGCCCGCTCTTTATGGGGGCCGTGTATGAATATCTTCCATTGGGCGTCTTATAGACCCAGCCGTAGAACTCCAGATCCATCTCTATGGACTTCGGATTTATTTCCATGACCGCATTTGCGGCTGCGATGTCAGCTGTTGGATAGCAATCCCCAGGCTTAAGCCCAAACAAATCAAAGTACGAGAAAGGAGCGCTTCGAGAATATTCATAGGAAGCTACTCCACCCTCCAGCCCAATCGGATCACTCTGCACATACCGCCCCGTCCCCGGGTCGTAATCGCGGAAATAGTTGTAGACCAACCCACTGGCCGCATCGTAGCGCTGCCCCGGGAACCGCATGTCGAACACGAATGCCGTGCCGTCCAGGTCCGGATCCTGGTTGGGCACGCTGTTGCCGAACGCTTCGCCCTTGGCCTCCCAGCTCCAGATCGCCACGTTGCGGGTCGCGTCGATCACTGCGCGCGGGGTGCCCAGGTGGTCGGGCTGGACGTAGTGCAGTTTCTGCGCGGTGCCCGCGCCGGCCAGCAGGCCGACCGGGGCGTCGCCCAGCCACACCGCCTGCTGTTGGGTCGCGCCGGTGGCGTCGTAGTCGCCCAGCCAGCGGCCGGCTTCGTCGTACACGCTGTAGGCCGCCGCCGGGCCGCTGGCGCTGTCGGCGCGCGCGACCCGCTGGTGAATATCCAGTCCACGAAATCCAGGCTATTCACAACCCCAGCGGACCTATTCGAGATACAGGATCGCCCTGGCATAAGTGCCTATTTGCGCTTACTACCCAAGCCCACAACGAGCAGCCCTAGCAAAACAATTGCAATGTTAATCTTTGTGGGCATCATGGACTTATTCATCCTTGCAAGTCCCTCAATGAACTCAAACGAGTGCCCTTGACTTCGCGCAAGATCAGCCTGAGTTCTCAGGCTATCCCCACTCAAAAAAAGTAGATAGTTGGCGTGCAGAAAAAGGAGAACAATTACGACCTTTTTCCAGGCACCGTTCTTCCGGAGAAAATAGATACCGAGTAACACGAGGACAAGCGCGACATTGATAGCAATCTGCGTCATTCTCCGCACCCACAGGTCGTTAACCCGCTCTCAATTTCTGCGCGCGCCCTTCGCGCGCCTTCAGCAATATCGTCTCGACTATCCAAATCGAATCTGAAATTGGAAATTTTATTGTCCTTAAAGTCGTAAAGGACGCCACCCCACATCATGGCGGCCAGACCATATGTGCCGCCGTAGTAGTAGCCCGCATATCCTGCTATGTAGTTGCCGAACTGAGCGTTGCTCATCTTGCGCCCACCGTACATGAAGGTATCGCTATCGCTGTACCTTATCTTCGTATCTAAATTACCAATGCCCGGCCCGTCAACCCCATACTCCGAATGATTTGAAGCGACCGCATTCGTGCGCTCGGCAAACGACCCGTTCGTTGCAGCCGCTTTGGCTATGTCCATAAGTTCTTTCGTCTCGCAAGTGGAGTAGTCCTTGAGGCCAAATGGATCTACCAGACTGATTGGGTTTCCACGCACATAGAGATAAGTAGAAACCCCACCATCCAACCCAATCGGATCACTCTGCACATACCGCCCCGTCCCCGGGTCG
>CBIFVU010000150.1:0-9859 GCA_966185905.1 uncultured Lysobacter sp.
GCCGCCGGGGTCGAAGCGACGGCGGAGAGAGAACGATCAGTGCGGGGTTTCAGCTGCAGCACCGGGTTGCGCAGAGACATGGCGGCGACTCGTTCGGGGGGTGGGCTCGCGAATGATGATAATGATTCTCATTTGCCAGTCAACACGCAAATGCACGAATCTGCGATCACGGCCCAACCGCCGACGAACGGTAGCGGCAGGCATGGCGCGCATCGGCACGTCTGGGCACGTATCGGCAAGTCTCGGCCCGCATCGCCGGCGCCCACGCAATCGCGTCGCGCCGGACACCCTGCCCGCCCGGCTCGGCCTCAGCCCGCCGCCGCCGACTCCACCCGCTGCCAATCGGCCTCGCCGATGCGCTCCAGCACGTCCAGGGCCTGCAGGTTCTGGCGCAACTGCTCCACCGTGCTGGCGCCGAGGATCACGCTGGACACATGCGGATTGCGCAGGCACCAGGCGATGGCCAGCGGCGCCGGCGCCACGCCCAGCTCGCGCGCCACCGCGACGAACGCCGCCACTCGCTGCAAGCGGCGCTGGCCGGGCTCGCCGCGGGCCAGGTCGCGCAGCCATTGCTTGTCGGCCTGGCCGAGCCGGCCGGCGCCATGGAAGCCTTCGGCGTATTTGCCGGTCAGCAGGCCCGAAGCCAGCGGCGACCACACCGTCGTGCCCAGGCCGAGTTCGGCGTACAGCGGCGCGTACTCCAGTTCGACCCGCTCGCGGTGCAGCAGGTTGTACTGCGGCTGCTCCATGCTGGGCGGATGCAGGTGATGGGCGCGGGCGATGCGGTGCGCTTCGCGGATCGCCGCCGCCGGCCACTCCGACGTGCCCCAGTACAGAACCTTGCCCTGCCGGACCAGGCAATCCATCGCCCACACGGTTTCTTCCACCGGCGTGTCCGGGTCGGGGCGGTGGCAGAAATACAAGTCCAGGTGCTCCACCCGCAACCGCCGCAGCGCGTCGTGGCAGGCCTCGGTCACATGCTTGCGCGACAGCCCCCTCTGGGTCGGGCGCGGCGCGTCCACCGCGCCGAACAAGACCTTGCTGGACACGCAGAAGCCATCGCGCGGCAAGCCCAACGAGGCGATGGCCTCGCCCATGACCCGCTCGGCCTCGCCGTGGGCGTAGCCTTCGGCGTTGTCGAAGAAGTTGACTCCCCGGTCCCAGGCCTGGGCGATCAACTCGCGCGCGTCGGCACGGCCGATCTGCGCGCCGAAGGTGACCCAGGCGCCTAAGGACAGCGCCGAAAGCTGCAGGCCGGAGGAACCCAGGCGGCGATACTGCATAAAGGGACTCCAAACAAGGGGGCCGATGCGGGCATGCTACGCCTAAGCTGAGGACGAGCCGGAGGTGGGAAAGGATGAGGAAGCAGACCCAGGGCCTGGTCGCGATCTTGGTCGCGCTTGCGGTGTCGCTGTTGGGCTGGCAACTGTGGCGGGCGCGCAGCCCCGCGCCGGTCGCGGCCGCGCCGGAGCAAGCGCCGGCGTCCGGCCCGTCCGCCGCGGGCGCGCCGAAGCCGGCCGCTGCCGGCGCGGCGCCCGCGCGGCCGGTCGAACCGATGCGGGCCGATTACCGCAACCCGCAACTGGCCCAGCTCAAGCGCAGCGCCGATGCCGGCGACAGCCGCGCCGCCTGTCGCCTGGGCATGGAGCTGCTGCGCTGCACCGATGTCTCGGCGGCCGAACAAGTGCTGGCCGCCTCGACCGGACAGGAACCGGCCGGGATGCCCCCGGAGCAGCGCGCCTACATGCAGAAGCTGGTCGGCCGCGCCCGCCAGTTGGTCGAGGAATGCCGCAGCGCCCCGACCGATGCCTGGCAACAGGGCAGCCACTATCTGCGCCAGGCCGCGCTGGCCGGCGAGCCGGAAGCGATGTACCGCTACGCGCGCGGCGATTCGGTGCTGGTGGACTATTCGCGCATGGACACGCCCGAGTTCGACCGCTGGCGCAAGGAGGCCGCCGGCATGCTCGAACTCTCGTTCGAGGCCGGCTACCTGCCGTCGCTGTTCGACCTGATGGTGGCCTACAGCGACAACTCCTCGCCGATCACCGGCCTGGTCCCGAACGACCCGACCAAGGCGCGCGCGATGCGCCTGCTGATCGGGCGCCTGGCCGGCAAGCCCGCCGATCCGCCCGAGCCTCGCCATGCCGGGCTGGAGTCGAGTGCGGCGGCGCTGGCGGCGCAGTGGCAGCGCGATTACTTCGCCAGTGTGCGGGTGCCGCTGGAGAAGATGCCCCGGGTCATGCCGGCGGGTTTCGCCGCGCTGTACGCCGACGAAAACAACGTGCCGGCCTGTTCGCAGTAGCCCGGCCGATCGAACGCGCCGGGGCAGGCCGCTGGAGAGCGCGGACGACGGTCTGGGTGGGCCGCCGGAACCGCGCTCTGTCCTCATGCCTGCGAAGGCAGGCATCCAGGGCTCTATCGCGGCAGGGCGCTGAAGGCGCTGGATCCCCGCCTTCGCGGGGTTGATGGCTGTGAAGGCGAAGGCGGCGGTTGCGGAGAAGCTGTTGGCTGCGCCAGTCCCGACTCGATCCGGCCGGGCGCCCGCAGGCGCCGCCGGCCAGCGCCATCGCGAAGGCCTCTCATTCCGCACCCGCCGGCGGCGATGGTCTACAATCGCCGCACTTTCCTCCTCCGGGGAGTAGCCCACCCGCCGCCCAGCGCGCGCGGGGGCATGCGTCAACACACTTGGCCGGCAGGCCATGGCGCATGAGCGGCAGCCACCGAGGCCCGCCCGACCCCGCGTCGGCGCCGGCCGAGGCAGCCACCACGGGCAAGACCGAAGGCAGGCGTCGTGCGCAACCCGGGTCGGGCCGCGCGGCGTTTGCCTTCGCGTCCACGCGAATGCCCGACCCTGGAGTTGTCATGGACCTGTCCTTCCTGCCGGCCTCCGTGGTCGCCGTCGCCGTTTCCACCGGCACCGTCGCGGTGGCCGAGATCGGCGACAAGACCCAGTTGCTGGCCCTGCTGTTGGCTGCGCGCTTCCGCAAGCCTCTGCCGATCATCGCCGGCATCCTGGTGGCGACCCTGCTCAATCACGCTCTGGCCGCCTGGTTCGGCACCTTGGTCGCGCACTGGCTGCGCCCGGAAATCCTGCGCTGGGTGGTGGCGGGCAGCTTCCTGGCCGTGGCCCTGTGGACGCTCAAGCCGGACGAACTGGACGAGGACGAGCCGCGCTTGTCCGCCCGCGGCGCCTTCATCGCCACCACCATCGCGTTCTTCTTCGCCGAGATCGGCGACAAGACCCAGGTCGCCACGGTCCTGCTGGCCACCCGCTACGAACCGCTGTGGGCGGTGATCGTCGGCACCACCGTGGGCATGCTGCTGGCCAACGTGCCGGTGGCCCTGCTCGGCAGCCGCTTCGCCGACCGCTTGCCGCTGAAGGCCGCGCGCCTGGTCGCCGCGGCGGTGTTCGCGGCGCTGGCGCTGTGGGTGGCGCTGCGCGGGCTGGGCTGACCGAGCGCGCATTCCCGCGGCCCGCGCCGCGCTATGCTCGCCGCGGGCCGCAGAGGGGGACGGGGATGCACCACGGCATCGGCGGGCGCTGGCGCGGGGTGATCCTGGCGCTGCTGTCGCGCCCGGACGAGATCATGTTGGAGATCGGCGCCGGCGGCGAGCTGCTGGTGGCGCGGCTGCGCGCGGTGCTGGCGGCGATGCTGCTGTCGCTGCCGCTGTTCAACGCCATCGGCGGCGGCACGGTCAAGGAGACTCTGATCGGGCTGTGCGGCGCGGTGGCGGTGAACGTGTTCTCGCAGTTGTGGCTGGCGCTGGCGCGGCGCCAGCGGCGCTACCGCTGGCTGTCCTTCACCACCGCCGCCTTCGATGTCAGCGTGACCACCCTGGTGCTGGCGGCGCTGGCGACGCAGCACCCACCGGCCGGGCTCAACAGCCTGATCGTATGGTGCGGCTACTTGCTGGCGATCCTGATGACCGCCCTGCGCAGCGACGGCCGGGTGACCCTGTTCGCCGGCGCCCTCGCCCTGGCCCAGTACGCGGCGCTGGCTCTGGCGGTATTCGCCGCGGCCGATTCGCCCGAAGACCTGATGTCCAGCGACTACGGCGCGGTGACCGTGGGCACCCAGGCCCAGCGCCTGGTGCTGCTGGCCATGACCACCCTGGCCACGGCCATGGTGGCCTATCGGATGCAGCGCCTGATCGAGATGTCCGGCACCGACGGCCTGACCCGGCTGCCCAACCGGACCTGGCTGAGCCACCGCATTCCGCGCCTGTTCGAGGCGGTGCGCCGCGACGGCGGCAGCCTGACCCTGGCCTTGATCGACCTGGACCATTTCAAGCGCATCAACGACGACTACGGCCACCGCCTGGGCGACCGCAGTCTGCGCCACCTGGTGACGGTGCTGCGCGAGCAGGCCGAGCCGACCGAATGGCTGGTGCGGCTGAGCGGCGGCGAGTTCCTGCTGGTCATGCGCAAGCCGCTGGGCACGGCCTTCGAGGAGGTCGATGCGATCCGCCGCACCGTGGCCGAGCGGCCATTCGAGCCCGGGCGCGGGGCCGAGCCGCTGTGGCTGAGCTTCAGCGCCGGGCTGGTGACCTTCCCGCAGGAAGGCGCCGACCTGTCGCGGCTGCTGCGCCGGGCCGATCAGCGCCTGCAACGGGCCAAGCAGGCTGGGCGCAACCGGGTGGTCGCGCGCGATAGCTGAACCGGGCAGCGGGACGGCGGGGTCGGCGGCCTCGGACGAGGGGCTGGCCCTGGCCGGCGGCGGCGGCTGACGGCGAAGCGCGTCGGCGCGGTCCGCCCACGCAGGCTCACTCGCGCCAAGCCAGCGCCACGCCAGGCCGGCATGAGCCCGCCCCTACCGCTGCCGGCCCGTCCAGGCCGAAGACATCGCGCACTCGGTCACACCAAGCCTGTTCAGGGAATCTGGCCGGCCGGGGCGTGCGGAGGGAGACGAAGGGAGCCGAACATCGCGCGCGACCGTGATCGCCGGCATCGGCCGGCAGGCCCATTCGCGCCCCGCCTGCGGCTCGCCGCCCTCGGCCACACCCCGGCTCGCGCACCGCCGCAGCGCCGTCCGCCACGGCCGCAGCGCCCCCGACAGCCGCAGCGCCCAGGGCGGCGTCCCGGCCCTCCGCCGTCGCCCGGCTTGCCGCTGGGCCGGCCAGCCACTAGGCTGCGCCGTCTAATTAGACGACAAAAAGCCGCCGGGCTCCCGGCGCCGGGGAGAGTGGATGGATTCGATTTCGCGCGTGGGCTTCGGCCTGTTCGGTCTGGCCGTGCTCGTGGCCATTGCCTGGCTGTTCTCGACCAACCGCCGGTCGGTGGATTGGAAACTGGTGGGCATCGGCATCACCCTGCAGGTGGCCTTCGCCGCCCTGGTGCTGCTGGTGCCCGGCGGCAAGGATGCGTTCGACGCCATCGGCAAGGGCTTCGTGCACGTGCTCGAGTTCGTCGGCGAAGGCTCGAAGTTC
This sequence comes from uncultured Lysobacter sp., assembly GCA_966185905.1. Classification (GTDB taxonomy): domain Bacteria; phylum Pseudomonadota; class Gammaproteobacteria; order Xanthomonadales; family Xanthomonadaceae; genus Lysobacter. The sequence continues at coordinate 5,428 of CBIFVU010000150.1, forward strand.
ATCTTCGGCCCCCTGGTGGACCAGAAGGCGTTCGGCACCGCCATGGCCATCGGCGCGGGCGACACCGCCCCGGACGCGTACAAGAAATACGGCTTCGTCTTCGCCTTCCAGGTGCTGCCGACCATCATCTTCTTCTCCGCGCTGATGGGCGTGCTCTATCACCTGGGGGTGATGCAGGCGATCGTGCGCGCGATGGCCTGGGCGATCACCAAGGTCATGCGCGTGTCCGGCGCGGAAACCACCAGCGTCTGCGCCAGCGTGTTCATCGGCCAGACCGAGGCGCCGCTGACGGTGCGGCCCTATATCCCGAAGATGACCGAGTCCGAGCTGATCACGATGATGATCGGCGGCATGGCCCATATCGCCGGCGGCGTGCTGGCCGCTTATGTGGGCATGCTGGGCGCCGGCGATCCGGCCTCGCAGGCGTTCTACGCCAAGCACTTGCTGGCGGCCTCGATCATGGCCGCGCCGGCGACCCTGGTGATCGCCAAGATCCTGGTGCCGGAGACCGGCGAGCCGCTGACCCGCGGCACGGTCAAGATGGAAGTGGAGAAGAACACCGCCAACATCATCGACGCCGCCGCCGCCGGCGCCGGCGACGGCCTGCGCCTGGCGCTGAACATCGGCGCGATGCTGCTGGCCTTCATCGCCTTGATCGCACTGGTCAACGCGCCGCTGACCTGGATCGGCGAGCAGACCGGCCTGGCCGCGGCGATCGGCAAGCCGACCAACCTGTCGACCATCCTCGGCTTCGTGCTCGCGCCCATCGCCTGGGTGATCGGCACGCCCTGGGCCGACGCCAACGTGGTCGGCGGCCTGATCGGCGAGAAGGTGGTGCTCAACGAGTTCGTGGCCTATACCCACCTGGCCGATATCGTCAACGGCAAGGTCGCCGGCGTGGCCCTGAGCGACGAGGGCCGCCTGATCGCGACCTACGCGCTGTGCGGTTTCGCCAACTTCTCCTCGATCGCGATCCAGATCGGCGGCATCGGCGGGCTGGCCCCGGAACGCCGCCAGGACCTGGCCCGCTTCGGCCTGCGTGCGGTGCTGGGCGGCTCGATCGCCACCTTCATGACCGCGACCATCGCCGGCGTGCTCACCCACTTCGCCTCCTGAGCATGAGCGATTCCAACACCGGCCGCGTGGTCGTCGTCGGCTCGTTCAACGTCGATCACGTCTGGGCCCTGCCCGAACTGCCGCGCCCGGGCGAGACCCTGGCCGGCACCTACCACACCGGCCCCGGCGGCAAGGGCTTCAACCAAGCCACCGCGGCCGCGCGCGCGGGCGCGGCGACCGCCTTCGTGTGCGCACTCGGCGAAGACGCCGGCGGCCGCCTGGCGCGCGAGCTGGCCAGCGGCGACGGCATCGACCTGCGCGCCGCGGCCAGCGCCGCGCCGACCGGCACCGCCGGCATCTACGTCGATGCCGCCGGCCGCAACACCATCGTGATCGGCCCGGGCGCCAACGCCGAGCTGGTCCCGGCCTTCGTCGGCGAGCACGCCGCCGCCCTGGACGCGGCCCAGGTGGTGCTGACCCAGCTGGAAACGCCGGTCGAATCGGCCGTGGCCGCGTTCCAGCGCGCCCGCGCCGGCGGCGCCCTGGCCCTGCTCAACCCGGCCCCGGCCGACGCGGTGGCCAGCGACGCGCTGTGGTCGCTGACCGACATCGCCACCCCGAACGAAACCGAATTCTGCGCCCAGTTGCAGCGCCGCGGCGGTCCCGTCCTCGACCCCGACGGCCTGGCCGCACTCGACCAGGACAGCCTGCACCGCCACTGTCGTCTGCTGCTGCCCGATGGCAGCGTCGTCATCACCCTGGGCAAGTCCGGCTGCTTCGTCTCCCACCCCGACCGCGCCCTGCGCGGCGACGCCCAGGCCTGCTATCGCTGTCCCGCGGCCGAGGTCAAGGCCATCGACACCACCGGCGCCGGCGACGCCTTCAACGGCGCCCTGGCCGCCTCCCTCGCCCGCCGCCCCGACGACGCCTTCGCCGCCCACGTGCGCTACGCCGTGCGCTTCGCCGGCCTGTCCACGGAGCGGTCCGGCGCAGCCGCAGCGATGCCTGTGGATGAAGACGTCCGGGCCCGGTGGGCCTGAGGGGCGGGGATTGGGGATTCGGGATTCGGGATTCGGGATTGGTCAGAGCAAAGGCCCTGTATCCAGGGCTCTACGCCCTTGCCCTTGCTTTGACCAATCCCGAATCCCGAATCCCGAATCCCCGCACCTAGCGCCTGAGAATGGTTCGCATTAACATGCAAACCCTGTCGCAGTTCTCAGGCTCGCCTCCCCATGTTCCGTCCCCAGCTTCTCGCCAGCGCTGTGCTGGCCGTCCTTGTCGCGCCCGCCGTCCACGCCGATGAGGCCAAGGACCTCGACCGGGTCACCGTTTCGGCCAGCACCAGCCGCATGCCGCACTCGGAGGCGGCGATGGCCAACACCATCACCGTGATCGATCGGCAGCAGTTGGACCAGCAGTTGGCCCTGACCCAGGATGTCTCGCAGGTGCTGGCCAATCTGGTGCCCTCGTTCTCGCCGTCGCGGCAGAAGCTGACCAACGGCGGCGAGACCTTGCGCGGGCGCAAGCCGCTCTACCTGGTGGACGGCGTGCCGCAGTCCACGCCGCTGCGCGAGGGCGGCCGCGATGCGCACACCATCGATCCGGCGCTGATCGAGCGCATCGAGGTGGTGCACGGCGCCAATGCCCTGCAGGGCCTGGGCGCCTCCGGCGGCATCATCAACATCATCACCAAGCGCGCCCCGCGCACCGACGGCGAGGTCTTCCACGACGTCAGCCTCGGCGCCAGCAGCGCGCTGCCCAACCAGAGCGACAGCGCCGGCTACCGCGGCGCGTACTTGTTCGGCCTGCGCCAGGGCGCTTTCGATTTCGTCGGCGGCGCCAGCTTCGCCAGCGAGGGCCTGTACTACGACGGCAACGGCGATGCGATCGCGGTCAACGACGTGCAGGGCGACCTGATGGACGCGCGCAGCCACAACTTCTTCGCCAAGGCCGGCTGGGAGCTGGACCAGGACAAGCGCCTGCAACTGACTGCAAACCGCTACCAACTGCGCGGCAACCACGACTACGTCACCGTCAACGGCGACCCCAAGACCGGCCGCCTGGCGACCTCGGCGCGCGGCACCCGCGAGGGCCGCGCGCCGCAGAACCGTTCGACCTCGCTGGTGCTGGACTACACCGACAAGTCGCTGGCCGGCGGCTATCTCAACGCACAACTGTTCTGGGTGGACTTCAAGGGCCTGTACGGCGCCACCGACTGGGGCGACTTCTGGCGCGACGGCCGCGACCTGCACTGGTGGGACCAGTCGCAGAACGTGTCGGAGAAGCTGGGCGGCAAGTTCGCCTGGTCGCGCGACAACCTGTTCGGCCTGCGCCTGCGCGCCACCCTCGGCCTGGACTGGAACCGCGACACCACCTACCAGGAACTGGTGGCCTCGCGCCGCAACTGGGTGCCGGAGACCGAGTACGAATCCTGGTCGCCGTTCGTGCAGGCCGAGTGGTGGCTGAGCGATGCGATCATGCTCACCGGCGGCCTGCGCCACGAGCGCGGCAAGCTGCAGGTGGACGACTACGACACCATCCCGGCCAACGCCGGCGGCAGCCGCTTCGTGCGCGGCGGCACGCCCAAGACCCGCGAAACCCTGCCCAACCTGGGCGTGGTCTACAACGCCACCGATTCGCTGAAGTTCTACGCCTCCTATTCGGAGGGCTACACCGTGGCCGACATCGGCCGGGTGCTGCGCAGCATCACCCTGCCCGGCCAGAGCGTGGCCAATCTGGTCGATCTCTCGCCGGTGGTGTCGGACAACCGCGAAATCGGCCTGGACTTCGACAACGGCCGCTGGCTGGCGCACTTGGCCGCGTATTGGTCCGAGGCCGAGCTGGGCTCGCGCCAGGCCTACGACCCGGCCACGCGCAGCTACCGCGTGGTGCGCGAGCGCACCGAGATCCGCGGCATCGAGGGCAACGTGGCCTTCCAGTTCTCCGAGGCCGGCCGGGTCGGCCTGGGCTATGCGCAGGCCAACGGCCGCTACGACAGCAACGGCGACGACCGCGTGGACAGCGACCTGCCCGGCGTGGACATCAGCCCCGACCGCGTCACCGCGTTCTGGGACCATGCCTGGAGCGAGCGCATCTCCACCCGCCTGCAGGGCAGCCGCACGCTGAACCGCGATTTCGACACCCGCGGCGTGCGCGTGGCCAGCAGCCAGGGCTATACCACCCTCGATGCGCAGGCCCGCTTCCAGTTGCCGCTCGGCCGGCTCAACATCGGCATCGAGAACCTGTTCGACCGGCAGTACGTGAGCTACCACGCCCAGGTCACTCCGCGCGAGGATACCTACGTGGCCGGGCGCGGGCGGGTGTTCAACCTGAGCTGGTCGCACCGGTTCTGAGCCGGGTCCGCGCCCACCCGATG
>CBIFVU010000151.1:0-9738 GCA_966185905.1 uncultured Lysobacter sp.
GACCGAGCGTGGGCAGATCGGGTTTGGAGCGTGCGAGCGCAGGCCGGCCCTGGCCGGCCCCGTGCGAGTCGATGCGATGCGGGCTGCCTGGCGGCTCCCCCGGCCGGCGCGACGCGACCGCTCACACCGCCGCAGTCACCACGATCTCCACCCGATAACGCGGATCGGCCAGCGCCGCCTGCACCGTCGCCCGCGGCGGCGCCTGGCCCGGCGACACCCAGGCGTCCCAGACCGCGTTCATGCCCTGGAAGTCGGCCATGTCCGCCAGGAAGATCTGCGCCATCAGGATCCGGCTCTTGTCCGTCTCGGCCCGCGCCAACAACGCATCGATCGCAGCCAGCGTCTGGCGCGTCTGTCCGGCGATGTCCAGCGACTCATCCTCCGGCACTTGGCCGGCCAGATACGCCACCCCGTTGTGGATGGCCATCTCCGACAACCGCGCCCCCACGTCGAACCGCTGGATCATGCCCGCCACTCCTGTCCGGAAAGCCCCATTGTCTCCCATTCCGCCGGCCGCCCGCTCGCTCTTGGCCACTCGCGCTTACATCTCCGGCGTACTGGCCTGGATGATCCGCTCGCTCTCCTCGCGCGCGCTCGCCCGCTCGTGGCGCAACGCTGCATCGGCGTTGGCGCGGTGCTGGGCGCGCGCCTGCGGCGAGAGCGCGTCCACCTGGCGATGGGCCTGGGCGAAGGCGCGCTCGCCGGGCGGCAATTGGCAGTTGCGGCTGAGGATCTCCAGCTCGTCGCCGCTGCTGGCCGCGCCGCTCTGCAGGTTGACCACCACGCCCAAGGTGTCGCCCAGCGGGTCCAGCCGCGCGCAGATCGCGTCGATGGTGCCGTAGCTGCGCTGCGGGTTGCCTTCGACGATGGCGAACAGGTTCTCGTTGTCCAGCCACACCACCGAACGAACGCCGTGCACGCTGCGCGCGGCGATGCGGGCGTTCTCGCGATCAACCTTGCGCTGCGGATCGGCCAGGCGGATGGAGCGCTGGATGTCCTGGTTGAGTGCGGACACGCTCTGGTGCAGGGCTTCCTGGTCGCCGGCCATGGCCTGGCTGCGCATCTGCGCCAGGCGCTCGGCGGTGCGCAGCGGGTCCAGCGGCTCGCCGGCGCGCTTGGGCGCCTGTGCCTGCGGTTCGGCGCCGCAGGCGGCCACCAGCAGCGCCGCTGCCATCATCGTGGCGGCCCGCGCCGCGCGCTTGGCCCCGACCGCCGTTTTGCGCTCGCTCGCGTTCATCGCTTCACCTCATCGCCGACGGGCCCGCGCACGGCCGGGTCCGGAACCGCCCCTGATTGTTGGCACGACCGCGGCAGCGCCGACGGGCGCCGCTGCTCGGTTTATACCGCGCGACAGGCCGTCGCGGCCGTCATGGTCCGCGCCAAAGCGTGAACGCGGTCGCAAGCGAGGCCCGTTCAGACATCGAAGGCGGCGCAGCCGATCTCCTGGGTGCCCGGCTCCCGTCCCGGGCGCACGAAGCGGATGTCCGGCATCGGCACGTCCTCGCTGGGCGCAGCGGTCGCCACCCCCAGCCGATACGAGGCCTGCTGGTACATCGGCGCCAGCGGGCCGGCCCCGACCGCGGCCTGCGCCTGCTCGGCGCTGGCCTGCACCACCACTGCGAACACCGCGCCGCTGCCGAAGCTGTATTCGACCCGGCGCACCGCCAGGCCCTGCCATTGGATCGGCCGGCCCGGGGTCAGCACCGAGGCGCCGGGCCCGATCTCGCCCAGGCCGTCGTCCTCGTTGAAGGACACGCCGGCCGCGCGCAGCCGTGCGGGAAAGTCCGGCTCTTGCGCATCGGCGACGAAATCGCCCTCGCAGGCGGCATTGGCGGCGACCCAGGCGGCGAAGTCGAAGCCTCCTGCCCCTGGTGCGGCGGCCCTGCCGGCGGCGGCCGCGCTGCCCGTGGCGCTGTCGGCGCTGTCGGCGCTGTCGGCAGCGTCGGCGCTCTCTGCGCCATCTGCGCCATCTGCGCCATCTGCACTGTCGGCGCCATCGGCAGCGTCGGCGCCGTCGGCCGCGCTCGACGCGTCCGCACCCGGCGCCCGAGCGCCCGGACCTTCGCCATCGCATCCGCTGGCCGCCATGATCGCCGCCAGGACGGCGGCGAACACCGTCGCCCTCGCCCATGGCCTGGCACCGTGCCTGTCTTGGTCTGCGTTCCTGCGCTGCATGCCTGTCCTCTGTGCTGATGCCGGCGCCGGCTTGGCGCGGGGAGTGCGCACAATAGCCGGTCCGGGGCGCGCGCAGCGCGAATTCCGTGCCGCCGCCAGCCAGCGCCTGCGACGCTTGCGCCTCCGCCCGCATCCCTGTGGCTACTGTCCCGCCGCGCCGCGCGGCCTTGTCCCAGGAGTGCTCCATGCCTGCCCTGCCCCGCCCGATGTTCTTGCCGCTGGCCTCGGCGCTGTGGTCGCTGTGCCTGGCCGTCTGCGCCTGTGCGGCCCAGGCCGCGCCAGCGCCGGCCGCCGACCGCATGGCCCCGCGCGCGGTCGCCGAAGCCGTGGCCGACGCGGTCCAGGCGCGTTTCTACGATGCCGGCCGCGCCGACGAGATCGCCCGCACGCTGCGCCGCGATGCCGCCGCCGGCGCCTTCGACGCGCGCACCGAACCGGCTGCGCTGGCCACCGCGCTGAGCGCGCGGCTGCAACCGTTCGACGGCCATCTGCGCGTAAGCTGGCGCCCCGGCGACGCGCCGGACGGCGCGACCGCGGCCCCAGCGCGGCGCGCCCCGCCGCCGCCCTTGCGTGGGCACGGCGTGCGCTCGGTGCAATCGCTGCCCGGCAACCTGGGCTATCTGGACCTGCGCGGCTTCCCCGATTTCGACCCCGCTGCGCCGCACTCGCCGGCGCGGCAAGCGTTGGATGCAGCACTGCAATTGCTGGCCGGCGCCGATGCGGTGATCGTGGACCTGCGCGACAACGGCGGCGGTTCGCCGGATTCGGCGGGCTATCTGATCAGCGCCTTCGTACCCGCCGGCCGGGACGTGTACAACCGCTTCGCCTGGCGCGAGGGCGCGCACACCCGCCATCACCACGAGGCCCCGCGCGAACCGTATGCCGCGCCGCGCCCGCAGGTGCCGCTGTATTTGCTGACCAGTGCGCGGACCGGTTCGGCGGCGGAAAGCTTCGCCTACACCCTCAAGCACGCCGGCCGCGCAGTGGTGGTGGGCGAAACCAGCGCCGGGGCCGCCAACCCCGGCCAGGAGTTCCCAGTCGGCGCGGGCTTCAGTGTGTTCGTCGCCACCGGCTCGCCCACCAACCCGATGACCCAGGGCAACTGGGAAGGCGTGGGCGTGGCGCCCGATGTCGCGGTGGCGCCAGCCCAGGCCCTGGCCACGGCGCAGGCCCTGGCCCTGGAAACGCTGCTGCGCGGCGACGGCCTGGACCGGCTGGCGCGGACCCAGGCGCAATGGGCGCTGGACGCCTTGCGCGCCGCGCCCACCGCGTCGCCCCCCGACACCGCTGCCTACGTGGGTCGCTACGAGCGCCTGGAAGTGTTCGCCCAAGCCGGCCGGCTGCTGCTGCGCGACGGCCGCCGCCCGCCGTTGGCGCTGGCGCCGCTGGGCGCGGAACTCGGCCCGGACCTGTTCTGCCTGGCCGACGAGCCCAGCCTGCGCCTGCGCTTCCTGCGCGACGACCAGGGCCGGGTGACCGCGCTGGAAACCGCGCAGGCCGATGGGGGGCGGCAGCGTTATTCGCGCTGAGGAGCGGAGGCAGGAGGCAGGCGATGGAAGACCGGAGATGAAGACAGGCGATAGTGGCGGCGCTGGCAGCGGCTGCGCCGAGAGCAGTAGCGATGGCAGCCGATGGTGATCGGTTCGAGACTGCGCAGCGAACCGGGGCGATCCTTCAACGCCGGGCTCGCGTTGTTCCGGTGGGGCGATGCCTTCCCGCTTCGATACGTCTAGCCGCTGTGCATCCGTCCGCAGCGTCGCTTCACAATCGATCCTGGCGCGCGTTGATATCGGTGCAGGGCGCTCGCGCCGCGGCCGGCGCACCTATCGCCGCGCCGGTCCCGGCCGGCGCCCTGCGCAGCACATGGGCAGGCGCGCGGTCCCCGCGCGCCGCGCTCAGGCCGTCGCAGCGGGGCGAGTTGCGAACGCGACAACGACGCTGCGGCGACGCTGGGGCGCGCTGCGGCGCGGCCGGTGCTCGCGCGGTCGCGGCTTGCGCCGCTGCTGCAAACGGCAGGCCGGTGCGGACAGGCTGCGGGTGCGGAGGTGGCCGTCGCCCTGCTCGGGCGCCGGCCATGCGCGCGCAGCCACTTCGGCCGGCGATCACAGCTCGCGCAGGAACGCCACCAGGTCGGCCTTCTCCTGCGCCTCCAGGCGCGTTTGCAGGACCAGGTTGAAGAACTCCACCGTGTCCTCCAGGGTCAGCAGACGGCCGTCGTGCAGGTACGGCGGCGAATCCTTGATGCCGCGCAACGGGAAGGTCTTGATCGGTCCATCGGCGCTGGCGAAACGGCCGTTGACGGTCTGCGGCTTGAAGAATCGTTCCACCTGCAGGTTGTGCATGCTGTTGTCGGTGTAGTACGGCGGCGCGTGGCAAGCCGAGCACTGGGCCTTGCCGAAGAACAGCGCCTGCCCTCGCTGGGCGGCCTCGCCGGCGCTGGGCTTGAGCCGGCCCATCAGGTCCAGGTTCGGCGCCGGCGGGAAGTCCAGGATCGCCTGGAACTCGCCCATCGCGTGCACTTGGTGGCCGCGATCGAGGATGTTCAGGCCCTTCTTGGTCGCGATCACCGGATCGCCGTCGAAATACGCCGCGCGCTGCTCGAACTCGGTGAAGTCCTCCACGCTCTTGAGCGCGCGCTGGGAGCCGAACAAACGCTGGATGTTGAGCCCGCGCAAGGTCGGGGTGTCGATGCGATGGCGGAACGGTTGCGGGCGGATGTCGCCGACCAGATGGGTGGCCGCGACGCTGTGGCCGTTGCTGTGGCAGTCCAGGCACGCTACGCCGCGGCTGGGCAAGGCCGAGCGCCGGTCTTCGGTCTGGTTGAACTGCTGCTGGGCGAAGGGCGTGACCAGCAGGCGCAGGCCTTCGAGTTGCTTGGGATTGAGCACGCCGTTGAACAGCTCGAAGTAGTTGTTGATCGTGACCAACTGGCCCTTGGACACATCGCCCAGGTCCGGGCGGGTGGTCAGGAAGATCGGCGCGGGGAAGTCGGGCAGGAAGTGGTCGGGCAAGTCGAAGTCCAGGTCGAAGCGGGTCAGGTCGCGTTGTTCGGCGCGCTTGACCGCCTCGATGTGGAACTTGGGGAAGACCATGCCGCCTTCGGCATGGTTGGGATGGGGCAAGGGCAGGAAGCCAGCCGGGAACAGGCCGCGCTCGCGGATCTGTTCGGGGCTCATCGCGCCCAGTCGCTCCCAGTCGGCGCCGTCGGGCAGGCGCACCCGCACACCGCCCTGCACGGGCTTGCCGCCGGACATGCGCAAGCCGGGGACGGGCTTGTCGGCCAGGTCGTAGCGTTGCTCCAGCAGGGCGCGCTGGCGGCGTTCAAGGGCGGGCTTGTCGCGTTCCATGCGCGCCTTGATCGCAGCGAAGGTTTCCTTGATCACTACAGGCATGTAGCTGCTGGGCGGATCGGCGGCGACAGCCAGGCCGGAGGCGCCGACGGCGGCGGCCACGAACCAGGCGATGCGGCGGGTGCGGAGGCGGAGGCGCGGCGGTTGCATGCGAAGGCTCCCTTGCGGTGCGGCGTGGCTGGGGATGCGCGCAGAGACGGTGCGCGCCCGAGCCTAGGCAGCGTGCGGCAGGGGCGAAAATCGTTTGTATCGATGGCTGCGATAGCCCTGCGCTATCCGCGCGACGGCGGCGTCAACGCCGGGTGCGCACGGTCATGGCGCAGCCGCGACGGCGATCAAGAAACCGCGACAGGTTCGCTCCAGGGCGCGCCTCCAGGCGCAGGCTGCAAGGTTGGCTTGCGCCGGCGCGCCGTTCGTCGGCCGAGCGCCCGGGCCGCGGCGAACGCCGTATACCGCCGCGAACCCATGCCGGTGCCGGCCTCGGCCGATGCCGGCGACAGCGGGCGTGGAGCGCGGCTCAATCCAGCGCTCGCCAGCGGTAATGGCGGCGATGAGCCATGGCCAGCAACGGCCGGTCTTCCTCGGTGTCGCCGTAGGCGTGGACCTGGGCGTAGGCCGACACGTCGATGCGCTCGCGCACGCGGCGCGGCTTTTCCTCGCCGCAACAATCCCGGCCCAGGTAACGCCCGGTCAAGCGGCCGTCGCGGCTTTCCAGGCGCGAGCTGATGTACTCCAGGCCTTGCGCCTGGCACCAGGCGGCGACGAACAGGTCCAGGTTGGCGGTGACCACCACCACCCGGTCCCCGCGCGCGCGATGCCAGGCGATGCGCTCGACCGCCTGCGGCCGCACTTGCGCGGCCACCACCTCCAGCGCGTGGCGGGCGCCATCGCGGCGCACCTGCTGCTCGCTGCGGCCGCGCAGGGCGAAGGCGACCACGCGCCGGCGCACGTGCTCGCCCGACAGCCAGCCCAGGCGATAGGCCAGCACATAGGGCGCCAGCAGCACAGTGCCCAGCGCGCGCCGGCGGCGGCCGGCGGTGGCGCGGACGAAGCCGGCGAAGGTCTCGCCTTGGGTGATGGTGCCGTCGAAATCGAAAAGGGCCAGGTCCATGCCTGCGATGCGTCTCCGGCGGCGCAGGACGCCGCTGCGGGGCGCAGTGTAGCCGGTGCGCCGGGGCGGCCGCGCCAGGGGAAGCGCTTGGCATGGGCGGGCGATGCGCGCACGTCCGCGTGGGGCTGCGCCTGTGTCCTGGTCGCCTGCGGTTCGCACCGGTCGCTCGCCTTTGGCGTTCGCGGCGGCCCGGTGCGGCGGCAGCGCCGCGCGCTGTCCGCGCGTGTCGTTCGTGCCGGCCGGGCCGGTCGCAGGCGCCTGCGTTCGCGTCTTGGTTTCGCGTCTCGGTTTCGTGTTTTTTGGTTCGTGTTTTTGGTTCTTGACTTTGATCGGCGCCGAGGGTCCGCGCCTTGGGTTGCGCCCAGGCGCGCGCCTGCCGGCGCGGCCGCCGCGCGCGGCTCAATCGGTACGCATCGGCCGATCCTCGGCCAGGCCCGATCGGCCGCGCACCTGGGCCAGGGAAATCAGGATGCAGCCGCAGGTGCAGAAGTCGCCGTGGCGCGCGACCGCGCGGCCGTCGATGCGATGGCCAGGGTCGCCGGTGTGGATGGCGGTGGCGCCGTGCGCCCCGCACAACACCGCGTCGCCGACGCAGGCATGGCGGCGGCCGCTGGCCGGGTCGATGCGGCCGGCGCCGAGCACGCGCCCGCCGCTGCTGGTGCTGTCTCCTGCCACGATCCATCGTCGCATGTGTCCTGCCGTCGCCTCGTCGTTGCGGTCGTTCTGTGCCGCCCGAGCGCGGCGCCGGTGCGGTCGCCGCGTTCGCGGTGCGCAGCCGCCCGGCGCCGGTCCGGCCGCGCGCCGAGCGCAATTTACAACTGCAACGAGTCATCGTCCGCGAACCGCATCACACCCGCAGCGCAGCCCCGGGCGCGCCGCGGCGGGCCACCGAAAATCCCGCGTCGGCTGCGCCTGCGGCCGCAGTCGGCCGACCCACCGCGACGCCCGGCCCCCGGCCGTGGCAGCATGCGCGCATGTCCTCGCCTCCCACCGCTGCGCTGCGTGTCTATCTCGACGACGAACGGCCCACGCCGGCCGGTTGGACCCGGGTGTACTGGCCGCAGGAGGCCATCGCCTTGCTGCGCACTGGACGAGTGGCGCAGATCAGCCTGGACCACGACCTGGGCGACGACGCCCGCGGCACCGGTTACGACGTCATCGCCTGGATCGAACACGCCGTGATCGCCGAAGGCTTCCGGCCGCCGCGCATCGCCGTGCACTCGGCCAATCCGCCAGCGCGCCAGCGCATGCAGGCGGGTATCGACGCGATCGGGGCGGCCTGGCGGCGGGCCGAGGAGGCCCGCGGCCCAGCCCGCGACGAGGGCTGAGGCCGGCGCCAGCAGCCGCGCCCGAGCCCCGAGCGCGCGCCTGAACGCCGGCTCGCCGCTGTCGAAATGCGCCGGCCCGCTTCGTCGTATCCACACGACGCAGCGAATCCGCGCAGATCCGCACGCCCACGCGGCGCTGCCGCCGCCGTCGCCGTCCACCCCCGCCCACCGGAGTACCGCCATGAACGACCGTTTCCAGCGCATCGCCCCGTTCCTGTGGTTCCACGACCAGGCCGAACCCGCCGCCGCCTTCTACGTCTCCATCTTCGAGGACTCGCGCATCGTGGAGACCGTGCGCTACGACCCCGCCTTCGCTCAGGCCGCCGGCCGGCCGCCGGGCTCGGTGATGACCGTGGCCTTCCAGCTCGCCGGCCAGGACTTCACTGCGCTCAACGGCGGGCCGCACTTCAAGTTCAACGAGGCGGTCTCGCTGGTGGTCAATTGCCGCGACCAGGACGAGGTGGAGCATTTCTGGCAGCGCCTGGGCGAAGGCGGCGATCCGCGCGCCCAGCAATGCGGCTGGCTCAAGGACCGCTACGGCCTGTCCTGGCAGGTGGTGCCGCTGGAGGCGATGGCCTTGCTGCGCGATCGCGACCCCGAGCGCGCGCGCCGGGCCGGCGAGGCCTTGCTGGGAATGAAGAAAATCGACCTGGCCGCCTTGCGCCGCGCGGCCGGCTGAACGGCGCATACTCGCGCCGGGCCGCACTCGTGCCGGCACCCTCGCGTCGCTGCCGACATCCCTCTTGGTTCGCGGAGATCGCCATGCCTCCCCTGCCCCGCCTGTGGTTTCTGTCCGGCCTGGCCGCGCTGGTCCTGGCCGGCCTCGCCCGCACCGGCTCCGCCGACGCGGGCCCGGCCCCCGCGCCCGCCACCGCGGCTGCCTCCCGTCCGGCCCAGGCGCCGCCTGCGCGCGACCTGCGCCAGGACTATGAGCGTTTCCGCGCCGCCCTGGTCCGCCAGGCCAGCGGCCCGACCGGCATGTACGCGATCCAGGACGTGGCGGTGATCGCTGCCGGCGCCTCCGCCCACCTCAGCGGTGCCAGCGCCGATGCGCTGCGCTGGTCCGACGGCCCCGGCAACGCTCGCGCCGTGCGCCTGAGCCACCGCGGCGGCCGCGCCCTGCTGCAAGGCCCCGGCCTGGCCGAGACCGATCTGCTCAAGGCGCCCGATCAGGAACAGCGCCTGGGCAACGGCCTGCGCGTGCGCGCTACCGTCTACGAAGACGCGGTCAAGGCCTGGCTGTACAACCCGCGCCGCGTGGCCACGCACTACAAAGGGCTCTCGTTCTATCCCTACGATCCCAAGGGCGTGGTCCAGGCGCGGTTCGTGCGCAAGCCGCGGCCGGAAGGGGTGAGCCACCTGGATTCGCGCAACCACACCGGCCTGATGTACTGGGTGGGCGATGTCGAACTGCCCCTGCACGGCCGCACCTATCGCGTGCGCGCCTTCAACCGCGGCGCCGATTGGTCGCGGATCGACCACTTGTTGTTGTTCTTCACCGACGCGACCTCCGGCAAGACCAGCTACGGCGGCGGCCGCGTGCTGGAGACCCACTTCCCCGCCGGCCAGCCGCCGCAGACCCTGCGCCTGGACCTCAACACGCTCTACAGCTTCCTGTGCGCGCACTCGGAGTACTACAACTGCCCGATCAAGCTGACCACCGCGGTGCCGGTGGCGCTGGCCTACGGCGAGAAGTACCCGCCGGGCGGCGAATGAGGGCCTGGCGGACACGGATACCAACACGGATACCGATACCGACGCGGCCGCGGCCGCG
>CBIFVU010000152.1:0-9682 GCA_966185905.1 uncultured Lysobacter sp.
CCTCTCCGGCGCCCTCGCCCGCGACTCTCCCGCCCCGCCGCTCGGACCGTCCCGCGCGGGCGGCCCGGTGTTCGCCGGCAAGCCCCATCGACCGCTGTTCCGGCCTTCCTCGCCGTCCGGCGGGAAAGTCGTCCGCCCTCTGCCGAAGGACTTGGCAAACCCCTGTGCCCTCTATAAAAATGTGATCACAAGCACACATGAGGTGCTTGCACCACCGGCGCGGTCTGCCGGTTTTCGCCGACCGCTGCAACGGCCGGTGTGTCGATATCGCCGGGGACATCATGAACCGCTCCACCCTGCCCAGCCGCCTGGCTGGGCGTTTGCAGTGCGTGCAGGCACAGGCTACGCCGGCGCCGGCCGAAGCCGCCCTTCACGGTCCATGCGCCCCCGGCGGAAATCGCCGCGCGCACTGGCTGCGCCCGGTCTTGGCCGGTCCGCTGTCCACCCTGCGTTTCATCCGCCAGGGCCGGGCTTGCGCCGGGGAAAGCGGCCCAGGGGAAGACAGCGCCGGCCTCCCGCAACACTCACCGTCGGCGAGCCAGCAAACGCGCCCAAGGGGTAGGACGATGGAATATTCAGCACCTGCGGCACGGCGGGCCTCCGGCCTGGCCGTCCTGGCCCTGGTGGCGAGCGTAGCGACATGGGCCCCGCAGGCCGCGGCGGTGCAGCAGCACCAAAGCTCGGCCACTGGCGGCACCGGCTTCAACACCGCCTCGACCAAGCCTTACCCCTCGACCCTGACCACCACCTATACGGTCGCCGGCGCCAGCCTGCAGATCTTCGCCAACAACGTGCCTTTGAACACGCTGGGCGGCCCCGGCTCGACGATGTTCACCCCCAACCTGCCGCTGACCACCCCTTCGGTGCAGCTGCAGACCGAAGGCAGCGGCTGCAATTTCCCGACCAATGCCGCGCTGACCGTGCGCTGCGACCGCGGCACCCTGCAGATCAATTTCAGCCGCCCGGTGACCAACCCGATCCTGCATTTCGTCGGCCTGGGCAGCCAGAACACTGTGACCGGCAGCACCACCGTCATCACCTCCGGCCGCACCATCCACACCCTGGTCGCCCCGCCGTCGGGCGTGACCCTGAGCGTGCTGCCGGGCGCGACCAACTTGCGCCTGGTCGGCACCACCGAGATCGACCTCAACAACACCACCTACAACGGCACCAACTGCACCTCGGTGGCCCTGCCGGCGACGCAACTGGCTGGCTGCGGCAGCGTCCGGGTCAACGGCACGGTGTCCTCGCTCACCTTCGATGTCGACCTGGGCGGCAGCCGCGCCGGCTTCAACGCCACTACCGGCAATTCCGTGTTCTCCGACGGCTACCTGATCACCGCCACCGTGGACGAGGACTTCGGCGACGCCCCGGCCAGCTACGACAGCGGCGAGGCGGCCAGCCACATCGTCGACGGCCTGCGCCTGGGCGCCAGCATCGATGCCGACAACACCTCGGTGTTCAACACCGCACCGGCGGTCTCGCCCAGCCCGAACGCAGTCGCCGCCGGCGCCGACAACAACGCCAGCGCCGGCGATGGCGCCGACGAGGACGGCCTGACCACGCCGCTGGCGACCCTGCACACCGGCCTGATCGGCCAGGCCTACACCCTCACCCCCAGCCTGAGCGGCGGCACCGCGGCCGGCACGGTCTGCGGCTGGGTCGATTTCAACCGCAACGGCGTGTTCGAACAGGCCGAGGGCGTGTGCAACCCGGTCAGCGCAGGCGCCGCCTCGACCACCTTGGCGTGGACCGTGCCGATCGCCACCACCGCCGGACGCAGCTATGTGCGCCTGCGCGCCACCCAGGGCACCCAGCTCAGCGCGGCCACCCCGACCGGGCGCATGGACAGCGGCGAGGTCGAGGACTACATGATCGAGATCAAGCCGGCGATACAAGTGGTCAAGCAGCTCAATCCTACGGCCGACCCGGGCCGCTTCGATCTGTCCATCGGCGGCAGCGTGTTCGCCGCCGCGGCCGGTCACGGCGGCACCACCGGCTTCCGCACGCTCTACCACAACAGCGCCTCCGGCGCGCCGGACCTGACCGTGGCGCAGAACATCGCCACCACCGCCGTCACCACCACCGTCGCCGAGGCTCCGGCCGCCGGCACCACCGCGACCTATGTCTCCAGCTATGCCTGCGTCAATGGCGCAGGGGCGGCGGTGGCTTCCGGCACCGGCACTTCGGTCAACCTGACCCTGCCGGCCTCGGTCACCGGCGCGGCCGCCAACGGCCGCGCCCAGACCATCACCTGCACCTTCACCAACCGGGCGGCGCAGGCGCGGTTGACGATCGCCAAGCGCGACGACCCGAGCTCGGTCAACACCTACACGCCCGGCGGCAGCGGCACCTACGTGATCGAGGCCTGCAACGCGGCCGGCGCCGATCCGGCACCGGGCGCGACCATCACCGACGCATTGCCCAATGGCGTGACCCTGTCGGCGCCCTGGCAATGCACCGGCAGCGGCGGCGCGACCTGCTCGGCCGGCAGCGGCGGCAGCGCCGGCGGCAACTTGGTCTCGCTGCAAGCCGCCGCCATGCCGGCGAACGGTTGCCTGACCATCCGCGTGCCGGTCAATTTCAGCCCCAACCCCGCCGACTACCAGTAAGCCGGCCCCAGCGCAGCGCCGGCCCGGCCCGGCCCGGCGCTGCGGTCGGCGCGGCCGGCGGCGCCGCCCTCTGCGGCCGCGCGGGCCGCGCGCGTGACACCTGTCACGCCAAACCGACGACGGCAGAACTGACAAAACCTGACGTTCAGCAGGTTGGCGCCTCCGCCCCCAGCGTCCACACTTGGCGCTATCTGGCGCCCCGATGGATCACATGAGCGCATCTGCCGACCTGCTGAAAGAACTGCGTATCGACCGCACTCGCCCGCCGGCTCCGTCCGGCCCGGGACGCGGCATCGTCCTCGCCGCGGCGATCGCGGCGATCGTGCTGGCGGTGGCCGGCTGGCTGCTGTTCGGCCGCGGCCAAGCGCCGACCGTGCGCACCGCCGAGGTCACCGCCCTGGGCGCCGGCGGCGCCGGCAGCGCCTCGGTGCTCGACGCCACCGGCTACATCGTCGCCCGCCGCACCGCCACGGTCTCGGCCAAGATCACCGGCAAGGTGCGCGAGGTGCTGATCGAAGAAGGCCAGCGGGTCGAGGCGGGCCAGGTCATGGCCACCCTGGACCCGATCGACGCCAACGCCCAGCGCGAACTCAGCGCGGCCCAGGTGGCGGCCGCGCAGAGCGAGGTGGCGCGAGTGCAGGCCCAGCTCAAGGACGCGGAGACCAACGCCGCCCGGCTGGGCCGGCTCAGCGGCCAGCAGCTGGTCTCGCGCGCCCAGCACGACCAGGCCGTGGCCGCGCGCGACGCCCTGCGCGCGCAATTGCTGACCGCGCAGCGCAACGTCAAGGTCGCCAGCGACAGCCTGCGCATCTCCGACATCGGCGTGGACAACACCGTGGTGCGCGCGCCGTTCGCCGGCGTGGTCACCGCCAAGGCCGCCCAACCGGGCGAGATCGTCTCGCCGCTGTCGGCCGGCGGCGGTTTCACCCGCACCGGCATCGGCACCATCGTCGACATGGACTCGCTGGAGATCGAGGTCGATGTGGGCGAGTCCTTCATCGGCCGGGTCAAGCCGAAGATGCCGGTGGAAGCCATGCTCAACGCCTATCCGGACTGGAAGATCCCGGCCGAGGTCATCGCCATCATCCCCACCGCCGACCGCGGCAAGGCCACGGTCAAGGTGCGCATCGCGCTGAAAGCGCGCGATGCGCGCATCGTCCCGGACATGGGCGTGCGGGTGAGCTTCCTGGAAGCCCCGCGCCCGGCCGCGGCCCAGGCCGCCAAGCCGGCGGCGATGCTGCCCGCGGCCGCGCTGGCCCAGCGCGATGGCCGCGACGTGGCCTTCGTGGTCGAAGACGGCAAAGTTCGCCAGGCCGCCCTGACCCTGGGCCGCAAGCTGGATGAAGACCGCGAAGTCACCGCCGGCCTGACCGGCGGCGAGACCGTGGTGCTGGACCCACCGGCGTCCCTGCGCGACGGCGCGCCGGTGCGCGTGGAAACCGAACCCGACGAATCCTCGGATACACCGTGACCCGACCAGCGCGGCCCCGCGCCCGCCGGCGCGATGCCGCGCCGCCCACGCCCCGCCCGCCGTTGTCGATCGCTGTTCATTAGGTCGATCGCTGTTCATTAGTCGGTGTCGGCTGCTGCTGTTGCTGTCGCCACCAGCCGTTGCCTCTGCCCTTGCCCCTGCCAATCCCGAATCCCCAATCCCCAATCCCGGATCCTCCCATGGACACCCTGGTTTCGCTCCGCAACCTCACCAAGACCTACCAGCGCGGCCCGGAGAAGGTCGCCGTGCTGCAGGGCATCGACCTGGACATCGCCCAGGGCGACTTCGTGGCCTTGATGGGACCGTCCGGCTCGGGCAAGAGCACCCTGCTCAACCTGATCGGCGGCCTGGATTCGCCCAGCGGCGGCGAGATCGCGGTGCAAGGCGAACGCATCGACCGCCTCAGCGCCGGCCAGCTTTCGCAGTGGCGCAGCCGCCACGTCGGCTTCGTGTTCCAGTTCTACAACCTGATGCCGGCGCTGACCGCGCAGAAGAACGTCGAGCTGCCGCTGCTGCTCTCGCCGCTGGGCAGCGCCCAGCGCAAGCGCAACGCCGAGATCGCGCTGACCCTGGTGGGCCTGTCCGAACGCCGCTTCCATCGCCCCAACGAGCTCTCCGGCGGCCAGCAGCAGCGCGTGGCCATCGCCCGCGCCATCGTCTCCGACCCCACCCTGCTGATCTGCGACGAACCCACCGGCGACCTGGACCGCCACGCCGCCGAGGAGATCCTGGAACTGCTGCGCCTGCTCAACCGCGAGCACGGCAAGACCATCGTCATGGTCACCCACGACCCCAAGGCCGCCGAATACGCCACCCACACCCTGCACCTGGACAAGGGCGTACTGGTCGAACAGCAGCCGCACGCGGCCTGACCCGGGAGAGCGGCCATGAAGTATTTCCACTTGATCTGGGCCGAGCTGGTGCGGCGCAAGACGCGCACCTTGCTGACCCTGCTGTCCATCGTCGCCGCGTTCCTGCTGTTCGGCCTGCTCGACGGCGTGCGCGAGAGCTTCGACCAGGCCGGCGCCAGCGCCAACGGCGCCAAGCGCCTGCAGACCAACTCGCGCCTGTCCTTCATCCAGTCGCTGCCGATGGCGCTCAACGACCGCATCGCCGCCGTGCCCGGGGTCGAACGGGTCTCCTACGCCAACTGGTTCGGCGGCGCCTACCAGGACCCGCGCAACCAGGTCTTCAGCTTCGCCGTGGCGCCCAATTACCTGGACCTGTTCCCCGAGATCAAGGTGGCGCCGGCGCAGCGCCGCGCCTTCGACACCACCCGCACCGGGGTGCTGGTCGGCGAGCAGCTGATGAAGCGCTTCGGCTGGAAGGTGGGGCAGAAACTGCCGCTGCAATCCAACATCTTCCCCAATCGCGACGGCAGCAACAACTGGAGCTTCGACATCGTCGGCACGCTCAGCGCCGCCGACAAGCGGTCCGGCGGCTGGTACGACCAGATGATCCTGCTGCACTGGACCTACTTCGACGAATCCAATCCCTACAACCGCGGCGGCGTGGGCTGGTACGTCAGCGAAGTGGCCGACGTGAACCAGGCCGACCGGGTGGCCAAGGCCATCGACAAGCTGTCGGCCAACTCCGACCACGAGAGCAAGACCCAGACCGAACAAGCGGCCGCGGCGTCGTGGATGAAGCAAATGGCCGACATCGGCCTGATCGTCAGCTCGATCATGGGCGCGGTGTTCTTCACCCTGGTGCTGCTGACCGCCAACACCATGGCCCAGGCGGTGCGCGAGCGCACCTCCGAGCTGGCCGTGCTCAAGACCATCGGCTTTCCCGACCGCAGCGTGCTGTGCCTGGTGCTGGCCGAGTCGGTGCTGTTGCTGGTCATCGGCGGCACGATCGGCGTCGCCCTGGCCGGCTTGCTCGGCCCCATCGTCAGCGCCGGCAGCGGCGGCATGATCAACGTGCCTTCCATCAGCGGCCGCAGTTGGGCGATCGCAGTGGGCCTGATGATCGCCATCGGCCTGGTGGTGGGCGCGCTGCCGGCCTTGCGGGCGATGCGCCTGAACATCGTCGACGCCCTGTCCGGACGCTGAGGAGAACGCCATGATCCTACGTATGCTGCGCGCCGTGCTTCGTTCCGTGCGCTGGCTGTTGTGCGCCCTGGTCGGGCTGGCGGTATCGGCCTCGCCGTTCCTGTTCGAGCAGTTCTTGCCGATGTTGAAGAACTCGCCCAAGGGCGCGGCGCTGAGCGCGATCCCCGACACCCACGGCCTGGCCTATCCCTTCGCCTATGCCGCCGTCGCCGTGCTGTGGAACCTGGCAGCGCCGGACGCGGCGCAGTCCTTCCGCCGCTGGCGCGAAGGGCCCGGCCTGCTCGCACGGTTGTCGCGCAGCGTCGTCGGCATCGCCGACTTCTGCGCCGGCGCGGCGGTGGTGTTGTTCCTGCTCGGCGACCACAGCCGCTTTGCCAACCTGCTGCTGGCCGGCGCGGCGGCGGCCTTCGCGCTGTGGCTGGCGCTGACCGAGCGAGGCCGCCAGGCGATGGCCGTGGCCGGGGTCGGCCTGAGCACGCTGCGCCAACGCCTGGGCTCCTCGTCGGTGGTGGTGATCGGCATCGCCGGGGTGACCGCGGTGCTGGTGGCGATGCTGTCGATGGCCGAGGGCTACCAGCAGACCCTGCGCCGCACCGGCAGCGACGATGTCGCCGTGGTCCTGCGCGGTGCGTCCGCCGCCGAGGTCATGTCCACCCTGGACCTGGAGAGCATCAACGTCATCGAGCAGGCGCCCGGCATCGCGCGCGATGCCGACGGCCGGCCGCTGGCCTCGCCGGAAACCGTGGTCGCGGCCAATCTGCCGATCAAGGACGGCAAGCCCGACGAGGATGGCAGCGTGCAATTGCGCGGCGTCGGCGACCGCGCCTGGCAGGTGCGTCCGCAGGTGCGCGTGGTCCAGGGCCGGCGCTTCGAGACCGGCAAGCGCGAGGTCATGGCCGGCATCGGCGCGCAGGGCCAGTTCAAGGGCCTGGAGGTCGGCCGGCAGATCCGCCTGGGCAGCGAGCAATGGACCGTGGTCGGCGTGTTCCGTTCCGGCGACGCCACCGAATCGGAAGTGTGGGCCGACGCCGAGATGGTCGCGGCCA
This sequence comes from uncultured Lysobacter sp., assembly GCA_966185905.1. GTDB lineage: Bacteria > Pseudomonadota > Gammaproteobacteria > Xanthomonadales > Xanthomonadaceae > Lysobacter. The sequence goes on from CBIFVU010000152.1 coordinate 7,205, forward strand.
CCTATCGCCGCGGCTCCACCCGCAACTCGGTCATCGCCAAGCTCACCGACGCCAAGGCCTTCAAGGGCTTCAAGGCAGCGCTGGCCGGCGACCCGCGCCTGCGCGTGGACGCCAACACCACCGCCAGGTACTTCGCCGACCAGTCCAAGACCATGACCCAGGTGATCCGCATCATCGGCATCGTGGTCGGCTCGATCATGGCCATCGGCGCGGTGTTCGGCGCGCTCAACACCATGTTCGCCACCGTCGCCACGCGCGCGCGAGAGATCGCCACGCTGCGCGCGATCGGCTTCCGCGGCGTGCCGGTGGTGGTGGCGGTGATGCTGGAGACCATGCTGCTGGCCCTGCTCGGCGGCGCCATCGGCGGCGCCCTGGCCTGGCTGATCTTCAACGGCTACACCGCCTCGACCATCGCCGGCGGCGTCGGCCAGCTGACCTTCGATTTCCGCGTCACCGGCGCGCTGCTGTGGAGCGGGCTGAAGTGGTCGCTGGCGATCGGCTTCGTCGGCGGGTTGTTCCCGGCCATGCGCGCGGCCAACCTGCCGGTGACCACGGCGCTGCGCGCGGTGTAGCGCGGTGAGCGGGAGCGGGGGAGCGGCGAGGAATGAGCGGAGGCGGTCTCCCAGGCGCCGCTTTCCCAGGCAGGCGGCGGGCGCTCATGCCGCCCCCGCCGCCAACCGGCGCGAGCGCAGCGCGCCCTCGCCGGCGAACACGATCAACCCGGCCCAGATGATCGCGAAGCCGACCGCGCGCTGCGCATCGAACGGCTCGCGCAACACCCACACCCCGATCAGGAACTGCAAGGTCGGCGCGACGTACTGCAACAGGCCGATCGCGGTCAGCGACACCCGCCGCACGGCATAAGCGAAGCCGATCAGCGGCAGTGCGGTCAACGCGCCGGCGATCACCAGCAGCACGTCGGTGCCCCAACCCCAACTGCCGAAGAAGCCGCCCTGGCCGTGGGTCTCGCCCCAGGCCATCAGGCCCAGCGCCGGCAGGAACAGATACACGTTCTCCACCCCCAGCCCGGTCACCGCTTCGACTGCGACCAGCTTGCGCACCAGACCGTAGACGGCGAAGGACACCGCCAGCCCCAGGGCGATCCAGGGCGGGCGCCCATAGCCCAGGGTCAGCCACAGCACCCCGGCCAGGGCCAGCGCCACCGAGACCCATTGCAGGGCGCGCAGGCGTTCGCCCAGGAACAGTACGCCCAGCATCACGCTGACCAAGGGGCCGATGAAATAGCCCAGGCTGGTCTCGATCACATGGCCGGCGTTGACCGCCCAGATGTACAGGCCCCAGTTGAAGGCGATCAACAGCCCGCTGAGCGCCAGCATCGCCGCCTTGCGCGGCTCGCGCAGGATCCCGGACAGCCAGCGGCGGCCGAACTTCCAACACAGCCAGGCCGAAACCAGCAGCGTGCTCCAGACGATGCGATGGGCGACGATCTGCAGCGACGGCACCGCCTTGAGCAAGTGCCAGTACAGCGGCATCACCCCCCACAGCACGAAGGAAGCGACCGCGATCCACAGGCCGCGCCGGTCGGTGGCGCCGATGCTCATGCGCTTTTCTCCGCGACAGGCTCCGGCGCGGCCGCGGCCGATGGCGGCGCCTTGGCGGCGCGCGCGCGCGCCAGGGTGATGATGACCACGCCGGCCAGGATCACCGCCATGGCGCCCAGGTCGTGTGCGCTGAAGCGTTCGCCCGCCAGCAGCGAGCCGAACAGCACGGCGATGGGCGGATTGACGTAGGCATAGCTGGTGGCCAGCGCCGGACGCACGTGGTGCAGCAGCCAGATATAGGCGGTGAAGCCGAAGATCGAACCGGCCACGACCAGATACAGCAAGGCCGCGATGGCGCCTGCGCTGGGCAACGCAGTCATGCGCTCGCCGGTGAGCGCAGCGGCGCCGAGCATCCACGCGCTGCCGGTGAGCATCTGCGCGGCCGCCGACATGAACGGCGATGGCAGGTCCTGGTCGCGGCTCCAGATCGAACCCCAGGCCCAGGCGATCGGCGCCACGATCAGGCAGACCAGGCCCAGGGTCGAGGCCGAGAGCTTGCCGCCGGCGTTGAGCCAGACCACGCCGAGGAAGCCGATCGCCAGTCCCACCCACTCGATCCGCGAGGGATGGCGGCCGCGCAGCATCGCGAACACACCGGCGAACAGCGGCATGGACGCCACCGCGATCGCGGCCAGGCCGGAATCGACCTGGGTCTCGGCCAGGTTCACCAAGCCGTTGGACAGCAGCACCATCCAGATCGACAGCACCCACAGCGTGCGCCACTGCCGCCGGGTGGGCGGGGCGACGCCGCGCCAGCGCAGCACGGCGTACATGATCGCGCCGGCCAGGAACATCCGCGCCGCGCCGAGCAGGAACGGCGGAAAGCCGTGCAGGGCAAAGCGGATGCCCAGGTAGGTCGAGCCCCACAACACGTACACCGAGCCCAGGGCGAAGGCGACGGCGAACACGCTGGGGG
>CBIFVU010000153.1:0-9654 GCA_966185905.1 uncultured Lysobacter sp.
GTGTTCGAGCGCTTCAAGCGCCACGGCCTGTCGATCGACCTGATCGGCTCGTCGGAGACCAACGTCACCGTGTCGCTGGACCCCAGCGAGAACCTGGTCAATTCCAACGTGCTGGAGGCCTTGTCGGCCGACCTGGCCGAAGTCTGCCGGGTCAAGGTGATCGCGCCCTGCGCGGCGATCACCCTGGTCGGCCGCGGCATGCGCTCGCTGCTGCACCGGCTGTCCGATATCTGGGCTGCGTTCGGGCGCGAGCGCGTGCATTTGATCTCGCAGTCCTCCAACGACCTCAACCTGACCTTCGTCATCGACGAGGCCGACGCCGACGGCCTGCTGCCGCACCTGCACCACGAGTTGATTCGCGGCGGCGCCATGCCGGTGCGCGATGCCAGCGTGTTCGGCCCGAGTTGGCGCGAGATCTCCGAAGGCCGGCCGCAGCGCGCCGCGCCGTGGTGGCGCGGCGCGCGCGAGCGCCTGCTGGCCGCTGCCGCCGCCGGCACGCCGCGCTATGTCTACGACCTGGCCACGGTGCGCGAGCGCGCCCGCGCGCTGATCGCCACCCCGGCGGTGGACCGCTGCTTCTACGCGATCAAGGCCAACTCGCATCCGGCCGTGCTCAAGGCCATCGTCGGCGAGGGCTTCGGCCTGGAGTGCGTGTCCCTGGCCGAGATCGAGCGGGTGTTCCAGACCCTTCCGCACATGGCGCCGGAGCGGGTGCTGTTCACCCCCAGCTTCGCCCCGCGCCACGAGTACGAGGCCGCTTTCGCGCGCGGCACCGTGGTCACCCTGGACAACGTCGAAGCCTTGCAGCGCTGGCCGGAGCTGTTCGCCGGCCGCACGATCTGGTTGCGCCTGGACCTGGGCCACGGCGAAGGCCACCACGAAAAAGTGCGCACTGGCGGCGCAGCGGCCAAGTTCGGCCTGCCGCTGGCGCGGTTGGACGCGTTCCTGGAGCGCGCGCGCGCGCTCGGCGTGCGCATCAGCGGCCTGCACGCCCACCTGGGCAGCGGCATCGACGATCCGCGCCACTGGCGCGGCGTCTACGCCAGCCTGGCCGGGCTGGCCGACAGCGTGGGCACGGTGGAGACCATCGACATCGGCGGCGGCCTGCCGGTGGCCTACACGCCCGAGGCGCCGGAGTTCGACCTGGCGCAGTGGCGCGCCGGCCTGGAGGAGATCAAGGCCGCGTATCCGCGCTACGGCCTGGTGATCGAGCCCGGCCGCTATCTGGTGGCCGAGAGCGGCGTGCTGCTGCTGAGCGTCACCCAGACCGTGGAAAAGGACGGTGTGCGCCGGGTGGGCTGCGATGCCGGCATGAACGCGTTGATGCGCCCGGCCATGTACGAGGCCTACCACGGCATCGCCAACCTCAGCCGCCTGGACGAGGCCGAGACCGCCACCTGGGAGGTGGTCGGCCCGGTCTGCGAAAGCAGCGACGTGCTCGGCCGCGACCGTCCGTTGCCGGCGGCCACCGCCGAGGGCGACGTGCTGCTGGTGGCCGACGCCGGCGCCTACGGCATGGCCATGGCCAACACCTACAACCTGCGCGCGCTGCCGGCCGAGGACGCGCTGGGATGAGGGCCGGGGCGACCCCGGGCCGCGCCGCCGCCGCTGGGAGCGCGGCGGTGCCGGCCTTGCGGGCGCGGCGGCGCCTGGATTTATCGTGCTGAGATTCGCGCAGCGGGCCGCAGCCTGATGCGTTCGACCGACTGGATTCCGGAACTATGCCTGTGAGCGACCAATTCCAACGCGATGCCGTCCGCACCTTCCGCTTCGTGCGCTGCGGCCTGGACGCGGCCACCGGTGTGGCCGAGCTGGCCTACGCCTTCGACGATGGCCCCGAACTGGTGGAGACCATCACCGTCCCCGGCGCGCCCTTCGTCCTGGACGGCGCGCGCGCCGCGGCGGTGGAGAAGATGCTGCGCCTGCTGCACCTGATCGCCGGGGTGAGCTACTACAAGGCCGCCGTGCCGCCGCAGATCCAGATCGACGGCTATGCCATCGACGCCGACACCGCAGCATTGCTGGAGCTGATCTACGTCAACGGCCTGGGCGAGTTCGCCTACCGCAACGGCCTGGACCTGCACGGCAAGATCCGCTTCCCGGCGCAGGCGCCGGCCGACCCCGCCGCCGCGGCGCTGGGCCTGCGCGAGCATGCCCTGGTCGCCATCGGCGGCGGCAAGGATTCGCTGGTCAGCATCGAGGCCCTGCGCACGCTCGGGGTGGAGCAGACTGTGACCTGGATCGGCGGCTCGCAGTTGATCGCCGCCTGCGCCCAGCGCACCGGCCTGCCCACGCTCAACCTCGGCCGTGCGTTGGCGCCGCAGTTGTTCGAGCTCAACCGCCAGGGCGCCTACAACGGCCACATCCCGGTGACGGTGGTCAATTCGGCGATCATGGCCCTGGCCGCGCTGCTGCACGGCGCCGACCAGGTGGTGTTCTCCAACGAACGCTCGGCCAGCTACGGCAGCCTGATCGAAGGCACCGGCGAGGTGAACCACCAGTGGTCCAAGGGCTGGGCCTGCGAACAGGCCTTCGGCCAGTACCTGCAGGCGCACGTGGCCGCGGACCTGCGCTATTACTCGCTGTTGCGCCCGCTCAGCGAGCTGGCAGTGGCCCGGCAGTTCGCCCGCAGCGATCGCTACGACGCTCACTTCAGCAGTTGCAACCGCAATTTCCACATCCTCGGCGAGCGCCCGGCCAGCCGTTGGTGCGGGGTCTGCCCGAAGTGCCATTTCGTGTTCCTGGCGCTGGCGCCGTTCATGACCAAGCCGCGACTGGTCGGCATCTTCGGCCGCAACCTGCTCGACGATGCGGCCCAGACCGGCGGCTACGACGCGCTGCTGGAGTACCGCGACCACAAGCCGTTCGAGTGCGTGGGCGAGGGCCGCGAATCGCGCGCGGCGATGGCCGCGCTGACCGAGCGCGCGGAGTGGCGCGAGGATGCGCTGGTGGAGCGTTTCGCCCGCGAGATCCGGCCGCAGTTGGCCGGCGAGGACCTGCGCATCGAGCCTTTGCTGGCGCTGGACGAGGAACACCGCGTGCCGCCGGCCCTGTGGGGACGCCTGCGTGCGCATCTGTCGGCTTGACGGCCAGCGCGTCGCGCTGTGGGGCTGGGGGCGCGAAGGCCGCGCCGCCTACCGCGCCATCCGCTCGCGCCTGCCGCACTTGGCGCTGACCTTGTTCTGCACGGTCGAGGAGGCCGCCGACGCGCACGGCCTGGGCGATCCGCTGTTGGCGGTGGAGACCGCCGCCACCGCGCAACGCCTGGGCGGATTCGACTGGATCGTCAAATCGCCCGGCATCAGCCCCTACCGGGCCGAGGCCCTGGCCGCGGTGGAGCAGGGCGCGCGCCTGATCGGCGGCACCGCGCTGTGGTTCGGCGAGCATGCCGGCGAGCGCAGTGTCTGCGTCACCGGCACCAAGGGCAAGAGCACCACCACCTCGCTGCTGGCGCATCTGCTGCGCGCCGGCGGCCACCGCACCGCGTTGGCCGGCAACATCGGCCTGCCGCTGCTGGAGGTGCTCGACCCGCCCGAGCCGCCGGAGTTCTGGGCGATCGAACTGTCCAGTTACCAGACCGGCGATGTCGGCGCCAGCGGCGTCCGGCCCGAGGTCGCGGTGGCGCTGAACGTGTACCCCGAGCACCTGGACTGGCACGGCTCGCAGGCGCGCTATGTGCAGGACAAGCTGCGCCTGCTGACCGAAGGCCGGCCGCGCATCGCCGTGCTCAACGCCGCCGACCCGACCCTGGCCGCGCTGTCGCTGCCCGACAGCCAGGTCCGCTGGTTCGGCGACGCCGCCGGCTGGCATTTGCGTGGCGACGCGCTGTGGCGCGGCGAGCGCGCGATCATGGACACCGCCGCGCTGCCGCTGCCCGGCCGGCACAACCGCGGCAACCTGTGCGCGGTGCTGACCGCGATCGAAGCCCTGGGCCTGGACGCCGCACCGCTGGCGCCGGCCGCGGCCAGCTTCCGGCCGCTGCCCAATCGTTTGCAGCCCATCGGCGAGCGCGATGGCATCGCCTACGTCAACGACTCCATCAGCACCACCCCGCACGCAAGCCTGGCCGCGCTGGACTGCCATGCAGGCCGCCGCGTCGCCCTGCTGGTCGGCGGCCACGACCGCGGCATCGAATGGGACAGCTTCGCCCAGGCCATGCGCACCCGCGCGCCGTTGGCGATCGTGACCATGGGCGAGAACGGCCCGCGCATCCATGCCTTGCTGGCGCCGGTGGCGGAGGAGGGCGGCTTCGCCCTGAGCGCCGCCGCCGACCTGGCCGAGGCCATGGCCCAGGCCCGCGCCGCCCTGGGCGCCGAGGGCGGCGTGGTCCTGCTCTCGCCGGGCGCGCCCAGCTATGGCCCTTATCGCGATTATGTCGCCCGCGGCCGCCATTTCGCCGCCCTGGCCGGTTTCGATCCCGACACGATCAGCGCCATCGCCGGGATCGGCATCGCCTGAGGTTCGCCCGGCCTCGCGTCTGACGGATGGCAGCAACGGCGCAAGCGGCGAGCGAGAACCGCCGATGCGTCCCGGCGCGGGCAGCGCGGGCGGAGTGTAGGCGGGGATGCGATCGCCGCTCGCGCCGCTCCTGCGGGGGATGCGCCCGTCACACCGCATAGCGCCCGGGCCGCGCTACGCTGCCGGCCTGCCCAAACCCGGAGCCCCGTCATGCGCCGTTCCTCCGCCGTCCTGCTGCTCGCCCTGTGCGCTTCGCCCGCCTTCGCCGCGATCAAGACCCAACCGGTGGAATGGAAGGTCGGCGAGGAGGCTTTCAGCGGCGTGCTGGTCTACGACGACGTCAACGCGATCAAGCGCCCCGGCTTGGTGATGGTGCCCAACTGGATGGGCGTGACCGACACCGCGATCGAGCGCGCTGGCGAGATCGCCGGCGACGACTACGTGGTGCTGGTGGCCGACATGTACGGCCGCCAAGTGCGCCCGAAGAACAAGGACGAGGCCAAGGCCGCGGTGGGCAAGGCCTATGCCGACGGCGGGCTGACCCTGCGCAAGCGCGCGGCCGCGGCGGTGGCGGCGCTGAAGGCCCAGGCCAAGGCCGCGCCGCTGGACGCCTCGCGCATCGGCGCGCTGGGCTTCTGCTTCGGCGGCTCCAGCGTGCTGGAACTGGCGCGCACCGGCACCCACCTGGCCGGCGTGGCCAGTTTCCACGGCGGGCTCAAGGCGCACCTGCCCGGCAACGGCGTGCGCATCAACACCCCGGTGCTGGTGCTCAACGGCGCGGCCGACGCATCGGTGCCGAACGAGGATGTGGTCGGTTTCCAGCGCGAGATGGACGAGGCCGGCGCCGACTGGCAACTGGTGAACTACAGCGGGGCGGTGCACTGCTTCGCCGAGGCCGAGAATGCGGGCAACCCGCCGGGCGACAACTGCCGCTACGACGAGCGCGCGGCCAAGCGTTCGTTCGCGGCGATGCGCGCGTTCTTCGCCGAGCGTTTCGCCCAGCGCGACTGAACGAGACGGCGCGCGCCGCTGCGGCGCGCGGCCGGGGCTCAGTGGTCGCGGCTGATCGCGTAGCGGGCCAGCCCGCGCAACGCTGCCAGGTGCGGGTTCTCGCCCAGGCCGTGCAGCGCCGCCTCGGCGGCGTCGGCGTAGTCCTGCGCGCGCCGGCGGCTGTAGTCCAGGCCGCCGCTGGCGCCGATGGCCGCCACCACTTCCGGCAGCGCATCGGTATCGCCGTGCTCGACCGCCGCGCGCAGGCGCGCGCGCACCGCGTCCTGGCTGTGGGCGATGGCGTGGATCAGCGGCAAAGTGGCCTTGCCCTCGGCCAGGTCGTCGCCCAGGTTCTTGCCCAGGGTCTGCGCGTCGGAGGCGTAGTCGAGCACGTCGTCGGCGATCTGGAAGGCATAGCCCAAGGCCAGGCCGTAGTCGTGCATGCGCTGCTGGACCGCGGCGTCGGCGCCGGCCAGCACCGCGCCCAGGCGGGTAGCGGCGGCGAACAGCACCGCGGTCTTGCGCTCGATCACGCGCAGGTAGGCGGCCTCGTCGGTGTCGGGGTTGCGCACGTGCAGCAACTGCAGCACCTCGCCCTCGGCGATGCGGTTGGTGGTGTCGGCGAGGATCTTCATCACCTCCAGCCGGTCCAGTTCGACCATCAGCTGGAAGCTGCGCGAATACAGGAAATCGCCGACCAGCACGCTGGCGGCGTTGCCCCAGACCGCGTTGGCGGTCTTGCGCCCGCGCCGCAGGTCGGACTCGTCGACCACGTCGTCGTGCAGCAAAGTGGCGGTGTGGATGAATTCGACCACCGCCGCGAGCTGGTGCGCATCCGCGCCGCGGTGGCCGAGCGCGCCGGCCGCCAACAACAGCAGCATCGGCCGCAAGCGCTTGCCGCCGGCGCCGACGATGTACTCGCCGACCTGGTTGATCAGCACCACGTCGGAGGCCAGCCGCTGCCGGATCAGCGCGTCCACCGCCGTCATGTCGTCCCGGGCCAGGGCCTGGATGCTCGCGAGATCGGGGACGAGGGGCAGGGACGGGGCGGTGCTGGACATGGGACGGCCGGGTCGAGGAATCCGCAATTATAGGCCTTGGCGACCACTGTCTCATTCCCGGCCGAGGCGGATGGGCAAGCGTCCTGGCGCCATCGCGGCCACTGAGCTGAATTCGATGAACGCCGCTTGCGGCCGGTTTGAACGCTTTTCTACGTGATTTAGCCGCTGTTGACCGCTGTATGCGCGTTTGCGTTCACGTCGTATGTGCAGGCAGGCGGCTAGTTTCGGCCTCGGACTCTTGGATCGCCGCGGTGGCGCGGGCCCGCAGAACGGCCTGGGCCGCGGCCAGGAGAGCGGCTGATCTCATCAAATAAAGAGATGGATCTTGACCGGAACTTGGCTCGAATACCGTATACGGCGTGACATGAGTTGAACTAAGAATGTGATGGGTGGCACACTATTGTCGTTCCTGTCTCGTTTCGCTGGATCAAGCACGTAGTCGTCGTAGGGGCTCCACGCGTACTCAATCAGTGCATTCGCAGGCATTCCCGCAGTCGGGAGCGCCGGCGAAGTGGAAGCAAAGGGGGGCACGCCGTGACGTGTCTGGGGACTGAAGCCGGTATCCGTTGGGATGTCGTCGGTCCAGCCGCCGTAAAGGCGGCGTCCTGCTGTCCGTATCGCGGCCGCCGTCCGGCGCTGCATGCGGCGCCGCCCACCCCTGTACGACCACGCGCCGCCCGGCCGCGAACCAGGGCGCGCCCGCTGCATGCGCGCGCCCTCGCTCGGCGGACCGATCTCCGGCGGGACGGAATGCAGTCGCAGCACCGCGGGGCGTTCGCGCGCCGGGCACCCAGCGCTCGCACGGTTTAGCAGCAACCGGCAACACCAAAACCATCGCCAGCAGTCAGCACGTCGACCCGCCGGTCGATGAGCTCGTGCGGCCGCCGCCCGGCCTGCGCGCGCAACCGCGTCCGGCGCACACCGAAATCCTGTTTGGGCTATCGAATGAAAATCGCCAACCTCCGCATCCCGCTCCGCCAGCCGTCTCCCGAACGTCGGGGTGAGCCGGGTTCGCGCTTGCGCCGCCTCGCAGCGCGCGCGGTGGTCGCCGCCGTGTTGGCCATGGGCGCGCTGCCTGCATTGGCGCAGAGCTTTCCCGACCCGCTGATCAACCGCGCCAGCATCGCGCCCCCCAGCGGCGTGACCAGCGACGGTACTGCCTGCACCCAGGCGGGCGGCAGCTTCAGCGGCGGGGTGTGCACCGCGCAGGATTCCAATGCCCTGGCCGCGGTGGCCAACCTGGCGGTGGTCAAGCAAGGCCCGGCCACCGTCGATGCCAACGGCCAGGTCAGCTACACCCTGACCGTCAGCAACCCCAGCGGCCCCAGCTCGGCCAACGGCGCGGTGTTGACCGACCCCGCGGTGGCCAACTTCACCGCCACCGCCCTGGCCTGCACCTCGGCCTCGGGCGGCGCGGTTTGCCCGGCCTCGCCGACCGTCGCCCAATTGCAGGGCGGCGGCGTGAGCATTCCGACCTTGCCGGTCGGCGGCAGCGTGACCTTCACCCTGACCGGCACCGCCGGCACCGGCACCCAGATCCGCAACACCGCCACCGTCGCCCCGCCGCCGGGCACCACCGACCCCACGCCGGGCGACAACACCAGCACCGTGCAGACCGATGTCAGCGTGGTCACGGTGGCCAAGACCGCCAACCCCGCCAGCGGCAGCACCGTGGTCGCCGGCCAGACCATCGCCTACACCCTGACCGCGACCGTCTCCGGCGGCGCCACTGGCGCGGCCACCGTGTTCGAGGACACCCTCGGCGCCGGCCTGAGCTTGAGCGGCGCGTTGCCGGCGGGCTGCGTCTCGCCCTCGGCCCAGCTCATCCGCTGCACCGTGCCGGCCGGCAGCAACGCGGGCACGTATCCCTTCACCTACACCGCCACGGTCAGCAGCACCGCCACCAGCGCGGTCGGCAACAGCGTGACCGGCGGCAACGGTTGCACCGCCGGCTCCACCTGCACCACCACCCATAACGTCTCGCGCATCGAAGTCGCCAAGACCCCGGGCGCCACCAGCGGTCCGCAGCCGAACGGCGACTACACCGTCACCTACACCGTCACCGTGGCCAACACCGGCAACGGCGCCGGCAGCTATGGCCCGCTGACCGACAGCCCGCAGTTCGCCGCCAACCTGGAGGTGCGCAGCGCCACCTGGACCGGCTCGGGCGGCGCGCCTTCCGGCGGCTCGGCCACGGGCCCGGGCCCGTACACGCTGGCCCCGGGCAGCACCGCCATCGCCGCGGGCGCGACCCACAGCTACCAGCTCAGCATCACCTATCGTTACCTCAACCAGACCCAGGCCACCGCCTGCGGCGGTCCGGGCACGGGCCTGTACAACAGCGTCTCGCTGCCGGGTGGGCAGGAGTCGGGCGATGCGGGCAACAACAACGCCTGCGTGACGCCGCCGTCGCCGCCGGTGCGCTCGCTGTCGGTGGAGAAGACCTCGCCGAACACCGGCTACACCACCGCCGGCCAGATCCTGACCTACAACTACCGCGTGACCAACACCGGCAATGTCGCGGTGTTCGATCCGGTGACGGTCAGCGACAACAAGATCGTCGGCGCGATCGCCTGCCCGCCGGTGCCGGTCAGCGGCCTGTTGCCGAACCAGAGCCTGGACTGCACGGCCAACTATGTGGTGCAGCAGGCCGATCTCGACAGCGGCAGTGTCACCAACATCGCCACTGCGACCGACGGCACCACGACTTCGCCGCCCGACGATCTGACCATCAATGCCCAGCAGAACATCGCCTGGAACCTGACCAAGGAATCGAGCTCGACCCCGCAGCGCGCCAACGACCCGGTGACCTACACCTTCACCGTGGAAAACACCGGCAACGTGACGATCACCAACATCGCGGTGACCGATCCCAAGCTGCCGAACCTGTCGTGCACCATCGCCACGCTGGCCCCGGGCCAGACCCAGGCCTGCACCGCGACCAACAACGTCTATGCCGTCACCCAGGCCGAGGTGAACGCCGGCGAGGTGCGCAACACCGCCACCGCCAACGGCACGGTCGAGAGCGGCACGCTGCCGCCGGCCAGCGACGAGAAGATCCTGCCGATCACCGTGTCCCCGAGTTGGACGCTGACCAAGGAATCGAGCTCGACCCCGCAGCGCGCCAACGACCCGGTGACCTACA
>CBIFVU010000154.1:0-9627 GCA_966185905.1 uncultured Lysobacter sp.
GGCCCGGACGGGGCCTGGGGCAGCCCGGCGAGTTGATCGGCCTTGGCCGGAACTGGATCACAACTTGCCTGGACGGCCGCAATGGTTTGAGATGGGCGCGGATCTGGGGAGATCCGCGTACCTGCACCGATGCCGCCGGCCTTGCGCTGGCGCGGCCTGCGTGGCCGTGCCGCCGCCAGTCCCATGGCCCGGTGCGACGCGGCCCAGGCCGTTTCGTTCGTCGATCCACCATCCGGTGGCGAATTGCCCTGCCTGCCTGGGAGGCGCATGATGCCAGTCCGCCCGCGGACGCCGCCGGCGCCGGGTCGGCAGGATCGCGACCCTTCGACAAGGAGCCCATGCATATGAATGCAGCAGTCGATTCCCAACCGGCCCCGGGCCTGGCCCCGGCCTCCCCGCGCCATTACGCAGGCCAGCCCGGCGCCGTCGGCGCCCACGACTACACCGTCCTGCTGCCCGCCGACGACAACTGGTCGCGCGACACGGTCATGCGCGCCATCGTCGCCGATGCGCTGCAGCGCAACGGTCTGGTGGTGGACGAAGACACCCTGGAAGCCACCATCGCCGAAGCCACCGGCCCCAAGGGCGCGTTGGCGGGGGTGGACCCGGCGTGGAAGCTGCACCCCGGCGAGAGCCGCAGCGACGGCCGCGTCGCGCCGCCGTTCCACGGCTACGCAGTGGACCTGCCGGCCAGCGCCCAGGCCGCGCTGACCGGCTATGCCAAGACCTTCTCCGCCCAGCGCGAAGCCGCCGGGCCGGCCCCGGTGGACGGCGAGATCGCCCTGCTCAAGGGCCTGGCCAAGAAGGACGGCCGCAACGATGTGACCGAGACCCTGGAGGCCATCCAGGGCGCGATCGAGGCCGGCAGCGAGGCCCACCGCGCCGGCAAGCCGCTGGATGCGGTGGCCATGAACGCCGTGCTCGAGTTCGCCACCCGCACCGGCCACGAGCGCCAGGCGGCCAAGATCCTGGAACGCTACACCGCGATCAAGGACATCGGCCGCGGCGCGCGCGGCGTGGGCGAGAACGCCGGCCGCGTGTTCAACGGCCGCGATCCGGTCACCGGCAAGGCGCTGGACACCGACCAGCGCGTCAACGCCGCCTTCGACCTGCTCGACGGCGGCTTCAAGCTGGCCGGCAACGTCGGCAATCTGGCCCTGGCCTTCGGCGCGCGCAACGCCGGCCTGGTCGGCGCCCTGGTCGGCGTGGCGCCGGTGGGCGTGGCCATCGTCGCCTTCGCTGCCGGCGTCTACAGCCTGATCAAGCACGCCCGCGAAGAACTGCTGGCGCCGCGCTGGGAGGAATTCCGCGCCCGCTTCCCGTTCGCCGAAGGGCTGGAGCCGCGCAAGGCCATCAACGGCGTCATGCGCCAGATCGAAGGCATGCCGACCGATGCCGGCAATGCCTTGTCCACCGCCACCCGCATCCTCAACGGCCTGGGCGAGAACGGCGAAACGCGCGAGCGTTTTCTGGAGTTCCTCAAGCAGAAGGGCCAGCCCGAAGCAGTGCTGCAGGCGCTGGCCAGCGGCCAGGGCCTGGACAAGCTCAGCCCGCAGCAGGCGATGGCGCTCGCGCAGGCGGCCAAGGGGTCGGCCAAGGAGTTCCTGGAGGCCGAGCTCAAGGACGTCAAGCGCTATGTGCGCGACAGCGACGGCGACCGCACCCGCGGCACCTATCTGCTGTCCGGCTCGGCGCAGGAAGCGGCCAACCGCAACACCGACAAGGTCGGCGGCGCGATCGGCGAAGGCCTGCGCGTGGCCGGCGTGCTGACCGGCGCGGCCAGCGCGCTCAACGGCATCTACCGCGACATGCTCGGCAAGGTCCAGGGCTCCGACCTGGGCCAGCCGGGCAAGCTGACCGAGCAGCAGCAGAAGAACGTCGCCGCCGCGTTGGTGCCGGTCATCCGCGAAGGCGGCCTGGGCCAGGTGGACCATCTGCTGGTCAGCAAGGACGGCACCAAGCTGTTCGCGGTGGAAGGCGACCCGCAATCGCCGAGCCGGCGCATGGTCTCGCTGGACCTGGGCACGGCCGTGTTCCAGAGCCCGGAGACCAGCAGCCAACTGGCCTCGCGCCAGCTCGCGGCGGCCAACGAGAGCCAGGGCCAGCAGAACCAGCAGTTGCAGGCCGGCCGCGCGCTCTGAGCCTGCGCCGGCCGCGGCCCGGCACCGCAGCCGCAAGAACGCCCCGCATCGCGGGGCGTTCTTGTTTGCGCTTTTGCCAGCGCGAACGGCCAGGCATGGCCCCGAGGCCAAAGGCAGCGCGTTGGAATGGCCGGCGCGGCATGACCGGCGATGAAGCCAAGCACGATCGCCCGCCGGCGGCGAGTGTGTAGTTCCGGTCACAATATGCGGCCATCCTCGGGCCGGCCGTTGCCCGGCGTCACTTTCAGTCACACAGTAGTGCCGGTGACCGAACCATGGGCGGGGACATGACCCAGGCAGGGGGCGAAACCGAATCTGGGGCCGCCGGAGCGGGGGCGGCGCGCTTGTGCTGCGGCGGCGCGCCCCTGGTGCGCACACAAGCGCGAACGGGCCGTTCGCCGGTGTCCGCGCCGGGCCGTCCGCCAAGGCCGGCGCTGCCCGCCTTGTGCGCAGCCCGTCGGCGACGGTCTGTCCCCGCATCCTGCCGAACCAGGCCCTTGTATCGCTGAGCGGCCTGAACCATGCCATCAGGCTTCTTCCCTCCGCGCTGGCCGCCGCTGTACTGCGCTCTGGCCCTGGCCTGCCTTGCCGCTCTGCCGCAGAGCGCATTCGCCGGTGAGCAGCCCTCCGGCTCGGCCAAGGCTACGGCCTACGACATCGCCCCCGGACGGCTGGACGCCGGTCTGCGCGCGTTGGTCGAGCGCTCGAGCGTGCAACTGCTGTATGCGCCGTCGCTGGTCCGCGGCAAGCAAGGTCCTGGCCTGAAGGGGCGGTATGCACCGGACGAAGCGCTGTCCCGGTTGCTGGCCGGGCAGGGCCTGACGGCCGTGCTGGTGAGTCCGAACACCTATTTACTGCAGCCCGCGCCGATCCAGCCCCAGCCGCCGCGCGCGGACCGGGCCGCGCCGCGCTTCCAGTCCGAGACGCCGGAGGGTGCGCCGGCGGTCGCCGAACTCGCCTCGGTCACCGTGACGGGCTCGCGCATTCCGCGCACGTCCTTCCAGTCCTCCCCGCCGGTGGCGGTCATTTCCGCCGAAGACATCGCTGCCAGCGGTGCCGGCACTCTGTACGAACTGTTGCGCGAACAGCCGGGCATGACCGGCCATCATCCGATGACGGTCGCCTCGGAGGGCGGCAAGTCGCCACAGCCGATCGCGACCACCGCCAGCACCAGCCTGTACTCGCTCGGGCCGCGCAGCACGCTGTTCCTGGTCGATGGCCGGCGCGTGGCCAGCTCTGGCCTGGTGTCGTCCGACCTGGGCGCGCTGTTCGACTTGGACAGCCTGCCTTTGAGCTTCATCGACCACATCGAAATCCTGCGCGGCGATGCGTCGGCCGTCTATGGCGCCGATGCGATGGCCGGCACCGTCAACCTCATTCTCAAGAAGGACGGTCTCGGCACCGAAGTCTCGTTCGGCCATGGCGTGGCCGAGCGCGGCGACGCCGAGGCTTGGCGCGCCTGGATCAGCCATGGCGCGAGCACGCGCGGTGGCGGAAGCGTGTTCCTCAGCGCCGACAGTTTCGCGCGCCAGGCGCTGCCGGGCGACGCGCGCGCCTGGCACAGCGCGGACCTTCGCCGCTTCGGCCTGGCCGACGGCCGCGAACCGATCGGTTTCATCAGCGATCAGCCGCTGCCGCCGTTCCCCCTGCAGGCCTGCCGCGACGCCGGTGGCGATCCGGACTCGCGCTTCTGCCGCTTCGATCGCGCCCGCTACCGCACCCTGCAGCCTCGACTGCAAACCCAGGCGGCCTATGCGCGTTGGGAGCAGCCCCTGGGCGAGGCCGCCGTCCTGGAGCTCGCCGTGCGCGGCGCGCGCTCCGAGCGGCGCGTGCAAGCGCCGCCGCTGGCCGCCCTGGTGCCGATATTGAACCCGGCTCATCCGGACATCCCCGACGACCTGCCCGGCCCCTATCGTTTCTATCTGCCGCTGCTGACCTACGTCTATTACGACATCGGCGGCATCGGCAACCTTGCGATCGACGACACGTTCGATGCCTCGCTGGGGCTGCGCGGCAGTGCGGGCGGATGGAACTGGCGGTTGGATCTCTCGCGCAGCCGATCCCGCGGGCGCGGCAGGCTCGACAATCTGCTGCTGGTCGCCGGCGAACGCAGGGCCTTGCTCGGCGACTACCGGTTGTTCGGCGCCAACGATGCTGCGCTGCTCGATGCGATGCGCGGCTCCATCGCGCCTTCCGGCCGAGACTCTCTGGGCGCGCTCGAGGCCAGCCTTGAAGGCGCGCTGTTCCAGGCGCCGGGCGGGCCGGCCCGGTTCATGGCCGGCCTGGCTCTGCGCAGCCAGCACACGATCGAACGGCCCGACCCGGCTCAGGTTCGCCGCGAACTGGTGCTGTCCGCCAGCGATCTGGCCGAGCGGGACATGCGCAGCCATTCGGCCGCCGCCTTCGCCGAACTGAGCCTGCCGCTGCACCGCAGCGTGCAGATCGACCTGGCCGCGCGCCGCGACCGCGACAACCGCTTCGCCGCGCGCACCTCGCCCCGGATCGGGCTGGCTTGGACGCCGAACGAACATTTCGCTTTGCGCGCCAGTTTCGGCGAAGGTTACAGGGCGCCGACGTTGCAGGACCGCAGACTGCCGCTCCGGCTCGGCTCGGGCAATGCCGTCGGCCACGAGGTGCTGGTGCCGAACCCCTGGCTGACGCCCTGCCGCAAGGAGCGGGGCGGAAGGCTTTGCATCGTCGAAGTGGGCACGGTCGATAACCCGAGGCTGCGCCCGGAATATTCGCGCAGCGCATCCATCGGCTTCGCGTTCGCCCCGACCGACGCCTTCGATCTGCGCGTCGACCATTACCGCATCGAGCGCTGGAACGAATTCGGCATCAGCGATGGCTTCGGCCGTCCGGACCTGTTCCCGCACGCCCTGGTCCGCGATGCCGACGGCGTGCTCTATCGCATCGACACATACCTGGCCAACACCGGACGCTCGGAGTCGCGCGGATGGGAAGCGGCCGCGCACTACCGGCCGCGCGGCCAGGCGCTGGGACGCTGGGACGTCCGCCTCGGTGCGCATTACCAGCAACGCCATCTCCGCGCTCCGATCACTGCGCCTGAGCCCATCGAGGAAGCTGGCCACGCAGTGCCCAAGCTCACCTTGAACGGAAGCGCGAAATGGCAGTACCGGGATTGGGCCGCTACGTTGTCGATGCGGCACTTCGGCCGCAGTCGCGCCTATCCCGCCGGCGGCGAGTGCCCGCCGCTCCAAGGCAGCACAGGCCGCTGCGCCAACCCCTCGGCCACACTGTGGAACCTGCGTCTGGACTATGACGGCCTGGAGCCCTGGGCGCTCGCGCTCAACATCAACAACCTCACCGACCGCCAACCCGCGAATTACCGCGCGGGTTGGGACGGCTACAACATCGCGATGGACGATCCCTATGGCCGGTACTACGCACTCAGCGCCACCTACCGGTTCTGAGCCCGGCCCGCTGCCGGCCCTTGCCTGAGCGACCGCGGTTCTTCCCGGAGCCTTTCCGGCGGCGACTGGACGCCCGCGGCGTCCGGCGCCTATGATCGAACCACGCCTGAGTACCGCAGCCGTGCCACGCAAAGGGCCCTTGTCATCAAGGAGCCGGCCATGCGTGAGCCATCCCCCGAACGTCCTTCGATCTTGCCGCCCGTCGAGCCGCACAGCGGGCTGGCGCAGTGGCGCGCGCTCACGCGCCGGGCCAATGCCGCCTTCCACGCAGGCGAATCGGTCCTGGCCCATCGCCTCTATCGGCACGCCCTGGCGCTGGCCGAAGCCCTCGCCACTCCGCCGCTGGCGGCCCATGCCGACGATCGCCTGGCGGTGCGCGTGGTGGCCCACCACAACCTCGCCGACAGCCACGAACACCGCGGCGAACTCGACGCTGCGCTCGAACATCGTTGCCGCCCGCACCAGGCCCTGCTGGACCTGCTCGCCGACCCCACCCTGACCGAGGCCGTGCGCCTGTGCGCGCTGCGCCACCTGGGCGAAACCCGGCGCGCGCTGCTGGATGGGCAGGCGCGCGTCGGCGCGTGCGCGCGCAGTCGCCAGGCCCTGGGCCGCGATCCCGCCGCAGCGGCGCCGGGCGAGCCCGGCGCGCGCCGCCACTGACGCTTTCCCCAACGGACGATCCCGATGCCGCACACGCTGCCCGCACTGCCCTATGCCTACGACGCGCTGGAACCGCATATCGACGCGCAGACGATGCAGATCCACCACAGCCGCCACCACCAGGGCTATATCGACAACCTCAACGCCGCGCTGCAGGCCAGCGAACACAGCCAATGGGCGCAATGGCCAGTCGAGCGCCTGGTCGCGGCGCTGGACACGTTGCCGGACGCATTGCGCACGGCAGTGCGCAACCACGGCGGCGGCCACGCCAACCACAGCGTGTTCTGGACGGTGATGGCGCCGCCGGACCAAGGCGGCGGCGGAGCGCCGGAGGGCGCGCTGGCGCGCGCCATCGACACCGACCTGGGCGGCCTGGACGCCTTCAAGGACGCGTTCACCCGCGCGGCCCTGACCCGCTTCGGCAGCGGCTGGGCCTGGCTGGTGGTCGGCGCGGACGGCCGCCTGTCGGTGGAGAGCAGCGGCAACCAGGACAGCCCGCTGATGCCGGGCATCGGCTCCGGCGGCGTGCCGGTGCTGGGCCTGGACGTGTGGGAGCACGCGTATTACCTCAAGTACCAAAACCGCCGGCCCGACTACATCGCCGCGTTCTACAACGTCGTCCACTGGCCCGAAGTGGCCAGACGCCATGCCCAGGCCCAGCGCTGAATCCGGCATGGAGTCCGGCACGCGGTCCGGCGTGGACAGCGGTATGGACAGCGGCGTGGCATCCCGCCCCGGCTCGGCCGGGCTGGGAATGACGACGGGTGCCGAGCCGGGGCAGGGCCGCGGCGCCGACGCCGACCGTCCGGGCCGGGCCTGGCAGGCCCGCCGCCGGTTGCGTCCTGGCCAATGGGGCGGCCTGGTCATCCTGGCGCTGGGCGCAGTGGCCATGGCCAGCGACGCCTGGACTTGGCTGGGCCGCGAAGCGGCGGTGCGCGAGGCCTTGCTCGGCGGCTCCGTCGCCGCCCTGGCCACGGCGCTGGGCGCGCTGCCGGTGCTGTTCTCCCAGCGCCTGTCCGCGCGCCTGCAGGACACCCTGCTGGGCTTCGGCGCGGGGGTGATGCTGGCGGCCTGCGCGTTCTCGCTGATCATCCCCGGGTTGGCCGCCGCGCAGGCCTCCGGCGTCTTCGGCGGCGGCGAAAAAGCCGCCAGCGTGGTCATTGGCCTGGCCGTGCTGCTGGGCGGCGCGGCGATCATGGCCCTGGACCGTGCGCTGCCGCACGAGCATTTCATCAAGGGTCGCGAAGGCCAGTCGTCCGGCGCCTTGCGGCGCACCTGGCTGTTCGTTTTCGCCATCGCCCTGCACAACCTGCCCGAGGGCTTGGCCATCGGCGTGGGCTACGCCGGCAACGACAGCCTGGTGCGCGCCAATGCGCTGGCCATCGGCATCGCCGTGCAGGACGTGCCCGAAGGGTTGGTCGTCGCGGTGGCCTTGCTCGCCGCCGGTTACGGCCGGCTGCGGTCGGTGTTCATCGGCGCCGCCAACGGCGTGGTCGAACCCTTGGGCGCGGTGCTCGGCGCCGCCGCGGCCAGCCATTCCCAGGCCATGCTGCCCTGGGGTCTGGGCTTCGCCGCCGGCGCGATGCTGTTCGTGATCAGCCACGAGATCATCCCCGAGTCGCACCGCAAGGGCCACGAGCGTTTCGCCACCGCCGGGCTGATGCTGGGATTCGTGTTGATGATGGGGCTGGATACGGCCCTGGGGTGAGCGCGCCGCGGCGAGGCGCCTGGACGACGGGTTGTCGATGAAGCGCCTGCCTGTGAACAGCGGGCCGACCAAAAGCCGGCCGGCGAGGCGCGTTCCGCGGCGGCCGGAAACAAGACGCCCCGCGCTGGGGCGGGGCGTCTTGGCGCGGCGGGCGCGGGGCTCAGCGCTTCATCGAGCTGAAGAACTCGTCGTTGGACTTGGTGTTCTTCATCTTGTCCAGCAGGAACTCCATCGCGCCGATTTCGTCCATGCCGTGCAGCAGCTTGCGCAGGATCCAGATCTTCTGCAGCAGTTCCGGCTCGATCAGCAGGTCTTCGCGGCGGGTGCCCGAACGGTTGATGTCGATGGCCGGGAACACGCGCTTTTCAGCAATACGGCGGCTCAGGTGCACTTCGCTGTTGCCGGTGCCCTTGAACTCTTCGTAGATCACCTCGTCCATCTTGCTGCCGGTGTCGATCAGCGCGGTGGCGATGATGGTCAGCGAGCCGCCTTCCTCCACGTTGCGCGCGGCGCCGAAGAAGCGCTTGGGGCGGTGCAGGGCGTTGGCGTCCACGCCGCCGGTGAGCACCTTGCCGGAGCTGGGCACGACGTTGTTGTAGGCGCGGGCCAGGCGGGTGATCGAGTCGAGCAGGATCACCACGTCCTTCTTGTGCTCGACCAGGCGCTTGGCGCGCTCGATCACCATCTCGGCGACCTGCACGTGGCGCGCGGCCGGTTCGTCGAAGGTCGAGGAGACCACCTCGCCGCGCACGGTGCGCTGCATTTCGGTCACTTCTTCCGGGCGCTCGTCCACCAGCAGCACGATCAGGTGCACGTCGGGGTGGTTGGTGGTGATGGCCGTGGCGACCTGCTGCATCATCATGGTCTTGCCGGCCTTGGGCGGCGAGACGATCAGCGCGCGCTGGCCTTTGCCCTGCGGCGCCATCAGGTCCAGGATGCGGCCGGTGATGTCCTCGGTCGAACCGTCGCCGCGCTCCAGGCGGAACTTGCGGCGCGGGAACAGCGGGGTCAGGTTCTCGAACAGGACCTTGTTCTTGGACGCTTCCAGCGGTTCGCCGTTGATGCTGTCCACCACCGACAGGGCGAAGTAGCGCTCGCCGTCCTTGGGGAAGCGGATGCGGCCGGAGAGGTGGTCGCCGGTGCGCAGGTTGAAGCGGCGGATCTGGCTGGGCGAGATGTAGGTATCGTCCGGGCCGGCCAGGTAGCTGGCTTCGGCCGCGCGCAGGAAACCGAAGCCGTCGGGCAGGATTTCCAGCACGCCATCGGCGGCCACGCCTTCGCCGTGGCGGGTGAGCACCTTGAGCAGGGCGAAGATCACGTCCTGCTTGCGCGCGCGGGCCACGCCGTCGGTGATCTGCAGTTGTTCGGCGATCTCCAGCAGCTTGGGCGCCGGCATCCGCTTCAGGTCGCCCAGCGAGTACTGCGGGAAGCCTTCGGGCACCTGCGGGTGCGGGCGCGGGACGAAGGTTTCGTTGTTGTCGTAGTCGTCGCCGCCGTTGCCGCCGCGCTGTTGCTGCTGGCGGTTGCGCTCGCGGTCGCGGCGGTTGCGGAAGCGGTCGCGGCGGTTGCCGCGGTTGTCGTAGCCGCCGTCGCGCTGCTGGCCGCCCTGGCCTTGCTGCGACTGGCCGCCGCCTTCCTGCGCGGCGCTGCCCTGGGCGGTCTCGGCGGCGCCAGGGGCAGCCGG
>CBIFVU010000155.1:0-9617 GCA_966185905.1 uncultured Lysobacter sp.
GGACATTACCCTTTCACGGTAGCGACCGGGGTTCGAATCCCCGTGGGGACGCCAATCGATCGCATCGGGGCCCGGGAAACCGGGCCCCGATGCGTTTGCCCGCGCAGCGTTTGCTTGAGCGGCGGTTGCTTTGACGGAGTTGCATGGGCGCGTTGTTCGGGCGCGTTCTTGATCCGGATTCCGGGCGCCTGCTCCTGCAAGTGGGAGAGGAGCAAGCGGGCATCCCGAGGAAGGGTAAGCGGGAGAAGAACGGCGAGAAAAGCGGCGAGCGCTCGCGCTGTGCTCCCTCTCCCGCTGGCGGGAGAGGGTTGGGGTGAGGGCGGTTGTCTTCGAGGGCCTTGCGCCGGCGCGGCGTTGGCGCGTGCCCTCATCCGCCCTTCGGACACCTTCTCCCGCAAGCGGGAGAAGAACGGCGAGAAAAGCGGCGAGAAGAGCGGCGAGTGCTCGCGCTGTGCTCCCTCTCCCGCTGGCGGGAGAGGGGTGGGGTGAGGGCGGTCGCCTTCGAGGGAGTTGCGCCGGCGCGGCGTTGGCGCGTGCCCTCATCCGCCCTTCGGGCACCTTCTCCC
The DNA here is from genome assembly GCA_966185905.1 of uncultured Lysobacter sp. Classification (GTDB taxonomy): domain Bacteria; phylum Pseudomonadota; class Gammaproteobacteria; order Xanthomonadales; family Xanthomonadaceae; genus Lysobacter. The sequence continues at coordinate 567 of CBIFVU010000155.1, forward strand.
GCAAGCGGGAGAAGAACAGCGAGAAGAACGGCGAGAAGAACGGCGAGAAGAACGGCGAGAAGAACGGCGAGTGCTCGCGCTGTGCTCCCTCTCCCGCTGGCGGGAGAGGGCTGGGGTGAGGGGCTCCCCAGCAGCGATCGGCACGCTGCCAGGAAAGTGCGCGGGTGCATCACATTTCGCGTGTGACCTCAAGGCTGGATCGTCGGAAATGAAACGGGAAATCGAGTATCCCTTTCAGCACGCCTCTCGGATCCTGGAGCTTTCCCCAACGTTCGTTCCACCGTTGCCCCCACGCAAGCACCGATGTTCCGACCGCGGACAGAATCGCTGGCTGTCCGCCTTGCCGCCCGCGGCCGCGAAGTGCGCGTTGTCGCTTCCGCCAAGGCTCGAGGACGAATCCGGCGACATCTTGTAGGCAAATGGAGGATGTCATGAAGCGGACAGTGATGAAGGCGGCAGCGGCCGCGGTCTTCGCGATGGGCCTGACCCTGGGCCTGGGCGGCACCGCCAGCGCGCAGGTGGGCGGGTCCTACTGCAGCCCCAACGGGGCGACCACGAACATCGTGCAGAACGGCATGCGCTATTACTACCGGTGCGAAAACCACAAGTGGGTGCTCACCCGCGCGTGCCCGATCAGCGGCGGTCCTTGCCTGGAGCCCTGAGCCCGCGCGGAGTCGATGCAAGCAACCGGTCCCGGCGAAAACGGGCCGGTCGGACGCGGTCCAGCGCCTGGCAACGAAGGCCGGACCGGAACGAATCGGACAGCATCAAGGAGAGCAAACCCATGAAGCAGACCATGATCAAGACGGTAGCGGCCGCAGTGTTCGCGGCGGGACTCGGGCTGGGCCTGGCCGGCACGGCCAGCGCGCAGATCGGCGGCGCCTACTGCAGCCCCAACGGCGCCTCGACCAACATCGTGCAAGGCAGCTGGCGCTACTACTACACCTGCCAGAGCAATAAGTGGGTGTTCGTGAAGGCCTGCCCGCTCAGCGGAGGCCGCTGCGTCTACTGATGCAGCCCCGGCGCAGGCGCGCCGCCACAGGCGCGCCTGCGTCCACACCCATGATGCGCTGCCGCTCCGCCTGTCGCGGCCGCCATTGGAGGTTAGTACGGGCCCGCCCGATCGGCGGCGGTCCCTGCCTGGAACCTCAAGGGCGATCGCCTGGGCTGCCTGCAGCGACAACGGATAGACCGAATCGAGGAGAACGGCCATGAAGCCAACCCTGATCAAGACGGTAACGGCCGCGGTCTTCGCGGCAGGACTGGGCCTGGGCCTGGGCGGCACCGCGAGCGCGCAGGTCGCCGGTGCGTTCTGCAGCCCCAACGGCGCCAGCACGACCATCGTGCAGAACGGCATCCGCTACTACTACAGCTGCCGCAACAACCGTTGGGTGTTCGTCCGCGGTTGCCCGATCGGCGGCGGTCCCTGCTTCGAGTAAACGCGGCGCGCGCCCTTCGCGGTTTTCAGGCGCGAGGCTGTTTTCAGGCGCGATGCTGTTTCCGGGCGCGATTGCGGAGCGGCGGACCGCCGGCAGGGCCGGCGGTCCGCTGTTCGCCCGGCGCGGCCCGCGCCACCGGGGCGCGAATGCGCCCGGTGGCGGCCTCATCGGCAGGCATGGCGTCCGCCGGCAATGGGTCGGAGCTTGCGTGCGGTGTACCGGATCAGGGGGCGCGCGCGTCGCGGCCGAGCGGTCGCGAGGTTTTCATGCCTTTGCCGGCATGTTCGCCGGCAGGAGCGCGGCCGGGAGCGGCAGGTCCGGCAGGCGCACGCCGGGCGGGAGCATGCCGGTCAGCAGCCCGTCGATCAGGCGCACATCGGTCAGGAGCACAGATCCGGCGGCGGCCCGTGCTCGTTCGGGCCCGCCGCGCGACGGACCTCACTCCTGCGGCGAAGTGCCGGCGATGGCCTGGTGCACTACGTCGATCACATCGGTGAAGCTGCCGGTATGCCACGGGCCGCCCTTGCCGTCGGCGTAGAGCGTCATCGTGCCCTTGACCGTCTGCTCGGGCGCCTGCTCGAAGGCAGTGGCGGCCTGGTCGAAGGCCTGCAGCAGGCTGGCGGTGGTCGCCTTGTCCAGCGCTTCGGTGGGGAAGGCCTTTTGCAGCGCCTGGCCGGGCGCGCGCACCGCGCATTCGTAGCCGACCTCGGCGACGACGCCGTCGGAGGCGGTGTTGGGGCGTTGCTGGTGGGACAGGCCGCGGCAGCGGGCCTGGGCCATGGCCCGGCTTTGCAGGCGCAAGGAATCCACGACCACCGGCTTGAGCCGGCCGGCATCGACCTGGGGCGTGCTTCGCAGCAGGGCGTCGGCGATCTGGCCGTGTTGCTCGGCGATGCGCGCCTGGGCGCTGCCCATCTGTTCCAGGTCCAGGGCATCTTCGCCGTCGAATTCCGGGCGCAGGTAATCGTTGAGGCGCTTGGCCGCTTCCACGTCCATGGCCAGGGCGACGCGGATGTAGAGCTCGGTCACCTGCTCGGGAGTGAGCGGTGCGGCGGCGGCGATGGCGGCGGTGTTGCTCCAGGCCGGGGCGGCGAAGACGCCCAGGGCGAGCGCGAGGACGGCGGGACGGGTCCAGGACCTGGACATGGGAACTCCTTGGAAAGCCGGGGCGGGGATCGCCGCGGTGAGAGGATGGGGAGGCGTCGGCCGGTCAGGCCGCGCCGGCGGTGAAGGCCCGTTGGGCCGGGACGCGCTCGAGCACGCCATCGGCGTAGTCGCGCTGGAACGGCAGGTCGGGGCGGTGAGCGTAGCCGATGTAGCAGTCGCAGCGGGCGTTGGGGCAGGCGCGCGCGCGCAGGTGCGCGGCGAAGCTGCCGTCGTAGAGGTTGCCCAGCGGCTCGTCGACGAAATGGCAGCGGCGCACCTGGCCATCGCCGTCCACCGACAGCACGTTCTCGCCGGTCAGGCAGGGCGCGCCGAAACTCGGCGCCGGAGCGAGGTTGTAGCGGAAATGCGGGTCGATCGCTTCCAGCCGGGCGATGTCGGCCGGTGCGTAGTAGTCCGGCGGGCGCGGGTCGAAGGCGTTGACCCACATCGGCGTGTCCGGGGGCAGCTCGCGGCGCAGCGCTTCGATCTCGTCCAGGTCCTCCCGCCGGCCGACCATGCCGATGCTGTGGCGCACGCCGCGCCGCGACAACTCGCGGCAACGCGCCAGGAACGCGGCGCGGCCGACTTGGCTGGGGTGGTAGGTGCACCACAGCGCCAGCCGCGACAGGTCGGCCTGTTCCAGCCAGCGCAGGCCCACGCACAGGTTGGTCTGGATCGCGACCCGGCGCAGCCGCGGCAGGTGGCTGAGCCGGACCATCGCCTCGCGGTAGTGGCGCCGCACCAGGCCCTCGCCCCAGGGCGTGAACAGGATCGAGAGCTCGTGCGGCTGGCGTTCGGCCCAGGCCACGAAGCGTTCCAGGTCCTCGGCGTCGCGGCGCAGCGCCTGGCGGCTGTCGTAGGTCTTGGCGAAGGGGCAGTACGGGCAGTCGTAGTTGCAACTGCTGAGCCGGCCGCGATAGAGCAGGGACAGGCGCATCGCTCAGCCCAGGCGGTAGTCGCGCATGCGCTCGGCCACTGCGGTCGAGGTCAGCCACGGACCGATGGTGTCGGCGCGGGCCAGGCCTTCCTCGTTGAGCGCGATCAGCGTCTCGTCCTCGCGCGCCAGGCCGAGCTCGAACAATTCGCGCAGTTGCGGCAATTGCTCCAGGCAGTCGGCGCCGAAGCGCGCGCGGTAGTCGGCGCGGTCCAGGCCGGGGCGGACCAGCAGCGACTGGATCGCGTGGCGGCGGCGGCGCTCGTCCTCGTCCAGGACGATGCCGTAGTCGGCATGGGCGAAGTCGGCTTCGCTGCGGGCCAGGTAGTGGTCCAGGATCTCGGCCACGCTGCGCCGGGCCACGCCGTATTCGCTGGCGTAGTGCAGGCCTGCGGTGTAGGAGCGCGCGCCGCAGCCGATGCCGACCATGCCATCGCTCTGGCAGCAGTACACCGGCGCCGCGTCGCCGGCCGGCGCGTGCGGGGCGCGGAACATGCGCATGGACACTTGCTCGTAGCCGGCGGCCAGCAGCCGGTCGCGGCCGGCCTGGTACAGGGCCAGGCGGGTGTCCAGCGGTTCGGGCTGCAAGGCGATGCGCGGCCTGTGCGCGCTGGCGCTGTCGGCGCCCGGCTGCGGCTGGGCGGACTTGGCTTCGATCCGGCCCAGCCCGGTCAGCGGCCGCACGTACAGTGGGTAGAGGTACAGCTCTTCGGGCCGGTGCGCCAGGGCGCTGTCGATGGAGGCCGCGAAGCTGGCCACGGTCTGCCCGGCGATGCCGTAGATCAGGTCCAGGTTGAGCGTGGGCATGCCGGCCTCGCGGATCGCGGCGATGGCGCGTTCGACCACCTCGCGCTGCTGCGGCCGCACCAGCGAGCGCACTTCGGCCTCGCTGAAGCTCTGGATGCCCATGCTGACCCGGTCGATGCCGGCCTGGCGGCACAGGCGCATCTTGGCCGCGTCCACGGTCTCCGGCGAGACCTCGATGCCGGCGGGCACGGCCTGCAGGTCGATGCGGGCGTGGCGCTGCACCGCATCGAACACGCGCTGCAACTGGCCGGCGTCCAGGTAGGTCGGGGTGCCGCCGCCGAGGGCGAAGCGGACGAAGCGGTGCTCGCCCAGCGCGGCGGCGGTGGCGCGCAACTGGCGCTCAAGCTGGCCGATGTAGGCCTCGACCTTGGCCGGCTCCGGCCGCGCCAGCGCGAACAGGTTGCAGAAGCCGCAGCGGTAGGAGCAGAACGGGATGTGCAGGTACAAGAACAGCGCGTCGCGGCGCTCCTGCGCCCAGGCCTCGCGCAGCGGCCGCGGCGGTTGCAGCGGGCGGTAGGCGGTCTTGTGCGGATAGGAATACGAATAAGCCTGGTACGGCGGCAGGCGCAGCCGCTCGGCGAGGGAGGGCGCGGCGTCGGCGGCGAGGGCGTTCATGGGGCGAGCGAGGTTCATGGATCGAGCAGGAAATGCGTATAGGGCACGGTCATCACCACCTCGTGGGCGAGGCGGTGGCCGTGGAAGCCGTCCTCGCCGTAGGCGGTGCCGTGGTCGGAGCAGACGATGGCGAAGGCGCCGCCGCGTTCGCGCAGCGCCTGCAGCAGCGGCGCCAGCGCGGCATCGGCATAGCGCAGCGCGGCGCAGTGGCTGTCGTAGCTGTCGTCCTCGGCGCCGGGCAGGTAGTGGCGGTTGGGCTGGTGCAGGGCCGAGACGTTGACGAACACGAAGCAGCGGCGCTGGCGCAGTTCTTCGCTGCGCAGGCGCTGGCAGGCCAGGGCCACCTGGCGTTCGGTCGAGTCCGGCGCGGTCACCCCGAAGCCGGGGTTCCAGTGGCTTTCGTCGAACAGGTCGGGGAACTGCGAGCCCAGCGGATTGCGCCGGTTGAAGAAGCCGACGCCGCCCAGGCACAGGGTGTGGTAGCCGGCCTGGCGCAGGCCGGAGACGATGTCGGCGCAGCCGCGGAACACCCAGGTGGTGGCCGCGGTGCTTTCGCTGCCCTCGAAGTCCAGCGCGAACAGGCGCGGATGCGGGCCGGGCCGGGCCGGGGTCGGCAGGAAGCCGGCGAAGAACGCCGCATGCGCGGCATAGGTGAAGCTGCCGGGGGTGTGGCGCTTGTCCCAGCCGCCCGGCGGCAGGTGCGCGCCGAGCACCGGCAGCTCGCCGCGCTGGAAGCATTGCTGGGCCGCGTCGTAGCGCAGCGTGTCCAGGGTGACCAGCAGCAGGTCGCGCGCGCCGACGATGGCGCGCATGTCCGGGTTGGCCAACGGCAGCCCCGCGCTGCGCGCGCCGGGACCGCCGGGAGCCGTGCCGATGGCCTCAGGCATGGGCGCGCTCCGGCGGCGGGACGGTGGCCTGGGCCGCATGCGGCGGCGACCAGGCGGCTTGGTCCTGGTAGGTGTCGCGGCCCTGCCAGTGCAGGCCGGGCAGCAGGTCGCCGAAGGCGTTGGCCTCCAGCACCCAACTGCCGCGCGGGGTGTGGATCAGGTCGAAGCCGATCAGGCGGCTGCGCGGGAAGGCGGCGCTGGCGTGCAGCGCGGCGCGTTCCAGCGCCTGCATTGCCGGCGGCGGCAGCCAGTCTTCCAGGCGGCCGCGGCGGTTGCCCAGGTGCAGGTTGGTCAGCGGCGTGCGCGCGATCCGGGCCACGCGCTGGCGCGGGCGGCCGTCGAACGCCACCAGGCGGATGTCATAGTGACCGTCGTAGCCAGTGCCGCCGTAGCGGCCGAGGGCCCCGCCGGCGCTGTCGCCGCCGTGCTGCGCCGGCGCGCGCGGTTTGGGCACCCAGCGCTCCAGGTAGGCCTGTTGCGCGCAGACCGCATCGACCAGGCGCGCGATCTGGCGCGAGTCCTCGTAGCGGCGCGGGCGCAGGGAGTTGAACACGCGCGCCCGCCCGCCGTGCTCGACCAGCTCGGCCGAACCGTAGAGCGCTTCGCGGCCGTCGCGGTGGCGGCGGTAGGCGAGCACGCCCGCCCCGGAGGAGCCATAGCGCGGCTTGAGGAAGGCCTGGGAGCACCCGGCCTGGGCCAAGCGTTCGCGCAGGGCTGGGTAGCCCGAGACCGGGCCGAACAGCGCCGGGATGCCCACGCCGTGCGAGGCCAGGCGCTGCTGGCAGGCCAGCTTGTCGCTCATGGCGGCGATGTCTTCGGGCGGGTTGAGGTAGTCGCGCTGGGGCGGGAGCGTTTGCAACAGCGCCTGGAAGCCGGCGAACCAGTAGTGCTGCCAGGCCAGCTCGCCGTGGGCCAGCGGCGCCGGCCGCGGCCCGGGCTCGCCCAGGCGCTGCCAGCCGCGCTGGACCAGCGCGGCGTGCAGGGCCGGCGCTTCGCCCGGCGATTCGAGCTTGACCACCGCGCCGGGGTGGGCGGCGAAGCGTTCCGCCGCCCGCGCCGGTGCGTCCAGCACGGTCTGGTAGTCCAGTTCGGCCGCAGGCGGCAGGCCGCGTTCGCGCCGGGCCTGCTGCAGCGCCGCGATGCGGCGGCTGCCGCGCGGGCCGACCAGCAGCCAGTCGGCGGGCACGGCCTATTCGGCCACGGCGACGTAGCGGTCGCCGTCGTCCTCGTCTTCGTGGTCGTCCAGCACGACTGTGCACGACAGGGTGCCCAGCTTGGCCTGCCATTCCGGCGAGATGTAATGGTGGCTCAGGTCGATGCGCTCGATCGCGCCCAGGTTCGGGCTCTCGAACAGCGCCTGCGCGCCGATGTCGCCGATGGTGCCCAGCGACAGGTCCAGCGTCTGCAACGAGCCCAGCCAGGGCTGCTGCGCCAGCCACACCGCCAGCTCGTCGCTGATCCGCGCATTGCGCAGGCCCAGGTAGCGCAGGCGCTCGGGCTTGATCGCCGCGAGCAGGCGCTGGTAGGTGCCCAGGTCGCCGTTGAAGCCGTAGTTGTCGTCGCCCAGCCACAGTTCCAGGTGGGTCAGCGCCGGCAGCTCGGAGCCGGCGATGGCATCGACGATCTGCGAGGGCAGGCCGCCGCATTCGATCGCCAGTTCCTGCAGCGATTCGTGGCGGAAGGCTTGCAGCTCCAGTTGGGTCGAGCCGCGCACGCGCAGCGACTGCAGCTGCGGGAAGGCGGCCAGCAGCGGGTTGTAGTGGGTCTGGATGATCCAGGAGATCTCGCAGTCCTCGTAGGTCATGTCGCCCACGAACAGGCCGCGCAGCGCGCTGAGTTGGTCGCGGCGCTCGATCAGCGCGTCCAGGTAGCCCGAAGGACCTTCGTCGTGGGCCTCGCTCCAGGCGCCGATCACCAGCGCATCCACGCCGGCCGGATCGACCTGGGCGAACAGGCTGTCGAGCAGCTCGCGCTGGCTCTCGGCGCTGTCGTAGTCCTGGGTGAGGCGATAGACCACCTCGCCGCCGGCGGGGGTGTCGCCCATGCTGAAATTGACGATGCGCTTGCCGCGGTAGATCTGCGAGTACTCGCCGATGGTCACGTAGGGCTCCTTGCCTGAAAGTGGCGGCCAGCATACCCAAGGACGGGCCGCGAAAGTAATCGCGGCCGGGCGGTTGGCGGCGCCGGCCGGGCGGGGCCGGAGCGCGCGCTGGCCGGGGCCGGCCTCAGTGGAAGTCGCGCGAACTCGTGGCCAGGCGGCCCAGCAGCGGGGTCAGGTCTTCCAGGCGCGAGGCGACCAGGTGCTGGACGCCGTCCACGCGCTCCAGGCGGCCGTCGATGGCCATCAGCCGCGCTTCCACCAGCACCCGCCGCTGGCGCTGGGCCAGCTCGCGCCAGACCACGGCGTTGACCATGCCGTCCTCGTCTTCCAGGCTCAGGAAGGTCACCCCGCTGGCGGTTTCCGGGTGCTGGCGCACGGTCACCAGGCCGGCGAAGCGCACGCGCTGGCCGTGTCCGGCCCGGCCCAGTTGCGAGGAGCGGCGGCAGCGCCGCGCGTGCAGGGCGCTGCGCAGCAGGGCCAGCGGATGCGGGCCCAGGGTGGTGCCGAGCAGAGCGTAGTCGGCGCGCACGTCTTCGCCGGCGCTGGGCAAGGGCAGGGGCACGCTGGGCTCCTGGCGCGCCACTCCGGCGAACAGCGGCAGTTGCGTGTCCACGCCGGCCACGGCCCAGCGCGCGCGATGGCGATGGCCGGCCAGGGCGCGCAGCGCGCCGGCATCGGCCAGCAGGGCGCGGGTGCGCGGGTCCAGGCCGGCGCGCGCACACAGGTCGTCCACGTCGCGCCACGGCGCCTGCGCGCGCGCATCGCTGATGCGGTCGGCGCTGGCTTCGTCGAAACCGCTGACCAGGCGCAAGCCCATGCGGATGGCGTGCCGGTGGCGGCCTTCGCTGCGGCCGGGCAGGGCTTCCAGGGTGCAGTCCCAATCGCTGTAGCGCACGTCCACCGGCAACACGCTCACACCGTGGCGGCGCGCGTCGTGCAGGATCTGGCCGTGGGTGTAGAAGCCCATCGGCATGGAGTTGATGATCCCGCAGGCGAAGGCGGCCGGGTGGTAGTGCTTGAGCCAGCAACTGACATAGGCCAGCAGGGCGAAGCTGGCCGCGTGCGACTCGGGGAAGCCGTAGCTGCCGAAGCCCTTGATCTGCTCGAAGATGCGGTGGGCGA
>CBIFVU010000156.1:0-9570 GCA_966185905.1 uncultured Lysobacter sp.
CACTCCCCACTCTCCGCCCCCATGACCCCCACGCTGCGCCGCAAACTCCAGGCCCTGGCCGAACGACGCGAGGAGCTCGAACGCTTGCTCGCCGATCCGGGGGTGATCGGCGATGGCGAACGGTTCCGCCGTTTCTCGCGCGAGTTCGCCCAGCTCGAGCCGGTAGTGCGGGCGCTGGCCGAGGAGGCGCTGGCCGGGGCGGACCTGGCCGCGGCCGAGGCGATGCGCGCGGATCCGGAATTGCGCGAGCTGGCCGAGGAAGAAGCGCTGGCCGCACGCGCGCGGCTGGAGACCCTGGACCAGGAGCTCATGGCCCACCTGATCCCCAAGGATCCGCGCGACGAGGGCGACCTGTACCTGGAAGTGCGCGCCGGCACCGGCGGCGACGAGGCGGCGATCTTCGCCGGCGACTTGTTCCGGATGTACGCGCGCTATGCCGAGCGACAGGGCTGGCGGGTGGAGATCGAATCCTCCAATCCGGGCGAGCACGGCGGCTACAAGGAAATCATCGCCCGGGTCGAAGGCCGGGGTGCGTACTCGCGGCTCAAGTTCGAGTCCGGCACCCATCGCGTGCAACGCGTGCCGGAAACCGAGTCGCAAGGGCGCATCCATACCTCGGCGGCGACGGTGGCGATCATCGCGGTCGAGCCGGAGGGCGAGCCGGTGGAGATCAACCCGGCCGACCTGAAGATCGACACCTTCCGTTCCTCCGGCGCCGGCGGCCAGCACGTCAACAAGACCGAGTCGGCGATCCGCATCACCCACCTGCCCACCGGGGTGGTGGTGGAGAACCAGACCGAGCGCAGCCAGCACGCCAACCGCGACAAGGCGCTCAAGCGCCTGCAGGCGATGCTGGCCGACGCCGCGGCGGCCAAGGCGGCCGCGGCGCAGGCGCAGGACCGGCGCCTGCAGGTCGGCAGCGGCGACCGCAGCCAGCGCATCCGCACCTACAACTTCCCGCAAGGCCGCATCACCGATCACCGGGTCGAGGGCCTGACCTTGTACGACCTGCCCAATGTGATGACCGGCGAGCTGGACGGGCTGATCGGACGGCTGCTGCATGAGCACCAGGCCGACGAGCTGGCGCGCTTGTCGGGAGAGTGAGGGCCGGGAGCAGGCACACAGGCGTCGGGCCAGGCGCTGGCCCGGGCCCCGCGGGTGTCATGACGGGCGCGCGGGCTGCGGCCATAATCGGGGTTTCCGCCGCAGGCTCGCCTTCGTATGCGCCCTACCGTCCGCCGCGCCGTTTCCGCCGACCTGGATCTGCTCGCGCCGCTGTTCGACCGCTACCGGCACTTCTATACCCAACGCGAAGACGCCGCCGTGTCGCGGGCCTTCATCGGCCAGCGCCTGCGCGAAGGCGACTCGGTCGTGTTGCTGGCCGCGCTGGGCGAGCGCGACGGCGCCGGTTTCGCCCAGCTCTATCCGATGTTCTCCTCGGTGCGCGCGGCGCGGGTGTGGGTGCTCAACGATCTGTTCGTGGATGCGCCGGCGCGGCGCCAGGGCGTGGCGCGGGCCCTGCTGGAGGCCGCCGCCGACTTCGCCCGCGGCGATGGCGCGGCGCGGCTGGAACTGGAGACCTCGCACGACAACCACCCAGCCCAGGCGCTGTACCAGGCCGCCGGCTGGTCGCGCTACGACGGCAGCCAGCGCTACCACCTGCCGCTGGCGCCGGCCTGAGCGGCCGCGCCGGCCCACCGTCGCGAACGCTGCCATGACCGACCCGCGCGTCCCTATCCGCCAGACCCTGCAGCGCACTCCCGGCGATGCCATGGCCTGGATCCTGCTGGCCGAGCACGAGCTCGACGCCGGCGACGCCCGCGCGGGCGAAGCCGCCGCGCGCCGCGCGCTGGCGCTGCGTCCCGGACATCCGGAGGCGCTGGCGCGACTGGGCCGCGCGCAGTGGATGCAGGGCCAACGCGAGCAGGCCGCGGTCAGCCTGCGCGGGGCCGCGCGCGCGGCGCCGCGCCATCCGGGCATCGCCGTGTGGCTGGCGCATGCGCTGGAAGACATCGGCGACAGCGAAGGCGCGCTGGAGGCCTACGCCCACGCCTACACGCTGGCGCCCAACGAACCGCAACTGGCCGCCTACCTGCTCGCCTGGCGCCGCCGCCTGTGCGACTGGCGCGACCTGGAGCGGCTGGCGCGCCAGGTCCGCGAAGCGGTGGCGCGGGCGCAGACCTCGGTGGAGCCGTTCGCCTTCCTCAGCGAAGACACCAGCGCGGCCGAGCAGCGCCGCTGCGCGGCCCTGCGCGCGGAAGTGATCGCGCGCTCGGTGCGGCCGCTGCCGCCGACCCCGGCGCGCGGACCCGAAGCGCCGATCCGCGCCGGCTTCCTGTCCAACGGCTTCGGCGCCCATCCCACCGGCCTGCTGGTGGTGGCGCTGCTGGAGGCGCTGCGCCGCCGCAGCGGGCTGGAGCTGCACTTGTTCGCGCTCAACCGCGACGACGGCAGCATCCTGCGCCAGCGCCTGCACGCCGCAGCGCATGCCGCGCACGATCTATCCCAACGCCCGCACGCCCAGGTCGCCGCGCACATCCGCCACAGCCAGATCGACGTGCTGTTCGACCTGCGCGGCTGGGGCGGCGGCGGCGCGCCGGAAGCGCTGGCGATGCGCCCGGCGCCGGTGCAGGTCAACTGGCTGGCCTATCCGGGCACCTCCGGCGCGCCCTGGATCGACTACGTGCTGGCCGATCGCTTCGTGCTGCCCGATGCGCTGGCCGCCGACTTCAGCGAGGCTGTGGCCTGGCTGCCGCGCTGCTTCCAGCCGTCCGACTCCACCCGCGCCCTGCCCGATCCGCCGCCCCGCGCCGAATGCGGGCTGCCCGATCATGGCGTGGTGTTCTGCTGCTTCAACAACAGCTACAAGCTCAACCCGCGCAGCTTCGCCCGCGCCCTGGCGGTGCTGCGCGGTGTGCCCGGCAGCGTGCTGTGGCTGCTCTCCGGCCCCGGCCGGGCCGACCTGCGCCTGCGCGAGTTCGCCCAGCGCCAGGGCATCGAGCCGGGGCGGCTGGTGTTCATGCGCAAGCAACCGCACCCGCATTACCTGGCGCGGCTGCGCCAGGCCGACCTGTTCCTCGACACCGGGCCCTACAACGCCCACACCACCGCCTCCGACGCGATCTGGGCCGGCTGCCCGGTGCTGACCGTGCCCGGCGCGACCTTCGCCGCGCGCGTGGCCGGCAGCCTCAACCACCATCTCGGCCTGGAGGCGCTGAACCTTCCCGACGATGCCGCCTTCGTCGAACGCGCCATCGCCCTGGGCCGCGACCCGGCCGCGCTGGCCGCGCTGCGGCGCGAGCTGGCCGTGCGCCGGCGCGACAGCGGCCTGTTCGACATGGACGGCTTCGCCGTGGATTTCGCCGCGATGACCCTGGCCATGGCGCGGCGCCAGCGCAAGGGCGAGCGCCCCGCCCCGCTGCAAGGCCCGGCGCGGCCGCCGGGCTCCGCGCCGCAACGACCGCCGCCGGGACCGGCCTGAAGACGCACACTCCCGGACGCACCGCCCGGCCGGCCTTACCCCTCTGCCGCGGCGATTGCGCTAGGCTGCACCCATGAGTGCAGACCGCGATTTCATCCCCTTGAACCTGTGCGTGCTGACCGTCTCCGACAGCCGCACCCTGGCCGAAGACAGCTCCGGCGATTACCTCATCCAGGCGCTGACCGAGGCCGGCCACCGCCTGGTCGAACGCCGTTTGCTGCCCGACGACCGCTACCGCTTGCGCGCCGCGGTGTCGCAGTGGATCGCCGACGACGGCGTCGACGGCATCCTGGTGACCGGCGGCACCGGCTTCACCGGCCGCGACTCCACCCCCGAGGCGCTGCTACCGCTGCTGGACAAGCAGATGCCCGGCTTCGGCGAACTGTTCCGCGCGCTCAGTTTCCAGGAGATCGGCACCTCGACCCTGCAATCGCGCGCCTTCGCCGGCCTGGCCAACGCCACCTTCCTGTTCTGCCTGCCCGGCTCGACCTCCGCCTGCCGCACCGCCTGGGAGCAGATCGTGCGCGCCCAGCTCGACGCGCGCACCCGGCCGTGCAACCTCGCCACCCTGCGCCCGCGCCTGAAGGAATGAGCATGTCCCTGGACACCACCCTGCGCTTGCTGACCAAGGCCAGCGGCCTGAGCGTGACCGACCTGGCCACCGCCATCCCGCGCGCCGGCGCGGCCACCGTCAGCGCCTGGCTGCGCGGCGAGAAGCTGCCCGGCAAGGACCAGCTCGACGCCCTCGCCCGCGCCTTCGGCGTGCCCGCCGGCGCCTTGCTGGCGGAACTCGCCAGCACCCTGGATCCGGCCCGCACCCAGGGCGAGCACGACCTGCTGGCCGCCTACCGCGCACTCGACAGCCGGCAGCAAGGCGCCTTGCTGGAAGTGGCCACCGGCCTGGCCGGCATGCGCCGCAGCGCCGCGCCGCGCGCGCGCAAGCCGGCCGCGCGCAAGAGCGGCACGCGCAAGGCCTCGCGCACGGCCAAGCCCACCCGATGAGCCAGGACGCCCGATGAGCAAGCTCAAGCGCAAGGATTACGAAGCCCAGTTGGAGCCGCTGCAACTGGAACTGGCGGCGATGGCGCGCTGGCTGCAGCACAGCGGCAAGCGCGTGGTGGTGATCTTCGAAGGCCGCGACACCGCCGGCAAGGGCGGCGCGATCGGCGCGATCTCCGAGAACCTCAATCCGCGCCAGTGCCATGTGGCGGCGCTGTCCAAGCCCAGCGAGCGCGAAAGCGGACAGTGGTATTTCCAGCGCTATGTGCCGCACCTGCCGGCCGCCGGCGAGATCGTGCTGTTCGACCGCAGTTGGTACAACCGCGCCGGCGTCGAGCAGGTCATGGGCTTCGCCACCCCGGCGCAGGTCCAGGCCTTCCTCAAGCAGGCGCCGGTGTTCGAGAAACTGCTGGTGGACGACGGCATCGTGCTGTTCAAGTACTGGTTGTGCTGCGACCAGGACAAGCAGGAGGAACGCTTCGCCGAGCGCCTGGAAGACCCGCTCAAGCGCTGGAAGCTCTCGCCCATCGACTTGCAGGCGCGCGCCCACTACCAGGACTACACCCGCGCCCGCGAGGCCATGCTCCAGGCCACCCACAGCCGGCACGCGCCGTGGACCCTAGTGGACTTCAACGACCAGCGCCGCGGCCGGCTGACCCTGATCCGCGACTTGCTCGCGCGCCTGCCCGACACCGAGGTGGAACCGGCCGAACTCGATTTCCCGCCGCTGAAGGGCAAGCCGGCGAAGGAAAAATACGGCGCGCTCAAGCCCATCGGCGGCAAGCGCTCGCGCTGAACGCGGCGGCGGCGCGGCCCGCTGCCGCTGCCGCTGCCGTTCAAGCGTCCTGCGACTTCCGGTAAGGCTGGAACAACTGCAGCAGCCAGGGCTTCTGCGCCAGCACCAGGCTGACCCCGACCCGCTCCTGCGCGCTCAGCGCCGCATCGCGCGCCAGCAGCGCATCGAATTCGCGCGCCAGCTCGCCCAGGCGCAGCTTGAGCTCGCCGATGCCGGCGATGCTGAGCGCGCCACTGAGCAAGAGCAGCACGTCCTGCTCGCCGTCGAAGGGGTCGGCGAAGTAATCGCCCAGCAGGCGATGGCGGAAGTAGCGCTCCATCGGCCCGTCCGCGCGCCAGCGGAAGTTGCGCGCGGTGCGCGGGCGGCCGCGGTTGCCGGGCATCAGCTCGATGATGCCCAGCCGGTCCAGGCGCACCATCAGCTGAGTCCAGCGCGCATCGTCGAAGACGAAGTGCGCCTGCACATCGGCCTGCTTCCAGCGGTTCAAGGTCAGGAACAAGGCCACCAGCAGGGCCGGATCGTCGACCAGGGCCTGCTCCTGCGCCTCGCTCAGGGTCGCCATCGGCGCGCGCCCGCGCGCGGCCTCGGCGCTGAGTTCGGCCAGGCCGATGTCGAGCACTTCGCAGATCTGCTCCAGCCGCTGCAGGCTCATCGCCCGCCGCGAGAACATGCGCTTGACCGCCGCCTCGCTCAGGCGCAGGCGCGCGGCCAGGTCGCGATAGGTCAGCTCCTGCGCGCGCAAGAAGCGCTTGAGGGCGTCGACGAGTTCCAGGGTCAGGGCCATGGGTAGCAAAATACGCTACCGGCTGGCGAATATCGAGCCACTTTGTCGATCATTGTTGCCAGGGCGCCGGCCGGGTCGCAGGGTGGCTTCCAGACCTGAACGAGGTGGCGCTCATGCCAAGGATTGCTCAACGCCTGCTCCCCCTCGCCTGGGTCGCGACCGCCGCCGGAGTCGCTCTGGCCATCGGGTCGGCAGGGATGCCGGCCCGGGCGGCGGGCCAGTCCACCGCGGCCAGCCGCCAGTCCGAGGCCAGCCTGGATGCCTCGGTCGAGGTTCCGGCCGCCGCGGCCCACGCCCTTTCCGAGGGCGCCCGATTCTCGATCGCCGCCGTGGACGCCAGCGCCCACGGCGTCGCCGTCACCCTTTCGGCCATCGGCACCGGCGCCTCGCTGGCGGTCAAGCTCTCGGCCGAACAAGCGCGCGACCTCGGCCTGTCGGTCGGTGCGGTGGTCGTGGTCACGGCGGTGGCCACCGGCTGGCTGGTCAGCACCGCCGCCGGGCGCCTGATCGCCTTCATACCCGATGAGCGCACGCGCAGGCACATGCACAGCCGGAAGCTGGGCGGATGACGCACGGACGCGGCACGCAGGGACGCGTGCGCGCATCGCCGGCAGTGGGCAGGACGCTCGCACTGGCGGCGATGCTGGCGGTGGCGGGACTGGCGCCCGCGCAAGGACGCGCGGGCACCCGCTGCGAGGACTCGTCGCTGTCGCCGCAGAAACTGGCCGATGCCGCGCGCACTGCGCTGACCGTGGCCGAGGCGCTGGACCAACGCGATGCGCCCTTGGCGCTGGTGGCCCGGGTCGGCACCGACTTGTCCGGCCAGGGTTTGGTTTACAGCCACGTCGGCTTCGTCCTGCGCGAACATCCCGCCGGCCGCTGGACGACGGTGCACCTGCTCAACGAATGCGGCAGCGACCGCTCCGGCCTCTACACCCAGGGCCTGGTCGATTTCTTCGCCGACGACCTGGTCAACCAGGATGCGCGCATCGTCTGGCTGCAAGCCGACCTGGCCCAGCGTCTGGCCGAGCGCCTGCGCGCCCTGCCGCGCGGCGCCCTGCACCAGCCGCGCTACAACCTGATCGCTCGGCCGGGCAGCGCCGACTACCAGAACTCCACCGCCTGGGTCTTGGAGACCTTGGGCGCGGCGCTGGCCGAAACGGCCCCGGCCTCGGACCGGCGCCAGGCCTTCGCCGCCGCCCAGCGCGACGGCTTCCGCCCCGACCGGGTGCACATTCCCTACGGCAAGCGCGTGCTGGGCGGATTGTTCAGCGCCAATATCGCCTTTACCGATCACCCGCTGGCGACCCGCCTGGGCGGCGACTATCCGGTGGTGACGGTGCGCTCCATCGTCGAGTACCTGGACCGCAGCGGCCGGGTGCTGGCGCAGCAAGAATGGCGCAACGGCCAGGCGATGGCGCGGCCGGGCGCGCTGTAGCGCGGCCGCGCGAGGCCGCCCTGGCGGCGGCGGACGAAGGGGCCGGGGCAAGCCCCATCGAGCACGACCGAGCACGACCGAGCTGGACATGGCGCGCCGAAACGAGCGGCGCGGCCTCTGGCCGCCGGCCGGCCGATGACCAGGCGATTCAACCGCAGTGGAAGCCTTCGCCCGCTTCGGACTCTTGCGCCGGGCTGCGTTCGAGCGACTCCACCCGCGCCATCGGCGGACCATGGCGCAACCACTGCGCCAGTTGCTCGATCGCCCCGGCTTCGCCCACCGCCAGCACTTCCACCCGGCCGTCGGCCAGGTTGTGGGCATGCCCGCGCAGGCCCAGCGCTCGCGCCTGTTCGCGGGTGGAGGCGCGGAACCACACGCCCTGCACCTGGCCGGCGACGTGGAAGCGCGCCGCGCTCATCCCTTCGCCGCCTCGCCCGGGGCGAGCGCAGCGCCCGGCGCGGGCCCTCCGGCCTTGGCGATGGCGTCCTCGATCTTCTTCGCATCCACCGGGCCGAGGAATTTGCCGGCGACCTTGCCGTCCGGGTCGATCAGATAGGTCATCGGCAGCCCGCGCGGGGTATCGAAGGACTTGGGCGGATCGGTCACGTCGAGCACGGCGATGGGATAGACCACCGGATGCTCCTTCAGGAAGGCCTGCATGTCGGCCGGCTCGATCTCCTCGTAGGCCAGGCCGATGACTTCGATGTGCTCGCGCATGGCATCCAGGGCCGAAAGCTCGGGCATTTCCTTGATGCACGGCGCGCACCAGGTGGCCCAGAAATTGACCACCACCCAGCGGCCGCGGTGTCCGGCCAGGTCGTAGGACTTGCCGTCCAGGGTGGTCACGCGCAGTTCGGGGGTGTCGCTGGCGGCGGGTGCGGGCGCGGCCGGGCCGGGCGTCGGCGCAGCGGTCGAAGCAGACGGCGAGGCGGCCGGCGCCGGGGCGGCCGGGGCGACGGCGCTGTCGGCGGGCGCGGCCGGCTTCTGGCAGGCGGCCACGGAGGCGGCCAGGACCACGGCCAGGCACGCCGGCGTCAGCAGGCGCCGGCGCGGGGCGAGCATGCGGAGGGGGGAGTTCATGGGCTTTCCTCTTCGGCATGGATGCTGGACACCCGCCGTTTCATGAGCGCGCGCAGGGGCACGCGCAGTTCGTCGATGGCCGCGATCGCCGCCTGGCCGATGGAATCGTCGCGGCAAGGCAGCATGGTCTCCGATACCGGGATGCGCAGATGGCAGGCTTCGTACAACTCGGCCAGCGACAGCTCGTCCAGGTCGCGGGCCAGCAGCCATTCGCCGCTCTCGGCCCGGCGCACCACCTGGATGCGGCCGAGTTGCTCGAGCATCTGCTGGATCAGCGCGTCGGTCAGCATCGGTTCGAGCTGCTGGATCTCGTCCACGTGCAGGCCGTTGCCGGACTTGCGCGCCTGCTGGAAGCGCAGCAGCAGGCGCAGCAGGCCGTAGATCTCGAAGCCCAGCGGCAGGCGCATGGACGCAGGCTGGTAGCGGAAGGCGGCGATGGAGGAAGCCAGCGAAGCGCCCAGCAGCACCGCGATCCAGCTCAGGTAGATCCACAGCAGGAAGATCGGCACGAAGGCCAGGGTGCCGTAGATCTTGGAATACGAGCCGAAGCTGCCCAGGTAGAAGCCGATGCCGCTCTTGATCGCCTCGAACAGGACCATCGCCAGGAACGCGCCGGCCACCGCGTGCCGCCACTTGACCGTGCGGTGCGGCACCACCCGGTAGATCGCGGCGAAGGCCAGCCACTCCAGGCCCATCGGCGCGGTGCGCAGCAGCAGGCCTTCCAGCAGGCGGCCGGGCTGGGTGGCGAAGACTTCCATGGCGAAGAACTTGGCCGAGATCGCCAGGCTGGCGGCGGCGATCAGCGCGCCCAGGGTCAGCACGGTCCAATAGACCAGGAACCGGCCCAGGCGCGGCCGCGCCGACTGCACCCGCCAGATCCGGTTGAACGCCGCCTCCACCCCGTTGAGGGTGATCAGCAGCGAGACCACCAGCGCGATCACGCCGGCGGTGGTGAGCTGGCCGGCGTTGGCCGAGAACTGCTTGAGGTAGTT
>CBIFVU010000157.1:0-9548 GCA_966185905.1 uncultured Lysobacter sp.
GCTGCCAGATCTCGCCCGACCAGCGGCCGCTGCGCTGCAGCTCGTCGCGCATGTCCGAATAGAACTCCGGATCGTGCTGGCGGCTGTCGAGCAGGCCGGTGGTCTGGCCGATGACCTCGTTCTCGGGGTAGCCGGTCATGCGCGAGAAGGCCGGGTTGATCGAGACGAACACGAAGTCGCGGTCGAACACCGCCACTGCTTCGGCCATCGAGCGCAGCACTTCGCTGGAGATGCGCCGCTCGCGCTCGGCGCTGCGCACCGCGGTGACGTCGCGGCCGGTGCCGGCCACGCGCACTGGGCGGCCTTCGCTGTCGCGCTCGACCACCCGCCCGCGCGCGCGGATCCAGCCCCAGTCGCCGCGGGGCGTGCGCATGCGGTGTTCGGACAGGAACAGCGCGGCCTCGCCGTCGAGGTGCTTGCGCAGCAGTTCGGCCACCCGCGGCAAGTCGTCGGGGTGGATCTCGTGGTTGTTGGCGATGTCGGCCTGCACGCCGATCTCGGCCGAGGCGGCGTTCTGGTCGTCCACGCGCATGCGGTGCAGTTCGCGCCGTTGCAGGTCGTAGTCCCAGAACTGTTCGCCGGATGCCCACAGCGCCAGCTTGAGGCGCTCCTCGCGCTCGCGGATCTGGGTGTACCAGCCGCGTTCGCGCTGGCGCGCCACGTGCCAGCGCCAGCCGAAGCTCAACAGCAGCGCCAGCGCGCCCAGGGCCAGGGCGGCCAGCGCCAGCGGATGCCGCCACAGCGGCGGCTCGACCCGCACCGGGATACGCAGTTCCTGGGTGTTCCAGACCCCGTCGCGGCTGGTGGACTGGGCGCGGAAGACGTAGCGGCCGGGCGGCAGGCGGGTGTAGGTGATGTCCTGGCGCGGGCCGTTGTCGACCCAGTCGCGGTCGAAGCCGTCCATGCGGTAGCGATAGCGGATGCCGTTGTTGGGCCCGTAGTCCAGCGCGCCGATGCGCAGGCGCAGGATGCCCGCGCCGTTGGGGATCTCCAGCCGGGCCGATTGCCACAGGGCGCTGGCGCCGGCGCTGCTGTCCGAGCCGATCCAGGCGCCGAGCAGGCGCACCGGCGGGGTGTAGCGAGCGTCGGCGATGTTGGCCGGGTCGAACAGGTTCAGCCCGCGCACGCCGCCGAAGGCCAGACGCCCGTCGGCCAGCTCGGCCACTGCGCCGGAGTTGAACTCCAGGTCCTGCAAGCCGTCGGCCAGGCCGTAGCGGCGCACCAGCGAGGCGCCGGTGTCGAAGCGCAGGATGCCGGCATCGGTGCCCAGCCACAGGCGCCCGGCCGGACGCTCGGCGATGGAGAACACCACCGGCACCGGGTGGGCGCCGAGCACTTCGGCCAGTGGGTGGTCGAAGCGGATGCGCCCGTCGGCTTGTTCCAGCACCCGGCTCAGGCCAGCCTGGGTGCCGACCCAGACGGTGCCGTCCTCGCCTTGGTGCAGTGCGCGGACGAAGTTGCCGGGCAGGCTGTCGGCCTGGTCGGTGACGTGGCGGTAGTGGCGCAGGTAGCCGGTGGAGGGCTCCAGCAAGTCCAGGCCGTCGCCGGTGCCGAACCAGATCCGGCCGCGGCGGTCTTGCAGGATCGCGTTGACCTTGGGATGGCTCAGGCCCTTGGGATCGCCTTCGCGATAGGCATAACGCACCAGCACGCCGGTGGCGGGCTGGTAGTGCAGGGCGCCGATGTCCTCGCCGCCGATCCACAGGCTGCCGTCGCTGGCGAAGGCCAGGCTGCGCAGGGCGGCGTCGCGGTAGCCGTGCAGGTCGATGCGCTCGACCCGCCGGGTGCCCGGGTCCAGGCGCAGCAGGCCGGCGCCGGTGGCCAGCCACAGCCGCCCGGGCACCGCGCCGGCCGGGGCCGGGCCGGCGGGCAGCCGCGGTTCGCGCGCGATCGCCGCGACCCGGCGCGTGGGCTCGCCGCCCGGCAGCAGCGCGGTGGCGTCCTCGAAGCGGTCGGCGCTGGGGTCGTAGCGGCGCAGGTGGGCGTTGTCGGTGCCGATCCACAAAGCGCCGCTGTCGTCCTGGGCCAGGGTGCGGATGCTGGCATCGGAGGCTGGGTCGGGATCGTTGGCGCCGGCGTCCTCCAGGTCCAGCACATAGCTGAAGCGGGTGCCGCGCGGATCGGTCAGGGCCACGCCGCGGTACTGGCCGCCGGCCCACAGCAGGCCGCCCTGGTCGATCATCAACGTGTCGATGGTGTCTTCCGGCAGGGTCGCCTCGACCCCGGGCTGGACCGAGACGCGCTGGGTCTGGCCGCTCTCGGGATCGTGCCGGTACAGGCCGTTGCCGAAGCCGGAGATCCAGATGCGATGGTCGGGCGCCTCGACCAGGGCGCGGGCGTCGCGCAACTGCGCCAACACCGGATCGCTGACCTTGGCCAGGGCACCGGTGCGCCCGTCGAGACGATACAGGCCGTCGGCGGCGCCGGCCCACAGGCGCCCACGGCGGTCGATCAACAGGCTGCGCAAGGGGATCGGCGCGCCGATGCGCTCGACCCGGCCGCCGGCCAGGCGGTGCAGGCCGACCGCGCTGGCGAACCAGACGCTGCCGTCGCGGGCGCGCGCCAGCCCTTGCCAGGGCGAGGGCCGGGTGGCTTCGCCGGGCAGGGCCAGCAACAGCTCGCGCAGGCCGGTCTGCGGGTCCAGCCGTTCCAGCCCGGCCACGGTGCCGATCAGCAGGGCATCGGGCAGCGGCAGCAGCGAGACCACCTGGCGCCCGGCCTGCGATTCGGGCGGGGCATAGCGGTGGATGCTGCCGCTGACCATGTCCAGCCGGGCCAGGTATTCGGACTGGGTGCCGATCCACAGCGCGCGCTGGCCGTCCAGCGCCAGCGCAGTCACATAGCTGTCGGGCAGGCTGGCCGGATCGCGCGGATCGTGGCGGTAGGGAATGTAGCGCTGGCCGTCGTAGCGGTGCAGGCCGCCCTGGGTGCCGACCCAGACGAAGCCGTGCACATCCTGGGCGAAGGCGGTGACCGAGTTCTGGCTCAGGCCCAGCTCGCTGCCCAGGCGGGAGAAATAGAAATCGCGCGAGGCTGCCAGGGCGCGGGGCGGCAGGGCCGCGGCGCACAGCAGCAGGACGAACAGGCCGGCGAACCAGCGGCTGGCTGAGAAGGAAGGACGCACGGACACCGTGGCGTAAGGCGCAAGAACCCGCAGTGTAGGCAGGCGGTCGTTGCCGCAACAAGCGTCCGCGCGCGCGGACCGGCGGCGGCCGCGGCGGACCGGCGCATGCGGCCGCCGCCGGGGCGCGGCCGGCATTGCTAAACTGCGCCATCTCCCCCGATCGCATGCCCGTGGCCGCCAACCAACTGCCCCTGTTGTCCGACGTCGACGCCGAGAGCCGCAGCCTCTCCCTGGGCGCCTCCGCTTCCGAGCTGCACGGCGCGCTGTGCGGCTGGCTGGCCGGCGGCGGCGCCAACCTGCGCGAATGGCCGGCGCGGGTGCTGGCCGATGCGGGCGTGGCCACCCCGGCCGAGGGCGGGCCGCTGGACCGTCTGCGCCAGGCCAGCGCCGAGCAATTGGCCGACCGCAGCTTCGGCTTCGACCTGCTGCTGCCGGATGCGGAAACCTCGCTGTCCGAGCGCAGCGGCGCTCTGTTCGACTGGTGCCGTGGTTTCCTCGGCGGCTTCGGCCTGGCGGCCGGCCAGGCCCCGACCCTGTCGGAGGAAGGCCGCGAGGCTCTGGGCGACCTGGCGCGCCTGGCCGCAGCCGCGCCGCAGGACGACGGCGACGAGGAGGACGAAGAGGCCTTGTCGGAAATCGAGGAATTCGTGCGCATCGTCGCCCTGTTGTTGCACGGCGACGTGGCCCTGGCGGCCCAGCACCGGCAGCGGCTGAACTGAGGCAGCGGCGATGCACAACGCCCTGACCATGCCGGCCAAGGCCTATGCGCGCCGGCGCAAGCAACTGATGGCGATGGCCGGCGACGAGGCCATCGTGGTGGTGCCGGCGGCGCACGAGCTGATCCGCAGCCGCGACACCCATTACCCCTTCCGCCAGGATTCCGACCTGAGCTACCTCACCGGTTTTCCCGAGCCGGAGGCGGTGCTGGTGCTGGTGCCGGGCCGGCGCCATGGCGAGACCCTGCTGTTCTGCCGCGAACGCGACCCCGAGCGCGAGGCCTGGGATGGGCCGCGTTTCGGGCCGGAGGGCGCGGTGGAGGCCTTCGGCCTGGACGACGCCTACCCCATCGACGACCTGGACGACATCCTGCCGGGCTTGCTGGAGGGGCGCTCGCGGGTCTACTACCACTTCGGCCGCGATGCCGAGTTCGATCTCAAGCTGATCGGCTGGCTCAACCGGGTGCGCGCGATGGTGCGCCAGGGGGCGCAGCCGCCGCACGAGTTCCTGGAACTGGGCCACCTGCTGGACGAGCTGCGCCTGTTCAAGGACCGCGACGAGCTGCGTTTCATGCAGCGCGCCGCCGACATCAGCGTGCTCGCGCACGAAGCGGCGATGCGCGCGGCGCGGCCGGGCGTGCGCGAGTACGAGCTGCAGGCCGAGCTGGAATGCGTGTTCCGCCGCCACGAGGCCGAGCCGGCCTACGGCAGCATCGTCGGCGCCGGGGCCAATGCCTGCGTGCTGCACTACCGCGCCAACAACGCCACCGCGCGCGCGGGCGAACTGGTGCTGATCGACGCGGGCGCGGAGTACCGCGGCTATGCCGCCGACATCACCCGCACCTTCCCGGTCGACGGCCGCTTCAGCCCGGCCCAGCGCGCCCTCCACGACCTGGTCGGCCAGGCCCAGGCCGCGGCGCTGGCGCAGGCGCGGCCGGGCGTGCCCTACGAGGCTGGCCACCTGGCCGCCGTGGAGACCCTGACCGAGGGCTTGCTGCGCCTGGGCCTGCTCAAGGGCAAGCTGGAGCGCAATCTCGCCGAGGGCGCCTACAAGCGCTTCTACCGGCACAAGACCGGGCACTGGCTCGGGCTGGACGTGCACGATGTGGGCGAGTACCGGATCGAGGGCGAATCGCGCCTGCTCGAACCGGGCATGGTGTTCACCATCGAGCCCGGCCTGTACGTGTCGCCGGACGACACCACGGTGGATGCGAAGTGGCGCGGCATCGGCATCCGCACCGAGGACGATGTGGCCATCACCAAGACCGGCCACCACGTGCTGACCGCGCGCCTGGCGCGCAGCGCCGATGAGATCGAGGCCCTGATGGCGGACCAGCGCGCGGCCTGAGGGGGCGCGGTGCGGGCTGCGCGGGCCGGCCTGCGATGCCGCGCGTCCGGTCCTGGCGCACGGTCGGGGCGGCTGCTGGAGGGGCGGGTCTGGAGCGACCGCGCCTGCGGCCGCCAGCGCGGCTTCAGTCCGGCCCCAGCGCGAACAGCACGTGCTCGACGAAACGGCTGAGCTTGGGCAGCGGCTGGCGATCGCGTGGGTATAGCAGATGCACCGGCCGCGGCGGCGGCAGGCAGTCGGCGAACAGCGGCACCAGCCGGCCGGCGGCGACGTCTTCGGCCAGCAGCACTTCGGGTTGCAACACGATGCCGCAGCCGGCCAGCGCGGCGCGCCGCAGCGCCTCGCCATGGTTGGAAGCGAAACGGCCGCGCAGGCGCATGGGCTCGGCCTGGGGGTCGAAGCGCCAGCCGGCATCGCGGTGCCAGAGCAAGTGGTTCAGGCAGCTGTGCCGGGCCAGTTCGGACGGATCGGCCGGGGTGCCGTGCGCGGCCAGGTAGGCCGGCGAGGCGCAGACGATCATCCGGTACGGCCGCAGCGGGCGGGCGATGAGGTGGTCGGAATCCGGCAGCGGCCCGATCCGCACTGCCGCGTCGAAGGATTCGGCGATCAGGTCGCTCATGCGGTCGGCCAGCACCAGTTCCACCGAGACCTCCGGGTGCGCCTGCAAGAAGCGCGCGACCACCGGCGCCAGCGAACTGCCGCCCAGGGTGAACGGCGCGGTGATCCGCAGCAGGCCCTGCGCGCGGCCGTCTTCGCGCAGGCGCTCGGCCACGGTTTCGGCGTGGCGCACCTGCTCCAGGATGCGCCGGCACTCGTCCAGGAACGCTGCGCCGACTTCGGTCAGGCGCTGCTTGCGGGTATCGCGCTGGAGCAGGCGTGCGCCCAGGTGGTCTTCCAACTGGCGAATGTGCTTGCCGACCATCACCGCCGACAGGCCCTGCGCCTGCGCCGCGGCGGCGAAACTGCCGGTATCGGCGACGGCGGCGAACACGGCCATGCTGCGCAGCTTGTCCATGGGCTAAGCCAGGGTTAGGGGTGCACGAAATGCTAGCGCATTCACCCGCGCCGGCCCGGCGCGCAGACTGCGGGCCTGTCCCCTCTCATCGGAGCGCACCATGAAGATCCTGCTCGTCGGCGCCAGCGGCACGCTCGGCCGCGCCATCGCCTCGACCCTTTCGCACCACGAACTGCTCGCCGCTGGCCGGCGCAGCGCCGACTATCCGGTCGACCTGACCGACGAGACCAGCGTGCAGGCGCTGTTCGGCCGCACCGGCCGCGTGGACGCCATCGTCTCGGCGGCCGGGGCCCTGCACTTCGGGCCGCTGGCGACGATGACGCCGGAGCAGTTCGCCATCGGCCTGAACGACAAGCTGCTCGGCCAGGTGCGCCTGGCCTTGCTGGGCCAGCACCACCTCAACGACGGCGGCTCGATCACCTTGACCAGCGGGATCGTGTCGGAGCAGCCGATCCGCGCCGGCGCCAACGCCAGCGCGGTCAATCGCGCGCTGGAAGGCTTCGTGCAGGGCGCGGCCTGCGAACTGCCGCGCGGGCTGCGGATCAATGCGGTCAGTCCCAGCGTGTTGAGCGAGTCGATGCAGGAATACGGCCCGTTCTTCCCCGGTTTCGAGCCGGTGCCGGCCGCGCGCGCGGCCCTGGCTTACCAGCGCAGCGTCGAGGGCGTGCAGAGCGGGCAAACGTTCAAGGTCTGGTGATTCGCGCGGGCGCGGCGTCGGGATTGGCGCGAGCGGCGGTGTGCGGTGCCGCGGCGCCCATCGCTCTGTCGTGCTGTGCGACCCGCGCGGCGCGAGCGCGGCTTGCGCCGCTCCCGTCGAAGCCTGTGTCGGCCATTCCCCTGTCGGGGCGGCGCGAGCCGCGATCGGCGGCCTGGCCGCTTGCCGCCATGGCGCGGCCGGCGTCGGGCCGGGATCGCGGTGTGCGCCGCTGCTGCGGGTGGCCGGGCGGGCTGGGCCGGCGGCTCAGGCCGTGGCGGCGAATTCTTCGCGGGTCAGGTTGATCGGCGCGTCCTGGGTGCAGACCACGTCGTCCTCGATGCGGATGCCGCCGAAGGGACGGAACTGTTCGATTCGGTCCCAGTCCACGGCGCCGGCCTGTTCGCCTTCGCGCAAGCCTTGCAGCAGCAGGTCGACGAAGTACAGGCCCGGCTCGATGGTGACGGCCATGCCCGGTTCGAGCACCCGGGTCAGGCGCAGATAGGGGTGGCCGGCGGGCTTGTCGATGCGGCCGCCGCGGTCGGACGCGGCGAAGCCGGCCACGTCGTGCACTTGCAGGCCGATGCCGTGGCCGATGCCGTGCGGGAAGAACACATTGCTCACGCCGTTGGCCACCGCCGCCTCCGGCGAAAGCTTGAGCACGCCGAAATCCTTGAGGATGCCGGCCAGGGCCAGGTGTGCGTCCAGGTGCAATCGCTTGTAGTCGAAGCCGGCGCGCACCTGCGCGCACATGCGTTGCTGGGCCGCATCGACCGCATCGATCAGCGCCTGGAACTCGCCGCCGCGGTCGGCGGCGTAGGTGCGGGTGATGTCGCAGGCGTAGCCGGCATGGCTGGCGCCGGCATCGATCAGGAAGCTGCGCGATTGCGCCGGCGCTTGGCGGCCGAGCTCCATGTAGTGCAACACCGCGCCGTTCTGGTTGAGCGCGACGATGTTGCCGTAGGGCAGCTCGTTGGCGTCCTGGCGTGCGGCCGCGCAGTAGGCCAGGTGGATGTCGAACTCGCTGGCGCCGGCGCGGAACGCGGCCTCGGCGGCGCGGTGGGCGCGCACGCCGATGCGCGAGGCCTCGCGCATCATCGCCACTTCGTAGGGGGTCTTGTAGGCGCGGTGGTATTCCAGGTAATCCAGCACCGGCTGCGGATTGTTCGGCGCGAACGCGCCCAGGGTGCTGTTGGCTTCGCCGAGGATGGCGCAGCGAGCCGGGTCCTTGGGCAGGTGCTCCAGCGCCTGTCCGGCCTCGCGGATCACCACCACGTCGAAGTGCTCCACCCACGCGCCCGAGGGCGCCTGCGGCACCACGTGCCAGTAGTCGAAAGGCTGCAGGTAGACCAGCTTGGGCCGCGCGCCGGGGGTGAACACCAGCCAACTGCCGGGATTGCGCACCAGCGGCACCCAGGCCTTGAACTGCGGGTTGGCCGCATAGGGATAGTCGCGGTCGTCGAAGACTTGGTAATGCAGGTTGCCGCTGGGCACCACCAGGTGGTCGAAGCCGCCGCGCGCCAGCGCCTCGGCGGCGCGGCGCTGGAGTTCGGCCAGGTGCGGCGCGTACAGCTCGGAGACGGACGGGGCGGATGCGGTCATGGCGCTTGGAGGAGAAAAGCAGCGGGGGCGCCTAGTGTGCCGCATCCGCGCCGGGGCCGGGCCGCGCGCGCCGGCGCCCGGCCCGCTGCACGGCCGCAGACGGGACGGCGCACAGGCCCGTGCGGGCCGGCGACAGGCGAGCCGGCCGTTGCGGCAAAACCTAGGGCCGCGGAGACCGGGGGGCGGCTAGGGCGCCCGAGGCTGCGGCGGTGGCTTGCGCAGCAGGGCGCCGCGGTCACTCGAAACTGCCGCCCGGCGAATCCAGCCACTGCCGAAGGCGCTGCAGGCCCTCCTCGGGCAGGGCGATGAAGCGCAGGCCGGTCCAGGTCTGGCCGGGCACGCTGGCGCGGTCCTGCCACAGCAGGTGTGCGCCGACTTCGATCGGCGCGCCCTGGTCGGGGCAGTCGCGCAGGTGGAAGCGCAACTGGTACAGCGCGTCCTCCACCAGCGGCGCGCTGGCGATCAGCATCATCCCGGTTTCCGACAGGTTGCCCAGGTGGCCGATCGCCTGCTCGGTCATGGTGTCGATCACCTGCACGGTTTCGGCCAGGCGGCGACGGCGGCTGCGGCGGGAGTCTTCGCTCATGCCTCGCCTTCCTGGCGCGCGCGCGCGCCGAAGCCGCGCAGCGCGTCCAGCGCCGCGTGCCAGGCCCGATCCACCAAGCGGCTGCGCTCGGCCGGCACTACCCGCGCCTGGCCGCGCGCCAGCATCCGCGCCAGCCCGTCCAGCGATTGTTCGCCGACCCGGTGTCCGCGCTGGTTCACGAACAAGGCCTTGTCGGTGACCGGGCTGAACCAGGACAGGCGCCGGCGCACGCTGTCGCCCTGCTGGTTCTGCACGAACTCGAACCAGGTGCCGAACGGCAGCGCGCGCACCTGCTCCCAGCAGGCCTGTTCGTGTTCGTCGCGCGGCGGCAGCGGCGCGGCCGGCGCTGCTGTTGCGGCGTCTTCGCCCAGGCGCGCGCGGGCGCGCAGCTTCATCGCCAGTTCCGTGCGCGAGGCCGCGGCATCGGCCGGGTCGGGCGCGTGCGGACCGGTGGCGAGTTGGC
>CBIFVU010000158.1:0-9544 GCA_966185905.1 uncultured Lysobacter sp.
CTGCACCAGGCGGCGCCAGGTGCGCTTGTACAACTGGTACTGGCTGGCGGGGACGAGTTCGGTGCCCATCACAGGTTCGCCATTTCGTTGGGCTTGAGCGCCACGTATGGGGATTCGCGATCGCTGCGCTGCGGGTTGGCCCGCGCCTTGGCGATGGCGCCGATGGAATAGACCAGCACGCTGAACACCACGAACAGGAACAGCGCGGTCAGGCCCGCGTTGACATAACTGTTGACCATGATCTGCTGCATCTGCTCGATGCTCTTGGCCGGCGCGACCACCTCGCCCTTGGCGATGGCGTCGCTGTACTTGTGCGCCTGGGCGAGAAAGCCGACCGCCGGATTGCCGTCGAAGATCTTGATCAGGCCCGCGGCGCTGGTGCAGATCAGCAGCCACACTGTCGGCACGATGGTGACCCAGGCGTAGCGGTCGCGCTTGAGCTTGAACAGCACCACGGTGCACAGCATCAGGGCGATGCCGGCCAGCATCTGGTTGGCGATGCCGAACAGCGGCCACAAGGTGTTGATGCCGCCCAGCGGATCGACCACGCCCTGGTAGAGGAAATAGCCCCACAGCGCGACGCAGCCGCCGGTGGCGACCAGATTGGGCCCCCAGGCCTCGGTCCGCCGCAGCGCCGGCACGAAGCTGCCCAGCAGGTCCTGCAGCATGAAGCGGCCGGCGCGCGTGCCCGCATCCACCGCGGTCAGGATGAACAAGGCCTCGAACAGGATCGCGAAGTGGTACCAGAACGCCATCGTGTTCTCGCCCGGCAGCACGTTGTGCAGGATCTGGGCGATACCCACCGCCAGCGTCGGCGCGCCGCCGGCGCGGGCCAGGATGGTGTGCTCGCCGATGTCCTTGGCGGTGGCTTCCAGCACCTCGGGCGTGACGCTGAAGCCCCAGCCAGTGATGGTCTGCGCGACCGCATGCACGTCGCTGCCGACCAGCGCCGCCGGGCTGTTCATGGCGAAGTACACGCCCGGATCGATCACCGAGGCGGCCACCAGGGCCATGATCGCGACGAAGGATTCCATCAGCATGCCGCCGTAGCCGATGTAGCGCATGTGCGACTCGTTGGCCAGCAGCTTGGGGGTGGTGCCCGAGGAGATCAGCGCGTGGAAGCCGGAGACCGCGCCGCAGGCGATGGTGATGAACAGGAACGGGAACAGGCCGCCCTTCCACACCGGGCCGGTGCCGTCGGTGAACTGGGTCAGCGCCGGCATGCGCAGGTCGGGCATGACGATCACGATGCCGATGGCCAGCGCGACGATAGTGCCGATCTTGAGGAAGGTGGACAGGTAGTCGCGCGGCGCCAGCACCAGCCACACCGGCAGCACCGCGGCCACGAAACCGTAGCCGATCAGCATCCAGGTGATCTGGGTGCCGGTGAAGGTGAACGCCGGGCCCCACACCGGATCGGCGGCGACCTTGCCGCCGTACCAGATCGCCAGCAACAGCAGCACCAGGCCGACCACGGAGATCTCGCCGATCTTGCCGGGCCGGATGTAGCGCATGTACACGCCCATCAGCACCGCGATGGGCAGGGTGGCGATCACCGTGAACATGCCCCAGGGGCTCTCGGCCAGGGCCTTGACCACGATCATCGCCAGCACCGCCAGGATGA
The DNA here is from genome assembly GCA_966185905.1 of uncultured Lysobacter sp. Classification (GTDB taxonomy): domain Bacteria; phylum Pseudomonadota; class Gammaproteobacteria; order Xanthomonadales; family Xanthomonadaceae; genus Lysobacter. Next base: position 1,625 of record CBIFVU010000158.1, read on the forward strand.
TGATCATGATCAGGAATGCGCCGAACAGGGCGATGGTGCCGGGCACGCGCCCCATCTCCTCGCGCACCAGGTCGCCCAGCGAGCGGCCGTTGCGGCGGCTGGAGACGAACAACACCATGAAGTCCTGGACCGCGCCGGCCAGGACCACGCCGACGATCAGCCACAGCAGACCGGGCAGATAGCCCATCTGCGCGGCCAGCACTGGCCCCACCAGCGGACCCGCGCCGGCGATGGCGGCGAAATGGTGGCCGAACAGCACGTGCTTGTTGGTCGGCACGTAGTCCAGGCCGTCGTTCTGGATCACCGCCGGCGTGGCGCGGGTGGGATCGAGCTGCATCACCTTGTTGGCGATGAACAGAGAGTAATAGCGGTAGGCGACCAGGTAGATCGACACGGCCGCGGTCACGATCCACAGTGCGTTGATGTGCTCGCCGCGCCGCAAGGCGATGGTGCCGAGGCAGAAGGCCCCGAGTATCGCGAGGGCCGCCCAGCCCAGTTTGCCCAGACCACCTTTCATGACGACCCTCCCGGTTTGAACACCGGAAGCGTCGCGCCTGCGCCTGCGCCGGTCAATGCGCAACGCGGCAAACGCCGCGAAAATCGGCTGATACTTTGGTCTTAGGCGATGAGCGGGAGGCGGCCGGGCGCGGCGCGCGGGAGCGTCCAGCGGGCCGCGCCGGCCGTGCGGCCTGGGCGGGCGGCGGCATCGGCCAGGGTGAGGCCCGCCCCGGCCGGAAGGCGCGAGTGCGGCCGTCCGGCCGGGCAGGCGGAACCGCGTTCGCTTGCGAGCGCGCGCGGCCGGGCCGCTACAGCCACTTGGCCCGCTTGAAGCCGATGTACAGCACGACGCACACCACCGCCACGGTCGCGATCAGGATCGCATAGCTCCATTGGCCGGCCAGCTCGGGCATGTGGGTGAAGTTCATGCCGTACCAACTCGCGATCAGGGTCGGAGCGGCCAGCAGCGCCGCCCAGGCGCCCAGGCGCTTGACCGTCTCGCCCTGGCGCACGGTGACCAGCGAGAGGTTGACGCTGACCGCAGTGGTCAGCATTTCGCGCAGAGTGTCGGTGGTTTCGTTCAGGCGCACGGCGTGGTCGAGCACGTCGCGGAAGTACAGCTGGATTTCCTCGTCGATCAGCCCGCCGCGGGTGCGCGCGAGCTGGCCGAGGATGTCCTGCAGCGGCGAGACCGCCATGCGCAGGCGGGTCAGTTCGCGCTTGAGGTCGTACAACTCGCGCACGGTGCCGGCGCTGAAATCCTCGGCGAAGATGTCCTTCTCCAGTTCGTTCAGCTCCTGGGTGAAGCCCTCCACGATCGGCATGAAGTTGTCGACCACGCTGTCGAGCACGGCGTACAGGGCCGCGCCCGGCCCGTGTTCGAGCAAGTCCGGCTCGCGCTCCATGCGCGCGCGGGCGCCCTTGTAGCTGATCGAGGCGCCGTGGCGCACGGTCACCAGGTAGCGCGGGCCGACGAACAGGTGGGTCTCGCCGAAGCGGATGCGGTTGTCGATTTTCTGCGCGGTGTGGATGGCGATGAACAGCGAGTTGCCGTAGGCCTCGATCTTCGGCCGCTGGTGGGCGTTGTGCGCATCCTCCACCGCCAGGTCGTGCAAGCAGAATTCTTCCTGCAGTTTCTCCAGGATGCCCTCGTCCGGCTCGTACAGGCCGACCCAGACGAAGCTGCCGTCGTCGTGGGCCAGGACATCGCTGATGGCGTCCAGGGAAATGTCGCGGCGGGTGCCGTCGCGGCCGTAGGCCGCGCAATTGATGACGCACTGGGGCAGGATGGGGTCGCTCATGCAGCGCATCCTGCCGCCGCCGGCTTGCGCCGGCAAGCCGTCAGGCCAGGCGCAGGCGCGCGGCCCGGCGGAAGCCGAACCACAGCCCGGCGTGGACCGGCAGCGACAGGGCGATCCAGTGTGCGTGGCGCTGCGGATAGACCGGCAGCCAATACAGGAACAAGGCTGCCAGCGCGGCCAGGGCCACCGCCGCGGTCAGCCCGACGAACAGGCGACCGGCCGGGCGGCCGCGCAGCGCCTGCACCCCGCCGGGCAGCAACAGCAGGCAGAGGGGATTGAACAGCAACAGGTTGCGGTTGCCGATCGAGATCGTGTGGCCGGTCTGCAGCCAGGCATAGGCCAGCACGACACCGACCAGGCCGAACAGGCTCCACAACGGCAACGCGGCCAGGGCCAGCACGCGCGGGCTGCGGTCGCCGATCCAGGCCAGGCTGGCGCCCAGGACCAGCCCCACCAGCGCCCAGGGCCACCAGGGCATTGGCGCACCGGCCGGTTCAGGCTGCAGGGTGTGCGGCAGCAACTCGCGACCGCCGGACACCAGCGGCTCGCCCTGGGTGTTCTTGACCGCATCCAGGGCATCGGCCAGGCGCCCGGGCACATAGGATTCGCCCCAGACCGGGATCGGCCGGTCGGCGTCGGGGCCCATCACCAGGTCGAGCGCGGCCCACATCCACGGTTCCGGCGAGGACAGACGCAGGGCTTCGCTGCGCAGGGTATTGCCGTGCGAGCGGCCTTCGGTCTGGCGCCGCAGGGCGCCGCCCAGGGTGCGGTCGATGGCATCGCGGACGCGGATGGCGCAGTTGTCGTCGAAGTACTGGTAGCGATAGAAGGCGTTTTCGGGCTGGGCGTTGACCCGCAGCGCCTCGGCCAGCCCGCGTGCTTGCTCGGGCGTGAGGTTCAGCCATTGCAGGCGCACACCGCGGCCTTCGAACGCGTATTGCTGCATGTCCTGCTCGAAGGGCAGGGCGACCAGGCGATAGCGCATGTCGTTGCGCAGGAAGCGTTGGACGAAGTCGGGCTCGGTCGGGTCGAAGAATCCGAAGTTGTACGAGGTCGCCTGGCCGCTGGCGGGGTCGAGCACGACCAGGGCGTCGTGACCGAAGCGCGACCAGAACTCCTGGCCGGGCTGCATGGTGACCACGCCGATGCGTGGCGTGTCGGTGGCCGAGGACGGGGCGGGAGGCGCGAGAACCGGCGCGCCAGCCGTGCCGACCGGCCGGGCGTTACCGTCGGCGGAGGCCGTGCTGCTGGCAGGCGCCGCGCCGAGCGCGCCGGACAACAACAACAGGACAGCGAGGGCATAGAGCCGGACGAAGCAGGAGAATGAGGTCACGGGCGGCCTGGTCCGACGGTTCGATTGGAGGTCATTGTAATCGGCCCCGGGCGGCTGGCTGGGCCCAGCGCCGCTGGCGGCCGAGCGCATCGGGCGCTGGCCGCCGGCAGAGGGCTGGCTCAGGCGTTGCCTAGCACGCCGACGTGGAAGGCATGCACGCGGCGCGCATCGGCGCTGGCCACGCGGAACACGAACCGGCCCAGGGTCAACTCTTCGCCGGCTTCGGGCAGATGGCCGATCGCCGCGGTGACCAGACCGCCGATGGTGTCGTATTCGTCATCGTCGAAATCGGCGCCGAAACGCTCGTTGAAATCGTCGATCGGGGTCAGCGCATCGACCACGTACTGGCCGTCGGCTTGGGCGGCGATCAAGGCGTCGGGGTTCTCGGCCTCATCGTGCTCGTCGTCGATTTCGCCGACGATCTGCTCCAGGACGTCCTCGATGGTGAGCAGGCCGGCCACGCCACCGTGCTCGTCGATGACGATGGCCATGTGGTTGCGCGACTGGCGGAACTCGCGCAGCAGCACGTCCAGGCGCTTGGATTCCGGGATCAGCACGGCCGGGCGCAACAGTTCGTGGATGCTGCCCGGACCGTTGTCGGCGACCACGCCGCGCAGCAGGTCCTTGGCCAGCAGGATGCCCAGGATCTCGTCCTTGTCCTCTCCATGGACCGGAAAGCGGGAGTGGCCGGATTCGACCACTTGCTTCATCAGTTCCAGGAACTTGGCGTCGGCGGGCAGGACGACCATCTGCGAGCGGGGAATCATCACATCGCCCACGGTCAGGTCGGAGACGGCGATCGCGCCTTCCATCATGTGCAGGGTGTCGGCGGCGATGAGCCCATCGGATTGCGCGTCGCGCAGCAACTCGACCAGGTCTTCGCGGGAGCTGGGTTCGCCCGACAGCGCCGAGCTGATGCGATCCAGCCAGGATCGCCGTTTTTCGTGCGGTTCCGGCGCTTGGGTACTACTACTGTCGTCCTCGGACATTCTCTTCTTGAACTGCGCCCTCCTGGGAGGGTCGGTGACGCCAAGTCTAACCCGGGGACATGGCGGCAGCTGGAGGGGTTTTCCATACGATTCGTCTCATATTTGGATGGTTATTTGAGCGCTGATGGGGGGCGTCGCCGAGGCGGAGCGGCCCAGGGGAAGCCGCGGCCGGCAGGGACGGGCAGGCGGTCGCGAGGGAGCCGCGGCCCGTCCAGCGCAGGCCGCTTCAACCGCTGGCGCAGTCCTGGGCAGCCTCCTCGTCGGCCGGTTCCAGGCGCATCCGGGTGGCGTTGGAGAGGATTACCGAGGACGCGCGGGCCTGGCCTCCGCACAGGGTCAGGGTGAGATTGGTGCCGGCGGTGTCGCCTTGCGGGTGGAAGACGATCCGGCGCCGCCCCGGCGTGCTGCGGATGCGCAGGCCGTCCGGCCAGGCCTCCTGCCTCAATAGCAAAGTGTCCTCGCCGCCATAGTGCCCGTCCTGGTCGAGGTCGCTGAACACCAGCCAGCCCTGGCGCCAGTCCTGGCTGTCTGCGCAGTCCCCGGAGGCTGCCCTGGGGCACATGACCGAGCGCACGCCGGAGCCGACCGCGGCGCGGCCGCCGTGCAGGAAGCTTTCCACCAAGGCCATGTGCGCGCGCCGGATGCGGGCCTCGTCGATGAAGCGGCCCAGCACGGGGAGCGCAACTGTCAGGACGAGGCCGAGCAGGGCGACGGCGATGGTCAGTTCGATGGTGGTCAATCCATGGGGGAGTCGCATGCGAGTTCCTTCTCGGTACGGGTGCCCAGGCTAGATCGCGGCTGCGAGCCAGTCCGTAGGAAATCGCCGCGCGAACGCTCGGATGTCCGCGTGCGCTCGCCCCGGACTGGATGTCGGTGGCATCAGGCTGGGAGTGCGGAATCCACTGTCGTACCGGACCGGCTTTTTCCTCCTCACTGGCGGCGAGATTTCCTACAGCCTGCGCGGCGATGCAATCGCACACTGCATGGGCCGGTTCGCGATGCGCTGCACCGCCTGCCGGTCACTGCGATTACAAGGAGCAACGATGCGTTCGGCAAAACAATGGATGTGCGCAGCGGCGTTGGCGCTGCTGGCCTGGCAGGCACTGCCCCAGGCGCAGGCCGCGGAGCGTTATGGCGACGCGGCGGACCAGTTGAAGGGCGAGGCCGAGATAGAAGCCTGGTACGGCCTGCATCACCATCTGGAGAGGAACTTCGACCAGATCTGCGGCGACACCTTCTGCGAGGGCGACTACAGCAATATCCAGGCGCTGCGCCTGACTTGCTCGGCCGAGCGGGTCAGCCGCACGCTCGGCCGCTGCGTGTGGACCTTCGCGGCGAGCAACGAGGCGGTCGATCCGGCGACGGGGCGGATCGAGGTGATGCCCAAGGCCTGGCGTTGCAGGCTCCCCTTGGCGCCAGGGACCAGCCTGCCGGCCTTCCTCACGGCATTGGCCGGCACGCAGCCGCTTTACGCGAAGCTGCCGGGAACCAGGACCTCGATCTACGACGGGTTGACCGGCTGCCTGTAGTGTCCGGCGGCGTGCCCGGGCCGGTTCAGCCTTCGCGATAAGGGTCGGCGATGCCGAGGCCGGCCAGGATCTCGCGTTCGAGTTGCTCCATGCATTCGGCCTCGCGCTCGTCCTCATGGTCCCAGCCGAGCAAGTGCAGGACGCCGTGCACGGTCAGGTGCGCATAGTGATCGTTGAGCACCTTCTTTTGTTCGCGCGCTTCGCGGGCGACCACGGGCGCGCAGATCACCAGGTCGCCGAGCAAGGGCATGCGCACGCCCTCGGGCAGGCCTTCGGGCAACTCCGCCGGGAAGCTGAGGACGTTGGTGGCGTAATCGCGGCCGCGGTAATGGCGGTTGAGCGAGCGGCCTTCCTTGCTGTCCACCAGGCGGATGGCGAGGTCGGCCTCGCGGATGCGTCCTTGCAGTGCGGCGGCCACCCATTTGCGGAAGCTGTTGGCGGCGGGCAAGCCTTTGCGCGCCATGGCGTAGTTGATCGCGACATCGAGGCGGACAGGACCTTGGGTCATCGGATCGCTCACTGATGGATTGCGTGGCATTGCGGACGGAGGATGAACGTGCAGGATGCGGCGGTGTTCGGTGCGGGCGAAGCCGGGCAACAGGTGCCGGGGCGGGGCATCGGCCTCGCCCCGGCGGGATGGGCGGCCGGACCGCGGCAAGCCGCCGCCGGCCCGGACACTCCGGCGGCCGGCTCAGGCGGCCGGGCCGCTCGCTGCATCCTTCGCATCGCGTGCGTCGTAAGCGCTGACGATGCGCGCGACCAAGGGGTGGCGCACCACGTCCTTGGCTTCGAAGAAGGTGAAGCTGATTCCGTTGACATTGCGCAGGACATCCAGCGCATCCTTCAGTCCGGATTTCTGGTGCCGGGGCAGGTCGACCTGGGTCAGGTCGCCCGTCACCACCGCGGTGCTGCCGTAACCGATGCGGGTCAGGAACATCTTCATCTGTTCGATGGTGGTGTTCTGCGCTTCGTCCAGGATCACATAGGCATCGTTGAGCGTGCGCCCGCGCATGTAGGCCAGCGGCGCGATCTCGATGACGTTTTTCTCCAGCAACTTGACCACCTTCTCCACGCCGAGCATTTCGTACAGCGCGTCGTAGAGCGGACGCAGGTAAGGGTCCACCTTCTGGGTCAGGTCGCCGGGCAGGAAGCCGAGCTTCTCCCCCGCCTCGACCGCCGGCCGTACCAGGATCAGGCGCTGCACTCGGGATTCGTTGAGCGCTTCGACCGCGCTGGCGACGGCGAGGAAGGTCTTGCCGGTGCCGGCCGGGCCGATGCCGAAATTGATGTCGTGGGTGGCGATCGCGTGCAGGTACTTGGCCTGGTTCGCGCCGCGTCCCCGGATGGTGCCGCGCTTGACCCGGATCACCACTTCCTGGGGTTCGACCTCGTCGTTGGCAACCCGTTCGGCGCCCGACTCGGTGAGGGCAAGATGGATCGCGGCCTCGTCCAGAGTCTCCTCGCCGGCCTCCTGCCACAGGCGGCGCAGCAGCCTCTCGGCCTGCGCGACCGCGCCCTGGGGGCCATCGATGCGGAAGACCGTGCCGCGGTTGGCGATCTCCACGCCCAGGCGCAGTTCGATCATGCGCAGGTGGCCGTCGAACGGGCCGCTCAGGTTGGCAAGGCGTTCGCTGTCGGCGGGGTCGAGGGTGAATTCGGAGGCAGTTCTTGCAGGCATGTCAGTACGGTCGGGGCTCGCGCGCATGGCGCGCGACGGGGGCCCACAGCTTGCGCCTGTCCGTGCGTTTTCGCAAAGCCGCTCCCCTGGCCCTGGGTTGGGCCCCGCAGGAGACCAGTGCGCAAACGCGTGGGCAACAGGCAAGCCGGACTGAACTGCTTCGACAGGATCGCCGCAATGCCTTTGCTCGGCCTGCGGCTACGCGTTCGTGGCTCCCGGCCCAGCCTTTCCAGCGGTTCAGCCAGGGTCGCTATCGCTGCGTCTGCGCCACAGGCGGACGATGCCGACCATCGCCACCAACGCCGACCCTGCCCACCAGAGCAAGGCGATGGTGTCGATGTCCGCGCCATCGTGGCGGGTCGAACGCATCCAGGCGCGGACCAGCCCCAGCAGGCCCAGGCCCAAAAACCAAAGGCCCAATGCGTCGGGACGGCGGCGCCGGCCAGGGGCAGGAGAATCCGGAAGGGGCACGGCGGCCTCGAATCTGTGGGCGCGTCCCATGATCCATGCGATGCGGACCGGCGCAAGAGACTGGATGTCGCGGCCAACCGTGCTGGAACCGGTCGGGACCGAGGCGGGGCGGGGCGAGGGC
>CBIFVU010000159.1:0-9503 GCA_966185905.1 uncultured Lysobacter sp.
CCCCAAGCATCCCTTGCCACCCCCGCCCAGCGCCGTCCGGCGCGGGCCACCCGCCGAATCCTGCTGACCGCTGCGCTCGCGGTCTGCGCCCTTCCCGCTTTCGCCCAGCAGTCGCCCGCGCCCGGCGCGGCCAGCCTGGGCCTGGACCTCGCCGGCGCTCCGTCGCTGCGCAACGACTCGGCCGACCTGCCCGAGTCCACCGCCGGCACCATGCTGCCGCAGGCGATGAACCTCTCCGACCGCGCCCTGCTGCTGGCCACCGACCTCAACCGCCTGCTCGGCCCGGCGCCCGCCCTGGGCAAGGCCGACCTGCCGGCTGCCGAGCAGAGCCGGATCAAGGGCATGCTGCAGAAGGCCCTGGCCCTGCTGGGCACGCCCTACCGCTGGGGCGGCAACTCGCCCGACCAGGGCTTCGACTGCAGCGGCCTGGTGGGCTACGTGTTCCGCAATGCCCTGGGCATCGAACTGCCGCGCGTCTCGCGCGAGATGGCCAAGACCGGCGCGGTGATCGAGCGCGATGCCATGAGCGAGGGCGACCTGGTGTTCTTCGGCCGCCGCGGCCGCGTGGACCATGTCGGCATCTACCTGGGCGGCGGCCGCTTCGTGCATGCGCCGCGCACCGGCAAGGACGTGACCGTCTCCAGCCTGGACACCGGCTATTGGAGCGGCAAGTTCATGGAAGCGCGCCGGGTCGACGGGATCTGAATCCCCTGCCCGCCGCCGTATCCCCACAAGCCGCCTTCGGGCGGCTTGTTGCGTCTGGGACCGGGGAGACGGCCGAAGCGCTTCGCCCCTCCCTCGATAAGCGCGGGTGCGGGCCGGCATGAACGTTCGCAGCCCGGTTTCGCGGCTGGCGCCGCTCCTGCGGGACCGGCGCTCCGCTGCAGCGGGCCAGCGCGGTCGGCATCGAATCAATGACCGCGCAACGGCGGCGGCTGGCGCATGCAGGGTCGCGGGGGCGTTCCTGCGTCGTTCTCGCGCCTGCGGCTGAGATTGCGCTCGGCTCGCGGCTGACGCCGCCCCTACCGGGGCGAGAGGGCGGCGGCAGCGCGCGCCGCCCCTGCGCGGCTCACGCCTCTTCGCGCACGTACCGCTCCACCGTCGCCTCGATGCCCTTGCTGAGCTCCATCACCTTGAGCGCGTACTCGGCCAGGCGCTTGTCGTCCTCGGTCACCGGCGTCCACGGCGGCACCGGCGTGGGTTTGCCTTCGACCTGGTCCATGGCCACGAACACGATCACGCAGTGCGTGCACAGCCGCTCCTCCGGCTCGCCGTCGTCCAGGCCCGGGTCGCGCGCCTTCACGTCCACGGCGAAGTGCATGCTGCTGGTGCCGGTGTGGATCAGCTTGGTGTGCACGGTGACCAGGTCGCTGATGCGGATCGGCGCGACGAAGCGGATGCCGCCGACGGCGACGGTCACGCTGTACTTGCCGCTCCAGCCCACGGCGGCGGCGTAGCCGGCCTGGTCGATCCACTTCATCACCATGCCGCCATGCACCTTGCCGCCGTAGTTCACGTCGGTCGGCTGGGCCAGGAAGCGCAGGTTGAGCTCGCGTTGCTGGCCCTTCATGCCGTCGCCCCCGCGACCGCGCGCAGGTGGCGCACCACTGCCGCGCCGACCCGGTGCACGGCCTCGCGCTGGCGCTCGTCGCCGAGCTGGCCGTAGTCGAGCAGCTTGTCGCCGGCCTGGCCGACAGCGACCTGCTGCGGCACCACCAGCAGGCCGAGCTTGGCCAGCGCGTCGCGCAGCACCAGCAGCGAGCGCAGCCCGCCCAGCGCGCCGGGCGAGGCGGAGACGATGCCGGCGACCTTGTCGGCGAACAACACCGTGCCCGAGCGGCCGTCGGGCAAGGGCCGCGAGATCCAGTCCAGGGTGTTCTTGACCAGCGCCGGCATCGAGCCGTTGTATTCGGGGGTGGCGATCAGCAGACCGTCGTGCTCGGCCAGCAGCGCCTGCAGCCGGCGCGCGTTCTCGGGCATGGCCTCGGCCTCGATGTCGCCGTCGTAGACCGGCAGGGCGTAGTCGCGCAGCTCGATCAGACTGACCTCGGCACCGGCGGCGCGCGCGCCTTCGGCCAGCACCGGGATCAGCCGGCGGTTGTAGGAACCCGAGCGCAGGCTGCCGGCGAAGGCCAGCAGGCGGGGAGTGGAAGCGGTGTGGGCGGGGGGCATGGGATCCTCCTGGCGAGGCCCCCGATTATGCGCGAGACCCGGGCCGGCGGCGGCCCGGCGCCCGCTGCGGCGAGGCTCGGCCGCCCGCCTCGCGGCAGCGCCGCGGCGGCCGCCCCTCGACACGACCGCCAGCCTTGCGCGCTACCTCCAGCCCGCTGCGCCCGCCCCGGCCGCGAGGCCGGGACGGGCGCGTGAGGTTACTTGCGCTGCTCGAACTCGCCGTAGGGCTTGAGCTGGCCCTGCACCGCGGGGTAGTCGCCCACCACCACGATCGACTGGTCCTTGGACTGGTAGTACTTGCGCCCCATGGCCTGCACCTGGGCCGCATCGACGGCGCGGATCTTGGGCACGTACTCGCCGAGGAACTGCGGCGGCAAGCCGTACAACCAATTGGTCGCCAGCGAGCCGGCCACCGAGGCCTGCATCTGGTTGCCGATCAGATAGCCGCCGGCGACGTAGCGCTTGGTGTCTTCCAGCTCCTGCGCCGGCACCGGGTGTTGGCCGAGGCGGTCGAACTCGGCGACGAACTCGGCCAGCGAAGCGCCGGTGACTTCGTTGCGCACGTCGGCCGAGGCCTGGACGCTGCCGCCGGCGTGCAGCGCGCTCAAGCCGCCGCGGGCGCCGTAGGTGTAGCCCTTCTCCTCGCGCAGGTTCTGCATCAGCCGGCTGCTGAAGCCGCCGCCCAGGACGATGCCGGCCAACTGCGCCGGGATGTAGTCCGGATCGGTCGCGGGGATCGCCGGGCGGCCCAGCCGCACCGCCGACTGCACGCTGCCGTCGCGCTGGACGAACACGCGCTGCGGCGCCGCCTCGCGCCGTGCCGGCGGCGCGTCGGCGATCGCCTGCCCGCTCGGGCTCCAGTCGCCGAAGGCGGCCTCGGCCAGCTTGAAGCCTTCCTCGGCGCTGACCCGGCCGGTGATCACCAGCAGGGCGCGGTCGGGACGGAAACGGCGCGCGTGCTCGGCGCGCAGGCCTTCGGCGCTGACCGCCTGGATCGAGGCCTCGGTCGGTTGGGTGCGGGCGTAGGGATGCTCGCCGTAGACCGCGCCCAGCAGCGCGCGCGAGGCCTTGAACGAAGGCTGCGCCTGCGCTGCCTTCAGCCCTTGCAGCGCATTGGCCTGGGCCAGCTTGACCTCGGCATCGGGGAAACTGGCGCCTTCGGCCACCTCCGAGAGCAGGCGCATCATCGCGCCGGCCTGCGAGGGCAGTGCGTTGGCCGACAGCAGCACGCCGTCGTTGACCGCATTGGCGCCGATCGCGCCGCCGTAGCCCTGCGCGGTCTCGGCGATGGCCTTGGCGTCGAACTTGGCGGTGCCCTGGGTGATCAGGCCGGCGTACAGCGAGGCCAGGCCCGGGGCCTCGGCCGGGTCGGCGACGTAACCGGCGTTGCGCAGGGCCAGCACGTAGTCCACGCGAGGCAGGCCGCTGCGCGGCACCACCCAGACTTTCAGACCGTTGGCCAGGATTTTCTCGGCGACCTCGGGCACCGGCAGCGGCTTGTCGGCGGCCAGCGGCGGCAGGCGTTCGGGCAGGCGCGCGGACGGGCCGGCCTGGACCGCGCCGGCGGCCAAGGTCAGCGCCAACGCGGCGGACAGGGCGGAGACAGTGGTATGGATGCTCATGGCCTGGGTCTCCTCAGTGCTGGTCCGGCGCGGTCGCCGCGTCGGGCTTGGCCGCGGCGGCCGGCGCGGCCAGCATGGCCGCCGGCTTGCGGTCGATGACGGTGCGGTTGGCGCGGGTCAGGTAGGTGCGAGCGGCGCGCTGCAGGTCGGCCGAGGTCACCGCCTCGATCCAGCCGGGGATCTTGTTGACCACCTTGGCGTCGCCCCACAGGGTCTGCAGGCGCGCCAGGCTGTCGGCGCGGCCGATGAAGCTCTCCAGCTCGTTGTACCAGTCGGCCAGCATCTTGGTCTTGACCCGCTTGAGCGTGGCCGCGTCCACGCCCTCGCGGGCGATGCGGGCGATTTCCTCGTCGATGGCGGCCAGCATCGCGTCGGCGTTGCTGTCGGGCTTGTACAGCGCGAACACGGTGAACAGGGTCGGGCCGTTGTAGCTCCACGGGTCGGTCAGGCCGTACAGGCCTTCGACGTTGATCGCGATCTGGCGCTGCTTGACCAGGCCCTGGTACAGGCGCGAGGCCTCATCGCCCACCAGCACGCTGCCCAGCACCGCCATCGGCGCCTGGTCGCGGCTGCCGCGCTCGGGCATCTTCCAGGCCGCGGCGATGGCCGGCACCTGGGCCAGCGCGTCGGCCTGGGTGATGCGTTTCTCCTGGGTGTTCAGGCCTTCGCTGTAATCCGGCGGGGTCGGCGTGGGCCGGCCCGGGATCGCGCCGAAATATTTGTCGGCCAGGGCGAAGCCTTCCTCCGGGCTGATGTCGCCGGCGATGCCGAGCACGGCGTTGTTGGGGCCGTAGTAATCGCGGTGGAAGGAGCGCACATCGTCCAGGCTGGCGTTCTCCAAATCCTGGAAGCTGCCGTAGCCGTCGTGGTTGTTCTCCCACTTCTGGAAAGCGTGCTGGCCGATGTCGATCCACATGAAGCCGCCGTAGGGCTGGTTCTTCACGTTGACCCGGATCTCTTCCTTGACCACGTCCTGCTGGTTCTTCAGCGTGGTCGGGTTGAAGTCCAGGGTCTTCATGCGGTCGGCTTCCAGCCACAGGATGCGGTCCAGGGCCGAGACCGGGGCCACTTCGATGTAGTTGGTGAAGTCGGCGCGGGTGGAGCCGTTGTTGCGCCCGCCGCCGCCGCTGATGACCTGGTCGAACACGCCCTTGGGTGCGGTCGGCGTGCCCTGGAACATCAGGTGCTCGAACAGGTGGGCGAAGCCGGTGCGGTTCTTCGGTTCCAGGCGCATGCCCACGTGGTAGACCACGCTGACGCCCACGGTGGGCGAACTGCGGTCCTCGGAGACGACCACGGTCAGGCCGTTGTCGAGTTTCTTGACCGCCACCGGCACCTGCCAGCGGTCGCTCTCGGCGGCGGACGCAGTCGCGAACGCGGCGGAGGCGAGCGCCAGGCCGGCGAGCAGCGCGCGGAGGTGTGGCTTGCGCATGAAGGGCTCCCTGTCCTGTCGAATGGGCTGCGCCGGCCCGGAGGGCGGGCGCAGGTCCGCGCACCTTAACCCGAGCCGGCCGGGCCGGTGCAGGCCGGAAGTCACGTGGGGGGCTTGGCCGCGCTCGACGTTGCGGCGGCGAGCGGCCGGGCGCAAGTGGCCGGCGGCGCGGCGCGGCGAAGCCCGCCTGGCGGCTCCGGCGGCCGCGTGCGGCGGTATCGCCCGCGTCCGCCCGATCCGGACCGAGCCGCCCTTGGAGCGGCCCGTTGCGGCGACCGCACCGGGAAACAGCGAGGCGGCCTGGCCCGCATCGCCGGGCGCGTCCGCGGCGCTGCTCGGCGGCCGGGCCTGGGCCCGCTTCGTTCGTCCCGCATCGTTCGGCCGGGCTCGCTCGTCCGGCTTCGCACGCCCCTGGCCGCCGGCGCGGCGATCGCCGACACTGTACGCCTGACTCTCCTGCCGATGCGCTCATGCCGTATACCCCCATCGTGGCCACCCTGGGCTACGTGCTTTCGGCCGACGGCCGCCAAGTCCTGATGGTCCACCGCAACGCCCGCCCCGACGACCACCAGTTGGGCAAGTACAACGGCCTGGGCGGCAAGCTCGAACCCGACGAGGACGTGCTGGCCGGCATGCGCCGGGAGATCGCCGAGGAAGCCGGGATCGAATGCACCGCGCTGCGGCTGCGCGGCACGATCAGCTGGCCGGGCTTCGGCAAGCGCGGCGAGGATTGGCTGGGCTTCGTATTCGTGATCGACGCCTTCCGCGGCGAACCCTACGCCAGCAACCCGGAGGGCACGCTGGAATGGGTGGACCTCGAGCGCCTGCACGAGCTGCCGATGTGGGAAGGCGACCGCGAATTCCTGCCGCTGGTGTTCGACGCCGATCCGCGCCCCTTCCATGGGGTGATGCCTTATCGCGAAGGGCGGATGGTGTCGTGGAGGTATTCGCGGGTGTGAGCCGCCCTCGCCGGCGATGCGGCGGCGTCCGGCCTCAACCGCCGATCCGCACCCTGCCGCGTCCGTCGCGCTGCTCGAACACGAAGCTGTAGGCCATGCTCACCGCCACGGCTTGCTCGCGGCCGGTCACGCAGCCCTGTTCGTCCACCGGTTTGGGCCCGGGATAGACGCAGCGGAAGGCCGGATCGAAGCGCCAGCGCGATACGGCCGCGCGCGCGGCCTCGACCAGGCGCGGGTCGGCCGCCGCATCGGCCGGACAGCCTTCGGCCACGCCCACCGGGCGGCTGTCGAAGACCGCGCCATCGGCGCCGATCGCCAGGCTCAGGCACACCGTCTGCGGCGGCAGGCGCTGGGCCAGCAAGTCCGGCGGATACACCGGCACGGCGTTGCCGGCTTCGGCCAGGGGCAGTTGGAAGGTTTCGTTGTCGGCCAACTGCATCCGGTCGGAGGCGACCAGCAGCTTGTCGATCGAACGCACCCCGACCGCACCGCTGCGCGGGTCCTCGGCCGACGCCTGCGGGCGCGGCGCGCTGGCGCAGGCGCTGAGCGCAGCGGTCAGCAGCAGGGCCGGAAGGCGCAGGCGGGCGCGGCGCTGGCCCGGAGGGATTGGGGCCAGGTTCGCTGCGGGCGGGAGGGCGTCCGGCCGCTGCGTTCCGAGTGGGCTGGCTTGGGTCGGGCTGGGCTGGACCTTGCCGGCGCGGATCCGGCCTGTTTCGCACGACTCCGCTGCAACTGCAGCGCACCGACTGCTCCCGCTCGGCACGCTGCCGGCGCGGCTTGCCGCAGCAGCGTGGCCGATGTGCGCGGTCTGCGTCCTTTCCATGTCGTACCTGCCTTGATGGGATGCCCCGCGATCATGACCGAGCGAGCGCGACGACGCCAAGCGCTCGGCCCGCCCCGCGCGGCCGATCCGCCCTCAGCGCCTAGCGGGCCGGTCGCGGCTCCGCTCTGGCCGCGATATTCGTCTGCGCCCGGGCCGCGCCGAACGCAAGACAGGCCAGCAGCGGCAATGCCAGGGCGATCTGGACCGGGGCGCCGCCGAGCGTCGCCGCCGCCATCGCGATGATGGCCGATGCGCACAGGCCGGCCAGGCCCGCGCTCGCGGCCGCGGCCGCGGCCAGCCCGTCCAACGCATGCGCGCCCAAGCCCGGGCGCCAGCCGGTGCAGTCGGCCTGCCACGATGCGTCGCGTTCGGGCGCGGTCGGCGCCACCGGATTCCGATGCAGCGGCTCCGATGCAGCGGCATCAAGCGGTGCCGGGCCGAGCAGCGGCGAACAGATCGGGCAGTTCGTTCCAGGCCACCTCCCACAGCTCGTGGTCCTGCGGCCAGGGCGCCTGCGCGCGCGCCGTCTCCGGCGCAGCCGCGGCCAGGGCCGGACCGCTCCACTGGATCGAGAACACCTGGCCGCTGTGCGGCGCGCGCCGCAGCACGGCCTGCTGGCGCGGCGCCAGGGTCGCGCCGCCGCGCGCATACAGCGCCAGGCACTGGCCGGCGTCGATCCGCAACAGGTAGAGCAACGCCTGGCCGCGGTGGGGCGAGCGATAGACCCGGCAGGCATCGAAGCGACCGTGCTGCTCCAACACCTGGCCCTGCGCCAGATCCAGCGCGCGCAATGCGTCCATGCGCCGGCGCGCGGTGTACGCCGACACCGCTGCGACCGCCAGCTCCAGCGACATCAACAACGCCTGCAGGCCCAGCACCCAGACCGCGGCCAACGCCCATTCGCAGCCGCCGAGCGCGGCGCCCGATTGCCAATGGCGCAACAGCAGCAACGCCACCGCCAGCAGCGCCAGCAGCGCCAGTTGCCGCGGCAAGCGCAGCGGATCGCGCAACCAGCGCACCAACGACCACAGGCCCGGCAAGGGCCTGCCTTGCAGTTGTCCCCGTTCGGCAGCGCTCATCGCCACCATCGCACAGTCCATCGCCATCGTTCCTGCGTCCTTTGCTTGCTTGAGCGACGCGGCGATTATGCCTGCGATGCGGGCCCCATCGCGGGCGGTCGGTAGCGCCGCTCAGGCCGGGCCTTGCTCGACCCCGACATTGGTCGAGGCGGCATCGTAGACCGACTTGTCCAGCAGGCCGGTCTCCTTGGCCACCAGCACCGGCACCAGCATCTGCCCGGTCACGTTGGTCATGGTGCGCATCATGTCCAGCACCCGGTCGATGGCGTAGAGGTAGCCGATGGTTTCCAGCGGCAGCCCGGCGGCGGTGAGCACCACCGTGGCCATGATCACTGCCGTGCCGGGCACGCCGGCGGTGCCGAAGCTGCCCAGTACCGAGGCGATGAGCACGATGAAGTATTGGTCCGCGCTCAAGGGCGTGCCGGTGTACTGGGCGATGAACACCGCGCACAGCGCCGGATAGATCGCGCCGCAGCCGTCCATCTTGATGCTGGCCCCCAGCGGCGAGGCGAACGCGGCGTAGTCCTTGTTGACCCCCAGGTTGTGGGTGATCGAGCGCATCGCCACCGGCATTGCGGCGAAGCTGGAGGAACTGACGAAGGCCACCTGCATGCCCGGCGCCGCACCGCGGAAGAACTTCAGCGGATTGAGCCCGTGCGCCAGCAACAGCGCGCTGTAGACCACCGCGATGTGCAGCGCGCAAGCCAGGTACAGGGCGAACACGAAGCTGCCCAGCGGCAGCAGCTTCTCGAAGCCATAGGCGCCGACCAGCGCGGCGATCAGGCCGAAGGTGCCGATCGGGGTGACCTCCAGCACGAAGCGGGTGACCTGGATCATCAGCTCGCTGGCCTCGCCGACCAGCTTGCGCACGCCGGCCACCTTCTCGCCCAGCTTGACCATGGCGAAGCCCAGCAAACCGGCGAAGAAGATCACCGGCAGGATCGAGCCCTTGCCCACCGCCAGCACGGTCTCGCCGGCGGCGTTCTTGGTCGTGCCGATGCCGGTCAGGGCGTAGAAGGGATTGCTCGGCACCACGTCCAGCAAGACCTTGGTCACGCTGGGCACATCGCGCGGCTTGTAGTCCGAGTCCACCGCCAGCCCGATCACGCCGCTGCCCGGTTGCAGCACCGTGCCCACCGCCAGGCCCACCGCCACCGCCAGCACCGCGGTGAGGGCGAACCACAGGAAGGTGCGCCCGCCGAGCGCGGCGATGGATTTCTGCCCGTGCAGCGAGGCCACCGCGTTGATCACTGCGAAGAACACCAGCGGCACCGCGATCATCTTGATCAAGGTGACATACAGATCGCCCAGCGGCCCGAACCAGGTCTCCGCCGACGGGCCGAACGCCCAGCCGGCCAGGGCGCCGAGCGCGAAGCCGGCGACCACGCGCTGCCAGAAGGGAATGCGGAACCAGGC
>CBIFVU010000160.1:0-9485 GCA_966185905.1 uncultured Lysobacter sp.
TGTACGGGAGCATCGTCGCGACCTCCACGAGTCCGGCCGCGATGGCGACGGCCAGCACGGTGGGACGGCCGAAGCGACCGGCGCTGCCATGGCCGCCGCCGCGGGCGCGCCCGGCCGGCGCGCTACAGCAGGCCGTCGCGCTTGACCGCCAGGTATTTCTCCACCAGCGAGGCGGCCAGTTGGTCGCAGCCCACGTCCAGCACCATCACCCCGTGGTTGCGCAGGGCCTCGTGCGCGGCCACGCGCTGCTCCAGGTACAGCGCGGTGGCGCCGGCGCGGATCGCGCCCGACAGGTCCTCGACCTCCTCGCCGAGGGCCTGCTCCAGCGAACCTTCGCGCAGGCTGGCCACGCACACCAGGTGGCGGCCGCGCAGCATGCGCACGGCGGCCAGCAGGTCGTCCATGTCCTCGTCGCGCAGATTGGTCACCAGCATCACCAGCGAGCGCCGGCGCTGGCGCAGCGACAGCTCGGTGGCCGCGGCCAGGAAGTCGGTGGCCACCGGCTGCGGCTGCAGCGCATAGCTGGCGCGCAGCAGGTTGTCGATGGCGCCCACCCCGCGTTGCGGCGGCACCCAGCGGCTCTCGCCGCCGCTGGCGAGCAGGCCGACGCCATCGCCCTGGCGCAGGGCGAGGTAGGCCACCACCAGCGCGGCGTCGAGCACATGGTCGAAATGCGAAAGCTCGCCGTCGCGCGCCATCAAGCGGCGGCCGGTGTCGAGCATCAGCACCAGTTGCTGGTTGCGCTCGTCCTGATACTCGCGCGAGATCAAGCGGCGCGCGCGCGCGGTGGCCTTCCAGTCGATCTGGCGCAGGCTGTCGCCGACGCGGTACTCGCGCATCTGGTGGAAGTCGGTGCCTTCGCCGCGGCGGCGCTTGACGTGCGCGCCGACCAGCCGCGAAGCCTGTTCGGCGCTGAACATGGCGAACTTGGCCAGCGGCGCGAAATTGGGAAACACGCGCACGCGCTGGACTTCGCCGGCCAGACGCGACTGCCACCACAGGCCCCAGGGCGAATGCATGCGCAATTGCACGCCGTCGAACTGGCTGTCGCCGCGCACGTTGGGGCGCAGGCTGTATTCGAAACTGGCGGTCTCGCCAGGCACCAGGTCGATCCGGCGCGGCAGGTGGCGCATCGCCCAGGCGCCGGGGTGCAGGTCGAACACGTCCAGGCGCTGGCGGCGCTGGCCGTCCAGGTCCAGGGTGACCGGGCGCTCCACGCCGATGGCCCAGGTGTCGTGCATGCGCCTGCGCGCCTGCGGCGTGGGCGCGGCGCGCAGGCGCGCCAGGTCCAGCGCCAGCGCCAACAGCGCCGCCGCCACCGCGACCTGCCAGACCAGCGCGGGCAGCCAGCCGGCGCTGGCGGCCAGGCCCAGCGCCGCGCATGCGACCGCCAGCCAGCCCAGCCGCGGCGCCGGGCGCGGCCAACCGCGCGCGGCCACCGCGCGCTCGCGCGGCACCGCCGGCGCGGACGCGCCGGGATGGATCGGCAACGGCGGCGGCGCGGCCGGTCGGCTCATTGGCGCGGCGCTTCGACCTTGGCCAACAGCGCGTGCAGCACATCGTCGGGCGACTGGCCCTCGATCTGCAGCTCCGGCGCCAGCGCGATGCGGTGGCGCAGCGCCGGCTTGGCGATCTCGCGCACATCGTCGGGGGTGACGAAATCGCGGCCGGCCAGCACCGCCTGGGCGCGCGCGGCGCGGACCAAGGCCAGGCTGCCGCGCGGCCCTGCGCCGAGCGCGATGCCGGCCCAGTCGCGGGTGCTGGCGACGATGCGCACCACGTAGTCGATCACCGCCTCGTCCACCTTCACCAGCGCGGTGCCGTGCTGCATGGCCACGATCTCCTCCGGGCCGAGCACGCGCCGCACCTGCGACAGGTCGAAGTCCGAAGCGCTGCGGCCCAGGCTGACCGCGGTGACCATGCGCTTTTCGTCGGCGCGGCTGGGGTAGTCGATCAGGATCTTGAGCAGGAAGCGGTCCAACTGCGCTTCGGGCAGCGGATAAGTGCCCTCCTGCTCGACCGGGTTCTGCGTGGCCAGGGTCAGGAACGGCGGCGGCAGCTCGAAGCTGTGGCCTTCGATGGTCACCTGCAGCTCCTGCATCGCCTCCAGCAGCGCCGACTGGGTCTTGGCCGGCGCGCGGTTGATTTCGTCGGCCAGCAACAGGTTGGTGAACACCGGGCCGCGGCGGATGTTGAAGCTTTCGGTCTTGGGGTCGTAGACCGCGTGGCCGCTGATGTCGCTGGGCATCAGGTCGGGGGTGAACTGGACGCGGGCGTAGCCGCAGTCCAGCGCCTTGGACAGGGCGCGCACGACCAGGGTCTTGCCCAGGCCCGGCACGCCTTCCAGCAGCGCGTGGCCGCCGGCGAGCAGGGCGATCAGGATCTGGTCGAGGACGTCGGCCTGGCCGATGAAGGCCTTGCCGACTTCATCGCGCACGGCGGCGGCGCGTTCGGCCAGCGCGGCGCCGGCGATCGGGACGAGCGGAGCGGCATCGAGGCTCATAGACGGTTTCTCATGCGGATCAAAGTGGCGATACGGGTGCGGAAGGCGGTGCGGTCGCGCGCCGGCGGAGCGTGCAGGGCAGCGCGGATCTCGGCCGCGTCGATCTCGGCCAGGCCCAGCGCGGGCTCGCCCTTGAAGCGCGCCACCAGCAGCTCGACCTGCGGCTCGCCCTCCAGCGCGGCGGCATAGGGATCGCGGCGGCGCAGGCGGGCGAGGAAGGCGCGCCGCGCGGCTTCGTACAGGCGCCGGCCATAACCGTAGCGATGCACGTGCTCGCCGCTGGCGACGATGTGCTCCAGCAGCGAGCGCCGCTCCAGCGCGGGCGAGGGCCGCAGCGGCCCGAAGCGCTGCATGCGCTGCCACAGCCAGGCCAGCAGCCACAGCAGCAACGGCAACCAGGCCATCCAACTGCCGCGGATCAGGGTCTGCCACAGCGAGGGCACTTCGGCGGCGTAGATCAGGTGGATGGTGCCGTCGCGGTAGTTGGGCGCCAGCAATTGCCGGGCCAGGGCCACGTTGGACGGCTCGGCGATCGCATCCGAGCCCGGCAGGGCGATGCCGAGGAAGCCCAGCCCGCCGGTGTGGTTGGACAGGAATTCCAGGTCCGAGATCACGTCCACGCTGCCCTGGCCGTGCGGGAAGCGCGCGTAGACGTAGGCGCTGTCCTCGTCGCCCCAGGCGTGCAGCGGATCGACATCGCTGTTGTAGAAGTAGAAGCGGCGGTCGCCGCAGAACAGCGAGCCGGGCTCCTGGCCGCGCTCAAACACGGCGGCGCAGCCGGCCCGCAGTTGGTCGTAGCTGGAGGCGTCGCTGCGGTCGAGCAGAGTCACCCCCAGTGCGTCCAGCACCGGCACCGGCGAATTGCCCAAGTCCTCGCGCAGCGGCGGGGTGCGCACGATCAAGTGGCCGCCGCGTGCGGCCCAGGCGAGCAGGCCGTCGGCTTCGCTCGGGCTCAGGGTGCGCGGGTCGCGGTAGATCAGCACTGTATCGCCGGGCTTGAGCGGATGGGCCGCCAGTTGCAGGCGCTGGCGCGCATCGACCTTCACTTTGTCCTTCTGCAGCGCCAGCTTGAGCACGTACAGCGGATTGCTGGCGGCCTCGCCGCTGCGCGGCGCGTCGACCTCCTTCTCCACCCGCACGTGGTCGTTGCGCCAGGAGACCACCGCGAAGGCGAGCAGGCCGCCCAGCAGCAGCACGATCAGGCCGCCGACGAGGGTCAGGGCGCGGTTCATGCCGCCCACCCGAAGCGTTGGCTCAGCCGGCCCAGCAACGACTGGAAGTCGTCCTCGGCCGGCAGGCTCTCGGCATAGGCCGCGTATTGCCAGGTGCGCACGGCCTGGGCGAAGACCTCGCGGTCCTCGGCCTCGGGCAGCTTGCGCGAGGCGCGCAGGCACTGCGCCTCGGTCGCGCCCGGCACCAAGGCGATGCCGGCGCGCTCGGCCATGGATTCGACCGCGGCGCGGTACATCAGCGCCAGCGCATCGCGGCGGCGGCCCTCGCGCCAGAGCCGGGCGATGGCGGTGGCCAAGTCGTCGGGCAGCGGCTCCGGCGCGAAGGTGACGGCGTTGCGGATCGCGTCCGGCGCCTCCTCCGGCTCGATGTGGCCATCGCGGAACCAGCCCAGCCAACGGCCCAGGCCGAACACCAGCAGGCCGACGATCAGCACCACTACGCCCCACAGCAGGCCCTGGACCAAGCTGGCCATGCCGCCGCCGAGGCCGTCGAACAAGCCATCGCCCCAACGCGAACGTTTGCGCGGCTCGGCGTTCTTGTCCGGCGCGTCCTGCTTCTTGGGCTCCCAGACTGTGGTCTTGGTTTTGGGCGCGACGGTCGGGTCCTTCATCGCCTCGGCCACGGCCTTGCGCAGGGCGCGGTCGTCGTTGCGGTCCTCGCCGAACACCTCGCCCAAGGTGGAGGGCTGGCGCCGGGCCTTGCGGCCATGGACCGGCTCGCGGATCGGCGCGCGCGGCGGGCCGGCTTCGACCTCGGGCGCGGCTTCGTCCTCGGCGATGGCCTGGGCGACCGCGTCGGCGGCATTGTCCACGGCGGGTTCGCCTGCGTCCGCGTCGGCCTGTCCGGCGTCGGCCTGCTCCACGTCGGCCTGCTCCACGCCGTTCTGCTCCACGTCGGCCAGCTCTGCGTCGGCCCGATCTGCATCGGTTTGTTCCTTATTGGCTTGCCCGGCGCCGGCCTGCGCAGCGCTGGATCGCGGCGCACCGCCCGCGACTTCCCGCGCCTGCGCCACCGCGTCCGGAGCGAAGCCGATCACCGCGCACAGCACCAGCAGCATCGGCGCGGCGGCCGCGGCCAGGCGCGCGCGCAGGCGCCGGAACGCCAGTTCGATGTCCCAGCCTTCGATCTCGGTGCGGCGGTTGAGATAGAGGCCGAAACCGGCGCCGACATAGAACGGCTCGATCACCGTCACCGCGATCCAGTACACCAGGTTGAACATCAGTTCGACCCAGCGGGTCTGCTCGCCCATCGCCTCGAACAAGGCCTTGAAGGTATCGGGCAGGTAGTCGAAGGGCACGAACATGATCGCGCCCAGGATCGCCCCGAGCATCAGCGCCAGCTCGAAGTGCACGCACATCAGGGTCAGCAGGCTGCACATGCCGTACACCGGCGCGCCCAGCGCGGCGCGGCGCTCGCGCGCCTCCGCGCCGGTGCCGCCTTCCAGCAGGTCCACCGGCAGGTACAACGGCCGGGCCGGGCCCAGGCGCCGCCACAGCAGGTAGGGCAGCCACCAGCGCGCGCCCCAGCGCCAGTGCGCGCGCAGGGTCTGGGCGGTGCCGGGCGCTTCGCCGAACACCGCGCGCGAGATCACGAACAAGGGAATGCGGTCGAACCAGGGCTTGAGCCACCACATCAGCAGGCCGGCCAACCACAGCAGGTCCAGCGCCCAGCCGATGGCGTTGAGCAGCACCAGCAACGGCACGGTGGCCAGCAGCCAGGGCTTCCAGATCGCACCCGCGTTGCGCCGGACCAGGGCCATGCCCAGTTCGGTGGCTTCCCAGGCGGTGCGCGGGCGCAGGGCGACGGTGAGCGATTCGAGTTTCATCGCGCGTCTTCGTCGTCCTGGTGGGCGGCATTGCGGCCGCCGCGCAGCAGCCACAGCGCCGTCAGCGCCCACAACAGCGCGCCGACGGCGTACTTGATTCCGGCCGGCACGCTGGCGATGGACGACCAGAACGCCTCCACGAAGGCGGCGAACACCAGCATGGCGAACACGCCGATGCAGATCTTGGCGCCGCGCCGGCCGCCGTGGATCAGCGAATCCACCCGCCGGCGCTGGCCGGGCGCGACCAGGCTCAGGCCCAGGCGCAGCCCGGCGCCGCCGGCGATCACGATCGCGGTCAGCTCCGGCGCCGAGTGGCCGGCGACGAAGCGCCAGAACGGATCGCCATGGCCGACCGCCTGCAAGTGGCCGGCGACCCCGCCGATCATGATTCCGTTGAAGATCAGCACGAAGATCGTGCCCAGCCCGGCCAGCAGGCCGCTGGCGAAGGTCTGGAAGCCGATGCCGACGTTGTTGCCGATGTAGTGGGCGAACATCTGCAGATCGTCTTCGTCGGTGCGGCCGAGGTCGGTCTTGCTGGACGGGTCGTACATCCGCTCGAAGCTCACCAGGGTCTGCGCGTCGAACAGGCCGGAGGCGAGCTCGGGCTTGACCTGGATGGCCACGAAGATGCTCACCAGCGGGACCACGAACAGCAGCGCTGCGGCCAGCATGCAGCGGGCTTCGGCGCGGACCAGGCGCGGGAACCCGGCGAGCAGGAACTCCAGCGCGCGCCGCCAGTGCACCGGCTTGGTCCGGTAGAGCGCGGCGTGGCCGCGCTGCATGAGTTGCTGCAAACGGTCGGTGACCACGGCGCTGTAGCCGCGCCGGCGCGCCAGCGCCAGTTGCTGGCACAGGCGGCGATGGCGCTCGGGCATGTCGGCGTCGGGCAGGCCGGCCCAGCGGCCGTCGGCAGCGGCGGCGCCGGCGGGGGCCGGGGCGGCCGCGTCCGCCTCGACCTCGCGGCGGCGGCGCCAAGCGCCGCCATGCGCAGCGCGCCGGTCCAGCCAGAGCTCGAATTCGCGCCATTCGGCTTCATGGCGCTGGACGAAACGCTCCTGTCTCATCGGCGCCCCAGCAGCCAGTTGGCCATCGCGTACAGGCGCTGCACTGCGGCCGGCCCGCGCAACTGGGTCAGCGGTTCGGCCAGTTCGGCCAGCTCGGCCTGGCGTTCGGCGGTCAACTGCGGGGCGCGCTCGGCGAAGGCGACCACCGCCGCCTGTTCGTGCGGCAGCAGCAACACGTTGGGCGCCAGCGCCTCGGCCGCGGGCGCGGCCTGCAGATGCTGCTGGCGCGCGACATGCACCACCAGGGTGCCGGCGACCATGTCGCCCAGGCGCCGGCCCCAGGGATCGATCAAGGAGGTCACCAGGCCGGCCGCATAGCCGACCGGCAGCGCATCGACCACGCGCAGCAGGTTGCGGGTGAACGACGCCATCCAGCCCACCGGGGCGCCGTCGGCGGCGACCACGCGCAGGCCCAGCGCCCACTTGCCGGGGGTGCGGCCCTGCATCAATACCTCGAACAGCACGGTGTAGAACCAGGTCAGCACGAAGGTGACCAAGCCCACCAGCGCCAGGCCGGCCTCGCCGAAAACCAGGGTCAGCACGCGGAACAGAGCGGTGTAGATGACCATGCGCGCGAGCAGGTCGATCAACCAGGCCAAGGCGCGCGGCACCGGGCCGGCGGCGCGCAGGTGCAGCGCCACGCCTTCGGGCGTCACCACTTGGCGGTAGGTGTCCAGCATCAGGCGTTGACCACCTTGGTGTCGGCCAGCAGGTCGTGCAGGCAGCGGCTTTCCTCGCCGAAGATCCACAGCGCATTGACCACGGCGAACAGCAGGCCCAGGCAAGGCACTTGCTCGATCAGGCTGATCACCAGGATGCGCAGGCCCAGGATCCGGCCGAAGGAGGCCGGGCTGCCGTCGTTGCGCACGATGCGGATGCCCATCCAGCGCTTGCCCAAGGTCTGGCTGTAGCGGTGCAGCCACAGCAGCTGCATCACCAACAGGCCGAGCAGGGCCACGGCAGAGCCCGCGATGAACAGCACGCTCAGTGTCTCCGGCAGCGCCCCGCTGCGTTCGGACAGGGCCGCGGCGACGATCAACGGCGCCACCGCCAGCAGGCCCAGGCCGAAATCGATCAGGCGCGCGACCAGGCGGATGCCGCGGTCGGCCTTGACCGTCTGGTCCCATTCCGACGCGGACGCCAGCACCGGCGCGGCCGGCGCGGCGTACGGATTCTGCGGTCCTTCCATGCTGACGTGCGCTCCTGATGCTGCGTTTTCCCCTGCCGCGACTGTAAACGCGGCCCCGGGCCCTGGCTAGCCCGAACGCATCCCCAGGTAACGGTCCTTCAAGCGCACATAGTGCTGGGCGCTGTATTGCAGTTGCTCGATCTCGCGCTCGCTGAGGCGGCGCACGAAGCGGGCCGGATTGCCCAGCCACAGCTCGGCCTCGCCCACGGTCTTGCCCGGGGCGACCACCGCACCGGCGCCGACGAAGCCGAACCGGCCGACCCGGGCGCCGTCGAGGATGCGCGCGCCCATGCCGATCAGGGCGAACTCCTCGATGGTGCAGGCGTGGACGATGGCGCCGTGGCCGATGGTCACATCGTTGGCGATCACCGTCGGCACGCCGCCGGGCTGGGTGAACGGGCCCTCATGGGTGACATGGACGATGGTGCCGTCCTGGACGTTGGTGCGCGCGCCGATGGCGATGGTGTTCACGTCGCCGCGGATCACGCAGCCGGGCCAGACCGAGACATCGTCGGCCAGCGCGACCGCGCCGATCACGGTCGCGGCCGGATCGACGTACACGCGCTCGCCCAGGCTGGGAAAAGTATCGAGATAGGGACGCAGGCTCATGCGGGCATTGTAGAGGGCCCAGCCATTGGCGGGGGGAGCCCACCAGGCCGCACCGCCCCCCTCGCCTGTCCTCTGCCGCCCCGCTGCGGGCGCGCTTTTCCGCTCCGGAGCGGACTAAACTGCGGCGTATGGACATCCTCGCCGATACGCCGCTCTCCGACCTGGCCGCCACCCGCGAACGCCTGCGCCGCGCCTGGCAGGCGCGCAAGCCCGACCTGGCCCAGCGCCGCGCCGACTTGCAGCGCCTGCGCGAGGCCTTCCGCGCGCGGGTGCCGGAGATGGACGCGGCGATCCGCGCCGACTTCGGCCATCGCTCCAGCCACGAGAACCTGCTGTCGGAGGCGATGATCACCCTGGCCGAGATCGAGCACGCACTGGGCCATCTGCGCCGCTGGGCGCGGCCGCGGCGGGCGTCGGTGGGCTGGCGCTTCTGGCCGGCGCGCGCGGAGATCCGGCCCGAGCCGGTCGGGGTGGTCGGCATCCTCTCGCCGTGGAACTACCCGGTGAACCTGGCCCTGGTGCCGCTGGTCTCGGCCATCGCCGCCGGCAACCACGTCTACCTCAAGCCCTCCGAACACACCCCGCGCACCTCGCGGTTCCTGCGCGAACTGCTGGCCGAGGTCTTCCCCGAAGACCGGGTCGCGGTGGCGCTGGGCGGCGCCGAGGTCGGCGCGGCGTTTTCGGCGCTGCCCTTCGACCACCTGCTGTTCACCGGCTCGACCGCGGTCGGACGCAAGGTCATGGCCGCCGCCGCGCCCAACCTCACCCCGGTGACCCTGGAACTGGGCGGCAAGGCGCCGGCCGTGGTCTGCCCGGACTACCCCATCGAGCGCGCCGCCGCCCGCATCGCCACCGGCAAGTGGTTCAACGCCGGCCAGACCTGCATCGGCGTGGACTATGTGCTGGTCGACCACGCCCGCCGCGACGCCCTGGTGCAAGCGCTCCAGGCGCAACTGCGCCAGCGTTACGGCGACCTCGCCGCGCCGCAGGATTACACCCGCATCATCAACGCCAGCCAGTACCAGCGCCTGGCCGGTTACCTGGACGACGCGCGCGCGCGCG
>CBIFVU010000161.1:0-9413 GCA_966185905.1 uncultured Lysobacter sp.
GCTCTGCTTGAGCAGCGGATACAGCGCCGGCCCAGGCCGCCGAGCGCATCGCCCTGCCGATCCTGGCCATGCTCAGCGTCTGCCACCTGCTCAACGACATGATCCAGTCGTTGCTGCCGGCGCTGTATCCGCTGCTCAAGCAGAGCTTCCGGCTCGACTTCGGCCAGATCGGCCTGATCACCCTCACCTTTCAGCTCACCGCCTCGCTGCTGCAGCCGTTGGTGGGCATCTACACCGATAAGCGGCCGATGCCTTGGTCGCTGGCCATCGGCATGGGCTTCACCCTGGCCGGGCTGTTGTTGCTCGCCAACGCCACCACCTTCCCGGTGCTGCTGCTGGCCGCGGCGCTGGTCGGCTCGGGTTCCTCGGTGTTCCATCCCGAGTCCTCGCGGGTGGCGCGCATGGCTTCCGGCGGCCGGCACGGGCTGGCGCAATCGCTGTTCCAGGTCGGCGGCAACCTCGGCTCGGCGCTGGGGCCGTTGCTGGCGGCCTATCTGGTGATGCCGCGCGGCCAGGGCAGCGTAGGCTGGTTCGCCTTCGCCGCGCTGGCGGCGATGCTGATCCTCAGCCGCATCGGCCTGTGGTACCGCGCCCAGGTGCCGGCCCAGCGCGCGCGCGCCGGCGCCGGCGCGGCGTCCGCACCGGTGCTGCCGCGCAAGGTCGTGGTGCGCACGCTGGCGGTGCTGGGCCTGCTGATCTTCAGCAAGTACTTCTACATGGCCAGCCTGTCGAGCTATTACACCTTCTACCTGATGCACAAGTTCGGGGTGAGCGCGCAGAGCGCCCAGGTGCACCTGTTCGTGTTCCTCGGCGCGGTGGCGCTGGGCACCCTGGTCGGTGGGCCGGTCGGCGACCGCATCGGACGGCGCTATGTCATCTGGTTCTCGATCCTGGGGGTGCTGCCCTTCACCTTGCTGCTGCCGCATGCCGACCTGGCCTGGACCACGGTGCTGACGGTGATCATCGGCCTGATCCTGTCCTCGGCGTTCTCGGCCATCTTGGTGTATGCGCAGGAGCTGGTGCCCGGCCGCACCGGGGTGATCGCCGGGCTGTTCTTCGGCTTCGCCTTCGGCATGGGCGGGCTGGGCGCGGCGGCGCTGGGGCAGTTGGCCGACCGCATCGGCATCGAGGCGGTCTACGGCGTGTGCGCCTACTTGCCGGCGTTGGGTCTGCTGGCCTGGTTCCTGCCCAAGCTGCCGCCGCGCGGCGCGCGCTAGTCTTGGCCGCGGGCCTGCGCAGGCCCGCGGCCTCAGCGCCAGCGTTGGGCGCGGTACCACTCGCGCAGCGGCGCCGGCAGTCGCGGCTGCGGATCGCGGTCCAGCGCGGCGCAGGCATCCAGGGCGTCCAGCAGGCCGCTGCGCAGCCCCGCCAGCGCGGGCGTATCGAGCAAGCCCGGCTCGCCCTGCAACTGCGCCAGCAAGGCCTGCGCCTGCTCGAACAAGCGCTCCTCCTGGACGGCCAGTTCCTGCGCCAGCCACGCCCGCAAAGGCCGATGCAGCCGATGGCCCTGGCGGTGCCACTGCCCGGCCTGCTGTTGCAGATCCTCCTGCGCGCCGCGGTACCACTCGCTGTGGCCACCGGCCGCGCGCGCCACGGTCAGCGGCGCGGGCGCGTTGTGCGCAGACAGGCGGCGGCGCAGGGCCAGTTCCATCCGGCGCGCCTCGCGCACACTGTCGGTCTCCACGGCGAAGGCGCGGTCCAGGTCGAAGAACTCGAAATAGCGCCGGTGCAGTTGCTGCGCGCGCAGCAAGGGATTGCGCGAGAACCCCAGCTTGAGCAGGTCCTCGCCCAGGCAGGGCAGTACGTACAGGAAGCAGCGTCCTTCGCTGGCACCGGGGCCGCGGTCGGGGTCGGCGCTGCGCAGGAAGGCCATGGCCGCGGTCATCGCAGAATAATCGCCGGATCATCGCCGCAACCGCCGGCGGCGGCCAGTGCCCGCCGCCGGCACGCGGGCCTCAGTGGCCGGCGCGGTCGGCCAGGCCTTGCTCGCCGGACTGGCGCGCGCAGTGGGCGCAGCAGTACATGATCGCTTCGGCCTCCACGCCGTGGCCGACGATGCGGCATTGGCAGTGCGCGCACTTGGGCGCGAGGGCGTGGATGGCGCATTCGAAAGAATCGAACGTGCCGGTGTGGCCGGCCATGGAGACGGTGAAGGCCTTGTCGTAGCGGTTGCCGCAAACATCGCAGGTAGGCATGGGGAGAACTCCGGGAGTGCGCAAGGCAGACGCCCGGCAAGGGCGCCGGCTCAGCGAGCGAAGGGACGCTGGTCGGAATGGATCGGTCGGATCCGGGCGATGTGGTCGACCCAGACGTATCGGCTGCGTCCTTCGACCTGGGGATCGTCGAAGCGCAGGATGGCGTTGATGCCTTCGCTGCCCTGGGCGTCGATGAACGTCTGCAGCGTAGGCCGGGTGGTGACGATGCCGCTGGCGCGGCTGCCGTCGGTGAACACCAACTCCACCCAGCCCTCGTCGGGCAGGGCCTGGATCAATCCAGCCAAGCGCTGGATCTCGGCGGAGTCGGTGTGGACGCGGTCGGCGTGCTGGGTCATGGCGGCGATGGAGCGGATGGCGCGTGCGGCGCTGGGTCGGGATGGGCGCGAGGAAACGCGCGAAGACAGGCGCGCACTCGGACGCGGGCTGCGCGCGGCGGCGAGCCGAGCGCCCGCGCGAACGTGGCCGCGCGTGGAATGTCCCGCCCTGCCCCGGGCTTGGCCGCAAGGGCCGCGCCCGGGGCGGCGGCCGGCCTCAGTCGCTGGCGGCGGCCTTGGTGGTGGCCAGGGCGCTGGTGTCCACGCGCTTGACCCCATCGACGTTGCGGGCGATGGACGTGGCCTTCTGCGCCTGCGCCGCGGTGACGTTGCCGGACAGCTTGACCACGCCGTTGACGGTTTCCACGCTGATGTCGGTGCCCGGCACGCCGCTGGCGGCGACCAGTTCGGTCTTGACCTTGGTGGTGATCCAAGTGTCGTTGACCGGCTGGGCCGAGTCGTTGTCCGCGGCCATGGTGGCCGGATCGGCGTTGCGGGTGCCCGCGCTCTGCGGCGCGGCCAGGGCCGCCCCGGACAGGGCCAGGCTCAGGGCCGCGAGGGCCAGGATGCTGCGCTTCATGGTCGTGCTCCTCTGCTGGAGGCGGCGCTCGGGTGCCGAGGCGCCGCGAAAAAGGCCGACGACGGGCAGCGGCAAGCCGCTGCGCGCTACGTTGCCGATGGGCCGGTGCGCGGGCCGCTCAGTGAGAGTCCTTGCGGCCGGAACCGGATTGCTTGCCGCCGCCGTCCTGCTTGTTGACCGTGCGCCAGGCGCGCTCCTCGGCCTCCTTCTTGGACACGCCTTCCTTGCGGTAGGACTGCTCGATGTGTTCGGCCTGGCGCTTCTGCTTGTCGGTGTAGGCGGATTTTTCGCCGCGGGTCATGACGGGCTCCCGGCCCCGAGGGCTCGGTGGGGATGACGCCACCGACGCTACCCGCGCAGCGGTTAAGCGCGGGCCAGCGCGGTGTTAGCCGCGGGTGTGCGCTGCGTCGCCGCGGCGTGCACGCCGCGGTCACGACGCGATTACGCAGTGGGCGCTATCACCACCGCGAGCCCCCGAGGAACGCATTCATGGACCTGCCCGGGCAATTGTGGGTGGTCGGCCACGTCGCTTACGCCATGGTGCTGGGCGGTGCGATCGGCTTCGAGCGCGAACTCAAGAACCGTCCCGCCGGCTTCCGCACCCACATGCTGGTGGCCGGCGCCTCCTCGCTGCTGATCGGCCTGGGCCAACTGGCCTTGGTCGATCCGCGCTTCCGCCTGCCGCTGATGGTGAACATGGACCCCATGCGCCTGGTCGAAGCGGTGGTGGCCGGCGTGTCCTTCATCGGAGCAGGCACCATCTTCGCCTGGCGCGGCGGCCGCGACGTGGCCGGCATCACCACCGCGGCCTCGTTGCTGATGGTGGCCGCGATCGGCACCGCCGCCGGGCTGCGCTACCACTGGCTGGCGCTGACGGCCACTGCGCTCACCTTGTTGGTGCTGGTGGTGCTGGACTGGACCGAGCGCCGCTTCGGCATGAAGCATCCGCCGCGCGAAGCGGGGCCGGACCGCTAGCGCCGGCGCGGCTCAGGCCGCGCCGCCGAGCGCGTCGTCGATCTTGCGCAAGACCTCCTCCAGCCCCGCGCGCGCCGGCGAGGCGCTGCGCCGGGTCAGCGCCTGGCGCAGTGCGCGCTCCTGTTCGGGCGAGGCCGGCTGCAACAGTTGCACCTGCCCGGCCACCCAGGCCGCTGCCGCCACCCCGTCGCGCAAGGCGATGCGCGCGCCCGGCAGGCGCGGCACCCGGGTCCCGGCGAGCACGCCGCCGGTGAGATTGAGCGGGTCGGCCGCCGACACGCACACCACCTCGCCGTCGTGTTCGCGCTGGCGCACTTGGCGCAGCGCCGCCACCGCTTCGGGCAAAGCGTATTGCTCGCCGGCCATGCCGGCGACGAAGCGCCCGCCGCGGATCTCCCCGCGCGCCTCCAGGCGGCGATACACCCGCAACAGCTCGCGCCACGGCGGCAGCCACGCGGCCTCGCGCTGGACCAGCCGCCAGAACACCACGCCATAGCGTTCCAGCAAGCGCCGGGCGATGTGCTCGACCGATTCGGCCGCCGCCGCGGCTTCGGCGGCCGGCTCCGCGCCCAGTCCCGGCAGCGGCACCGGCTGGCTCAGCGACCAGCGGCCGGCATCCTGCAGATCGGTGGACAGGGCGCGGCGCCGGCGCGCGCCATGGCCGCTGCCGCTGCGCTTGGACGGCGGCACCAGCAAGGCGCGCAGGCCGGCGAAGCTGTCGCAGGTAACGCGCCCGCGCACGACCAGTTCGCCCAGCGCTTCTTCCAGTTCGGTGCGCAGCAAGTGCGCGCCGCGTTCGAGTTCGTCGAAGAACGAGGCGCCGCGCGCCTGCAAGGCCTCCAGCACGCGCTGGGCACGCGAGGACACCGGCGCCGGGTCGGCGTCGCGGCCGGCCGCCCAGTGCCAATCGGCGAGCGCGCGCCGCGGCAGCAGCACGATCGGGGTCTGGCGCACGCTGGGCACGCCCTGCGGCGCGGCCTCGGCGGCCGCCGCCGGCTGCGGCCGCAGTCGCGCCCAGGCAATGCGGCCGGTCGCGCACAGCTCGTCCAGCCAGGCCGAATCGTAATCGCCCAGGCGCGCGGGCAGCAATTCGCTCTCCCACACACTGGCCGGGGCTTCGTAGCCTTCCAGTTGCTGCAACACTGCCTGCAAGGCCTGCGGCCCGCTCATGCGCGCGCGCCGCGACAGGCGCTGCCAATCCAGCAGGAAGCGGACGTAGTCGCGCGGCGCGACCGGCTCGATCTCGCGCCGCAACCGGCCCAGGGTGTAGCGATGGATGCGCGCGAGCAGGTGGCGCTCGCACCATTGCTCCTCGCCGCCGGCCACGCTGGCGGCATCGAAGCGCCCGCACATGACGTAGCCCTGCGCTTGCAATCGCAACAATGCGGCCTCGACCTGGGCCGGCGGGCACTGCGCCGACCGCGCCAGCGCCGTCATCGTGGTCGGGCCCAGCCCGGTCAGGCGCGAGCGCAGCAAGTCCACCCAGGCCTCGCCGGGCTCCCAGGCCACGCCTGCGTATTCCTCCGGCACCCGCACCGCCGGCTCGGCCTGCGCCTGCGGGAACACCGCCAGCGCCTGCGGCAGCTGTTCGGTCGCCAGCCACCACGCCGGCGCCGGTGCGTCCGGCCGTAACCGCAGCGCGGTGGCGCGGCCGTCCTCGGCCAGCGCGCGCAGCCAGGGCTGCCAGCCTTCGGCCTGCGCTTCTTCGGCCGAGACAAAGCCCAGGCCCATCAAGGCCTCGTGCATCTGTTCGGCATCGGCGACCTCGGGCCAGGCTTCCGCGCGCACCGCGTCGATCGCCTGCGGGTCCAGCCGGCCGAGATCGTCGGCGCTGTCGGCATCGGCATAGCGCCGCGCCATCACCGCCTGGGTGCGGCGCTCCTCGATCGGCGCATCGTCGAGGAAGGCATAGGGCTTGGCATTGAGCGCTTCGGCGGCGATCGGCGAAGGCGCGGTCACATCGCAGCCGACCACCCGCACCTGCCCGGCCTCCAGCCGCCGCAGCAGCGCCAGCCAGCCTTCGCTGTCCATGGCCTCGTGCAGGCAATCGTGCAGGGTCTGGGCGACCAGCGGGTGCTCGGGCACTTCGCGCTCGCCGACCAGGTTCTCGGCGCAGGCGACCTGGTCGGGGAATACAGTGGCCAGCAGGTCCTCGCTCTTCATCCGCTGCAACTGCGGGGCCACCTTGCGGCCGCCGACGAAGCGCGGAAGCGCCAGCGCGGTGGTCGCCGCCCAGCGCCAGCGCACGGCGAACAGCGGTGCGTCCAGCAGCGCCTGCACCAGCACCTCCAGCGCCGAGGCCGAATGCAGGTAGCGCGCGACCTCCTCCAAAGGGAAGCTATGGCTGGTGGACAGCGACAGCACGATCGCGTCCTCGGTCGCCGCGGCCTGCAGCTCGAAATTGAACTTGCGGCAGAAGCGCTTGCGCAGGGCCAGGCCCCAGGCCTTGTTGATGCGGCTGCCGTGCGGCGAGTGGATCACCAGTTGAGTGCCGCCGGATTCGTCGAAGAAGCGCTCCAGCACCAGGGTGTCGTGGGTCGGCACCAAGCCGAGCGCGGCCTGGGTGCGGCCCAGGTATTCGACCAGTTGCCGCGCGCTTTCGGCATCCAGCGCGAATTCAGCGGCGACCCGGCGCACCGCGGCCTCGCGCTCGCCGGCCTGCGCCACCGCCGCGCCGACCGCGCCGCGCAAACGCGAGACGCTGGCGGATAGCTCGTCGCTGCGCCCGGGCGCCTCGCCGATCCAGAACGGAATATTGGGCGGCTGGCCCTGCGCGTCCTCGACCCGGACCTTGCCCGGCTCGACCCGCAGGATGCGATAGCTGGCGTTGCCGAGCTGGAATACATCCCCGCCCAGGCTTTCCACCGCGAAGTCTTCGTTGACGCTGCCGATGGTCTGCGCTTCGGGCTCCAGCACCACGGCATAGTCGCCGGTCTCCGGGATGGTGCCGCCGGACATCACCGCGGTGGTGCGCGCGCCGCGGCGCGCGCGCAGGCGCCGGTGCACGGCATCGCGGTGCAGATAGGCCGCGCGCGGGCCGCGCCGGGTGGTGAAGCCTTGCGCCAGCATCCGCACCAGCGCGTCGAAATCGGCGCGGGCCAGCCCGGCATAGGGCCAGGCGCGGCTGAAGCAGGCGAACAATTCGTCTTCGCCGCAGTCGCGCGCGCCGACCTCGGCCACGATCTGCTGGGTCAGCACGTCCAGCGGCGCGAGCGGGATGCGCAGCGCGTCCAGTTCGCCGCGGCGCACGCTGTCCAGCAGTGCCGCGCACTCGACCAGGTCCTCGCGCGAGCTGGGGAACAAGCGCCCCTTGGGCACGCCGCCGACTTGGTGGCGAGCGCGGCCCACGCGCTGCAGGAAGGCGGCGATGGTGCGGGGCGAGCCCAGTTGGCAGACCAGTTCGACCTGACCGATATCGATGCCCAGCTCCAGCGATGCGGTCGCCACCAGCACCCGCAACTGGCCGCGCTTGAGCCGCTGTTCGGCGTCCAGGCGCAGCTCGCGCGACAGGCTGCCATGGTGGGCGGCCACCGCCTCGCGCCCGAGCTTGTCGGCCAGGTGCTTGGCCGCGCGCTCGGCCATGCGCCGGGTGTTGACGAACACCAGCGTGGTGCGGTGCTCGCCGACCAGCGCGGCCAGGCGCTGATAGACCTCGTCCCATTGCTCGTGCGACATCACCGCGGTCAGCGGCGAGGCCGGCAGCTCCAGGGCCAGGTCGCGGCGCTGGTCGTAGCCGATGTCGACGATGGCGCAGTCCGGGGTGCCGTCGGCGGCCACCGCCTCGCGCCCGACCAGGAACCGCGCCACCTCGTCGATGGGCTTCTGAGTGGCCGACAGGCCGATCCGCACCGGCGGGCGCTCGCACAAGGCGACCAGCCGCTCCAGGCTGAGGCTGAGGTGGCTGCCGCGCTTGTCGTCGGCGACGGCGTGGATTTCGTCCACGATCACCGAGCGCACCTTGCCCAGCATCGCCCGCCCGGATTCGGAGCCCAGCAGCACGTACAGCGATTCGGGCGTGGTCACCAGGATATGCGGCGGGCGCTTGCGCATGGCCGCGCGCTCGCCCTGCGGGGTGTCGCCGGTGCGCACGGCGGTGCGGATGCCCGGGTCGGGCAGGCCGCGGCGGCGCAACTCCTCGGCGATGCCGGCCAGCGGCGCCTCCAGGTTCAGGTGCACATCGTTGGACAGCGCCTTCAGTGGCGAGACGTAGACCACCGCGGTCTCGTCGGCCAGGCCGCGCTCCAGGCTTTCGCGCACCAACTCGTCGATGGCGGCCAGGAACGCGGTCAGGGTCTTGCCCGAACCGGTCGGCGCGGCGACCAGCGTGTTGCGCCCGGCGCGGATGGCCGGCCAGGCCAGGACCTGGGCCCGGGTCGGCGCGGGAAAGGCCGCGCCGAACCAGGCGGCGACGGCGGGATGGAAGGCGTCCAGCACCATGGGCAGGCAGGCGAGCGAGGCGAACGGGGCGGGTGTCCCCGAGATGGGGGCGATTGTGGCATTGCCTACCCTGCCCGACCGGCGTCCGCCCAACTGCGACTGAACGGTTCACCGCCGCCGCGCGCGCCGTCCCGGGGCCTGTCGCAGTCGCCAGGGCTTGACCTTACCATCATGGTAAGCCCCATGCTCCCGGCGTCGCCCGCCACGGCGCCTGCGCTGGCCCGCCCCTGCAGGCTCGCCCGCCTCCGCCGTTGGCCGTCGCGATTCCAGTGCGCCCGCCCGGGCGCCGCCCTTCGCACGACAGGAACCCGCCATGGCTCGCACCCTTCCCGCCGCCGCGCCCGAACTGGCCCAAGCCAAGGCCGACGGCCTGCACAACATCGGCGAGGCGGCCGAACTCAGCGGCGTCAGCGCCAAGATGATCCGCCATTACGAAAGCATCGCCCTGATCCCGCCGGCCGGGCGCAGCATCGCCGGCTACCGCCTCTACAGCGACAGCGACCTGCACCGGCTGCGCTTCATCAAGCGCTCGCGCTCGCTGGGCTTTTCGATCCGCCAGATCGAGACCCTGCTGGGCCTGTGGGACAACCGCGGCCGCGAGAGCCTGGAGGTCAAGCAACTGGCCCTGGCCCACGCCGAGGAGCTGGCCGGTAAGATCCGCGAAATGCAGACCATGCAGAAGACCCTGGAAGAACTGGCGCGGCGCTGCCACGGCGACGACCGCCCGGATTGCCCGATCCTGGAGGACCTGGCCGCCGGGCACGAAGATCCCGGTTGCTGCGCACCGTCGCCGCCGATGCGCGCGCAGCGCTGAGGCCCGTGCGGTCGGCCGTCTGCCTGGATCGGGCGGGCTGGATCGGGCGGGCTGGATCGGGCGGGCTGGATCGGATG
>CBIFVU010000162.1:0-9401 GCA_966185905.1 uncultured Lysobacter sp.
GGCGAAGTCGTCGACCTGCTTCTCGATGCCTTCGCCCACGGCCAGGCGCTGCATGGTCACCACTTCGGCGCCGGCGGCCTTGACCGCCTGCTCGACGGTCTGGTCCGAGTTCAGCACATAGGCCTGGCCGTACAGGGTGACCTCGTTGACGATCTTGGCGATCTTGCCGCTGATGATCTTCTCCAGGATCTCGGCCGGCTTGGCCTTGTCCTTGTCGGACATCTTGGCCAGCTCGATCTCCTTCTCCTTGGCGATGAACTCGGCCGGGACGTCGGAGGCCTTGATGTGCGGCGGGTTCATCGCCGCCACGTGCATGGCGATGCCGCGCGCCAGCTCGGCGTCGCCGCCCTTGAGCTCGACCAGCACGCCGATCTTGCCGCCGTGGACATAGGCGGCGACGTTGTCGGCGCTGTCCACGCGCACCAGACGGCGCACTTGCAGGTTCTCGCCGACCTTGGCGATCACCGCGGCGCGGGTTTCCTCGACGGTCTCGCCGGAGGCCAGCTTGGCGCTCTTGAGCGCTTCGACGTCGGCGGCGCCGGACTTGAGCGCGACCTCGGCCACCGCGTCGGTGAAGGCCAGGAAGTTGCTGTCCTTGGCGACGAAGTCGGTCTCGGAGTTGATCTCCACCAGCACGGCCTTGCCGCCGTCCTGGGCGACCGCGATGCGGCCTTCGGCGGCCACGCGGCCGGCCTTCTTGTCGGCCTTGGCCAGGCCCGACTTGCGCAGCCACTCGGCGGCGGCGTCGATGTCGCCGTTGTTTTCGGTCAGGGCCTTCTTGCACTCCATCATGCCGGCGCCGGTGCGCTCGCGGAGTTCCTTGACCAGGGAAGCGGTGATTTCAGCCATGGGGTTACCTCGGTGTTCGTGTGGCCCGTGCAGGCGCGGGCGGGTTGCGACCAGGGTCGCGGCGCGTTGTAGCGGTTCGCGGCTTGCGCCGCCTCCTGCAGGAGCGGGATGCAGGTGTCGCGGCCGGGCAGTGTCGCCCGGCCGCATGACGATGCGCTGACGGCGGGCCGGTTACTCGGCGGCCGCTTCGTCCTTCTTGCCGGCCGGCTTCTTGGCCGGAGCGCGGCCGCGCGGCTTGCGGTCGTCCTTGGCGCCTTCCTCGGCCGCGGCGGCCTCGGCGAAATCTTCCTCGCGCACGCCGGCGGACGGCGCGGCGGCCTTGCCTTCCAGCACGGCGTCGGCAGCGGCGCGGGCGTACAGCTGCACGGCGCGGATGGCGTCGTCGTTGCCCGGGATGGCGTAGTCCACCAGGCTCGGATCGTAGTTGGTGTCGACCACCGCGATCACCGGGATGCCGAGCTTCTTGGCTTCCTTGATGGCGATGTCTTCATGGCCGATGTCGATCACGAACAGGGCGTCGGGCAGGCGGTTCATGTCCTTGATGCCGCCCAGCGAGGCTTCCAGCTTCTCGCGCTCGCGGCGCAGGCCCAGCACTTCGTGCTTGACCATCTTCAGGAAGGTGCCGTCGGTCTCGCCGGCTTCCAGCTCCTTCAGGCGCGAAACCGACTGCTTGACGGTGCGGAAGTTGGTCAGGGTGCCGCCCAGCCAGCGCTGGGTCATGAACGGCATGCCGCAACGCTCGGCTTCCTCGCGGATGGACTCGCGGGCCGAACGCTTGGTGCCGATGAACAAGATGGTGCCGCGCTTCTGGGCGATGCCCGAGATGAAGTTCATCGCGTCGTTGAACAGCGGAACGGTCTTCTCGAGGTTGATGATGTGGATCTTGCCGCGGGCGCCGAAGATGTACGGGCCCATCTTGGGGTTCCAGTAGCGCGTCTGGTGGCCGAAATGGACGCCGGCTTCCAGCATCTGGCGCATGGTGATCTGGGGCATTGCTTGACTCCGAAGGCAGTGGAACCGGCGCCCGGTTCGGGTGTGGGCGCTGCGCCCGCGGCGGTGCGCGGGTGCGGGGTTCCGGGGTTGGGCCTCCCTGCCGCTTCCGTGTCCGAACCGCTGGAACGGAGTGAGCTCCGGATCCGGGCGGCACCCCGGCACGGGGGATGGCGGCAGGTGTGTATTCGCCGAGGGCGTCCGGCGTGGACGGCGCGGTCGGGCCCCGATGAACGGGCGGTCCGGCCGCAAAGCCGCGGAATTGTAGCCCGCGGCGCGGGCGGCGGGCAACTGGCGGGACGGGCAGAGCCCGGAAGGTCCGTTGTCCTGTCGCGGCTTCTGGTGAGACTCGCGGCTTCCTGGCCGGTCTTGCGGCCGGCCTTGCGAGCCGGCCGCCCCGCGCCGGCCACCGGGGCGGCGCCGGCACCCGCCCCTCGGGCAGCGCGCAAGCCTGGGCCGGCGCGACGCAGCGATGCGCGCGGCGCGGTGATCGGGCGGCGTGAATAGGCGATAATGCCGGCATGGCCATTTCCATCAAGACCCCCGAAGAGATCGAGAAGATGCGCGTCGCCGGCCGCCTGGCCGCCGAGGTGCTGCAGATCGTCGCGCCGCACGTGAAGCCGGGCGTGAGCACCGGCGAGCTGGACCGCATCTGCCACGACCACATCGTCAATGTGCAGAAGGCGATCCCGGCCAACGTCGGCTACAAGGGCTTCCCCAAGACCGTGTGCACCTCGGTCAACAACGTCATCTGCCACGGCATCCCCAGCGACAGCAAGGTCCTCAAGGACGGCGACATCGTCAACATCGACGTCACCGTGATCAAGGACGGCTGGCACGGCGACACCAGCCGGATGTACTGCGTGGGCACGCCCTCGGTCATGGCCAAGCGCCTGGTCGAGGTGACCCGCGAGGCGATGTTCCGCGCCATCCGCATCGTCAAGCCCGGCGCGACGCTCGGCGACATCGGCCACATCATCCAGACCTACGCCGAGTCCGAGCGTTTCAGCGTGGTGCGCGATTATTGCGGCCACGGCATCGGCCGGGTCTACCACGAGGAGCCGCAGGTGCTGCACGTGGGCCGCCCGGGCGAGGGGGTCAAGCTGGTGCCGGGCATGACCTTCACCATCGAACCGATGATCAACGAGGGCACCTACCGGCATAAGACCCTGCCCGACGGCTGGACCGTGGTGACCAAGGACCGCAAGCTGTCGGCGCAGTGGGAGCACACCGTCGCGGTCACCGAGGACGGCGTGGAGATCCTCACCCGCGTGCCCGGCGACGACAACGACCTATGACCGGCCCCGTCGCCGACGCACGATCGGCGACGCCCGCGGCGGCCGATGCGCCCGCGCCGCCCGGCAGCCCCGCGGCCATCCGCGCCGCGCTCGCGGCGGTGGACGCGGACCTGGCCGAGCGCTTCGACAACGGCGGCGACGCCGACATCGACCGGCTATTGCGCGAGCGCGCGCAGGCCATGGACGCGCAAGTGCGCGCGGCCTGGCAGGCCTGCATCGCCGCGGACGCGCCGCTGGCGCTGTTCGCGGTCGGCGGCTACGGCCGCGGCGAGCTGTTCCCGCAGTCCGACATCGACCTGCTGGTGCTGGCCGAACCGGAGGCCCAGGCCGCCCAGGCCGCCCAGGCCGAAGCGCTGGGCGCTTTCTTCGCCTGTCTGTGGGACGCCGGCCTGCCGGTCGGCCACGCGGTGCGTTCGCCCGCGCAGTGCAGCCAGGCCGGCGCCGACCTGACCGTGCTGACCGCGATGCTGGAAGCGCGGCCGCTGGCCGCCGGCGCGGTGGCGCGGATGGAGCTGCAGGCGGCGATCGCGCCCGCCCAGGTGTGGCCGGCGCGCGAGTTCTTCCACGCCAAGCGCGAAGAGCTGCGCCAGCGCCATGCGCGCCACGGCGACACCGCCGACAACCTCGAGCCCAACCTCAAGGAAGGGCCCGGCGGCCTGCGCGACGTGCAGACCCTGCACTGGATGGCGTTGCGCATCGTCGGCACCGCCGACCTGGAGTCGCTGGTGTCCATCGGCCAGCTCGGCGCGGACGAATGGGCCACCCTGGAGCGCGAGCGCCGCGCCTTGTCGCGGCTGCGCTTCGGCCTGCACCTGGTGGCGCGCAAGCGCGAGGAGCGCTTGCGCTTCGACTACCAGAAGCTGCTGGCCGAGCGCCTGGGCCACGTCGACAGCGCCGACAACCTGGCCGTCGAGCAGATGATGCAGGGCTTCTACCGCAGCGCCGCGCTGGTGCTGCGCATCGGCGAGCGCCTGCTGCAGCGTTTCGAGGAGCAGATCGAGGGCGAGGCTGCGCCGGCGCCGCTGGACGCTCCGTTCGAGGCCTTCGAGCTGCGCCGCGACTACATCGCCGCGCGCGATCCGGACTGGCCGCGCGACGCCCATGCGGTGTTCGCGCTGTTCGCCGCCTGGGCCGCGCACGATGAGATCCGCGGCCTGCACTCGCAGACCGCGCGCGCGCTGGCCGAGGCCCTGGCGCGGCTGCCGTCCTTCCAGGAGGCCGAGCCGGCGCTGCGCGAGCGCTTCCTCAAGCTGCTGCGCGGCCCGCACCCGGTGCACGCGCTGGAGCGCATGGCCCGGCTGGGCGTGCTCGGGCGCTGGATCCCGGCGTTCTCGCGCGTGTCCGGGCGCATGCAGTTCGATCTGTTCCATGTCTACACCGTGGACCAGCACACCCTGGCGGTGCTGCGCAACCTGGCCCGCTTCGCTTCGGGCGTGGCCGACGAGCGCTTCAGCATCGCCCACGAAGTCTGGCCGCGCCTGCGCAAGCCCGAACTGCTGTTGCTGGCCGGCCTGTTCCACGACATCGCCAAGGGCCGCGGCGGCGATCACTCCGAGCTCGGCGGCGACGACGCGCGCGCGTTCGGCGCGGCCATCGGGCTGAGCGAGTCGGATACGGCGCTGGTGGAGTGGCTGGTGCGCCAGCACTTGCTGATGTCGGTGACGGCGCAGAAGCAGGACATCGCCGATCCGGAGGTGATCCACCGCTTCGCGGTCAAGGTCGCCGACCGCGAGCATCTGGACCATCTCTACCTGCTGACCTGCGCCGACATCGCCGGCACTTCGCCCAAGTTGTGGAACGCTTGGAAAGACCGCCTGCTGGCCGACCTGTACACCGCCACCCGCCTGGCGCTGCGCCGCGGGCTGGAGCATCCGGTCGCCGGCGCCGAGCGCGCGGCGGAGACGCGCGAGGCAGCGCAGGCGATGCTGGCCGCCTTCGGCGCGCGCGAGGAGGACATCTCCGGCCTGTTCGCGCGCATGCCCGAGATCGCGTTCCAGCGCGGCCGCCCCGACCAGATCGCCTGGCAAGCCGCCTCGCTGCGCGGCGTCGCCCCGGGCGATGTGCGGGTGCGGGCGCGGCCGGTCAGCGCCCATGCCGGCGCGCTGGAGGTGTTCGTGCATTCGCCCGACCGCGACGGCCTGTTCGCCGCGATCGTGGCCACGCTGGACCGCCTGGGCCTGGCGATCCAGCAGGCGCGGGTGCTCGACGGCCCGCTCGGCGCGGTGTTCGACACCTTCGAGGTGGTGCCCACCGATCCTCGCCAGCCGCCCAGCGCCGAGGACGTGGAGCGGCGGCTGGAAGCGGTGCTGGCCGGCCCGCTGGACCGGGTGCGCCCGGCCCGGCGCGCGCAGCCGCGGCACCTGCGCCATTTCCGCATCGCCCCGCAGATCGCCTTCGCCGATTATCGCAAGGCCGTTCCGAGCGAGGCCGCTCCCATCAAGGCCGCTTCCACCCAGGCTGCCCCCGGCAAGGCCGGCCACGGCAACGAGGAGTCCCGCGACGCCGCCGGAGCCGAAGCGCCCGCGCGCACCGTGCTCAGCCTGGTCTGCACCGACCGTCCCGGCCTGCTGGCCGACGTCACCCAGGCGCTGCGGCAACAGAAACTGCGCGTCTACGATGCGCGCATCGCCACCTTCGGCGAACGCGCCGAGGACGTGTTCCAGATCACCGACGAGCGCGACCGCGCGCTCGATCCAACGCAACAGCAGGCCCTGCGCGACGCGCTGCTGGCCTGCCTCGAAGGAGACTGCCGATGAGCCCCCCCGCCAAGAAGACCGCCAAGAAGGCCGCCAAGAGCGCCAAGAAGAAGGCGCCGGAGGCGCCCGGCGCCGACGAGCTGAAGTTCATGATCGACAGCGCCTTCGAGCGCCGCACCATGCTCACCCCGGACGAGGTCGAAGGCTCGACCCGCCCGGCCGTGGAACGGGTGATCGCCGGCCTGGAGCAGGGGGAGTTCCGCGTCGCCGAGCCCGACGGGCAGGGCGGCTGGAA
The DNA here is from genome assembly GCA_966185905.1 of uncultured Lysobacter sp. Classification (GTDB taxonomy): domain Bacteria; phylum Pseudomonadota; class Gammaproteobacteria; order Xanthomonadales; family Xanthomonadaceae; genus Lysobacter. The sequence goes on from CBIFVU010000162.1 coordinate 6,129, forward strand.
GGTCAACGAATGGCTCAAGAAAGCGGTGCTGCTGTATTTCCGGGTCAACGACATGCAGCTCGTCGATGCCGCCCCGGCGCCGTTCTGGGACAAGGTGCCGGCGCGCTTCGAGGGCTATGGCGAGGCCGATTTCCGCAAGCTCGGCGCGCGCGTGGTGCCCGGCGCGATCGCCCGCCGCGGCGCCCACATCGGCAAGGACGTGGTGCTGATGCCGTCCTTCGTCAACATCGGCGCGCACGTCGGCGAGGGCACCATGGTCGATACCTGGGCCACGGTCGGCTCCTGCGCCCAGGTCGGCAAGCATTGCCATCTCTCCGGCGGCGCCGGCATCGGCGGCGTGCTCGAACCGCTGCAGGCCAGCCCGACCATCATCGAGGACCACTGCTTCATCGGCGCGCGCTCGGAAGTGGTCGAGGGCGTGGTGGTCGGCCACCACAGCGTGATCGGCATGGGCGTGTTCCTCGGCCAGAGCACCCGCATCTACGACCGCGCCAGCGGCGAGGTCAGCTATGGCTACGTGCCGCCCTACAGCGTGGTCGTGTCCGGCCAGTTGCCGGCCAAGGACGGCAGCCACTCGCTGTACTGCGCGGTGATCGTCAAGCGGGTCGATGCCAAGACCCTGTCCAAGACCAGCATCAACGACCTGCTGCGCGGCCTGGCCGACTGACTCCGGCCGGCCCGGCCCCGCATCCGAGCGAGCGACCCCATGACCACCGTGTACGGCCTGAACAACTGCGATACCTGCAAGAAAGCGCGCAAGTGGCTGGATCGCTTCGGCATCGCCCACCGCTTCGTCGACTACCGCGACCAGCGCCAGCCGGCGGAGACCCTGATCGCCTGGAAGGACCAGCTCGGCGGCTGGGACAGCCTGATCAACAAGTCCTCCACCACCTGGCGCAACCTGCCGCCCAACCGCAAGGAGCCGGCCTCCGACGCGGAGTGGAAGCTGCTGCTCAAGGAGTATCCGCAACTGATCCGGCGGCCGGTGGTGGTCACCGACGACGGCAAGGTCAGCCAGGGCTTCAGCGACAACGGCTTCAAGCAACGCTTCGGGATCGGCGCGTGAGCGCGGTGCCCGGTGCCGTCCCCGGCGGTGTGCTCGAACTGGCCTGCGAGTTGATCGCGCGGCCGTCGGTGACGCCCGAGGACCTGGGCTGCCAGACGCTGATCGCCGAACGCCTGCAACGCGCCGGCTTCGCCTGCGAGCGGCTGCGCCATGGCGAAGTGGACAATCTCTGGGCCACCCACGGCGAAGGCGAGGCGCCGACCCTGGTGTTGCTGGGCCATACCGATGTGGTCCCGTCCGGCCCGGTCGAGGCCTGGACCAGCGATCCGTTCCTGCCGGAGGTGCGCGAGGGCGTGCTCTACGGTCGCGGCGCGGCCGACATGAAGGGCAGCGTGGCCGCGTTCGTGGTCGCCCTGGAGCGCTTCGCCGCCGCGCATCCGCGCCATCGCGGCCGGGTCGCCCTGCTGCTGACCTCCGACGAGGAAGGCGTGGCCATCGACGGCGTGCGCCGGGTGGCGCAGACCTTCGCCGAACGCGGCGAGCGCATCGACTGGTGCGTCACCGGCGAGCCGTCCTCGACCCAGCGCCTGGGCGACCTGTTGCGGGTCGGCCGGCGCGGCACCTTGTCGGCCACGCTCACGGTGATCGGCGTGCAGGGCCATGTCGCCTATCCGGAAAAGGCGCGCAATCCGATCCACCAGGCCATGCCGGCGCTGTCGGAACTGGCTGCGCGGCGCTGGGACGAGGGCTACGAGACCTTCCCGCCCACCTCGCTGCAGATCAGCAACCTGCGCGCCGGCACCGGCGCCAACAACGTCATCCCCGGCGAGTTGGAGGCCTGGTTCAACCTGCGCTACAACCCGAGCTGGAATGCCGAACGGCTGGAGCGCGAGTGCGAGGCGGTGCTGCGGGCGCACGGGCTGGAGTACCGGATCGAGTGGTTCCGCGGCGGCGAGCCGTTCTACACCCCCGAGGGCCCGCTGCGCGCGGCCGCGCGCGAGGTGATGACCGGCTTCGCCGGCGCGCCGCCGCAGGAGAGCACCGGCGGCGGCACCTCCGACGCTCGCTTCATCGCGCCGCTGGGCGCGCAGTGCATCGAGATCGGCCCGGTCAATGCCAGCATCCACAAGGTCGACGAACACGTCGCCGTGGCTGAGCTGGAGGCTTTGCCGGACCTGTATCTGGCGCTGATCGAGCGCTTGCTGGGCTGAGCCGGCGGGCGCTTGCGGGCGCCCGCGCCGCGCAACGGTCTGGGCCCGGCCTGCTCTTCGCCTCGGCGCCGGCGCGGCCTGGGAATCGGCGCGATCTAGGAACCGGCGCGATCTCGGAACCGGCGGGGCCTGCAAGACCCTCGCCGTTCCGTTGCCAGACAACCTCGATCCAGCGTGGCCTCCCGCGCGGGCCGGCTCCCCGCCGGGCCCGGCCTCGCGCTTGGCGCAGCCTCAAGGCGGCGCAGCCTCAAGGCGAGGTGGCCTCAAGGCGACGCTTCAAGGCGAGGCAGGCTTCAAGGCCAAGCGGTACTGCGCCGGCCCGGGCAGGAACGGGCTCGGCCGGCCCTGCACCCAGTCCTCGTGGCCGGCGCCCCAGAACGGCGACAGCGGATGCCCGCTCTGGCCGCCGGGCATGTGCACGATGCCGTCGGCCTCGTGGCCGGGCGAGACCACCATGCGCTCGGAAGCGCCGAAGTCCGGCCGCTGCACCCGCGGCATGGCCGAATCGCCGGGCAACTCGTCGAAGGGCATGCACAGCGCGCGCTGGGCGAAGCCCGGCAGGGCCGAGGCCAGCGGATGGCAGATGCGCGCGGTGTTGTGCAGACCCCAGCGTTGCTCGGACAGGCGTAGAGCGGCATCGGCGCCGGGGGCGATGTCCAGCTCGGCCAGCACGTCCTGCGCGGCGTGTTCGAGCAATCCATCCCAGGAACTCTCGTTGCGCGGCAGCAAATGCGCGGGGCGCTGTTGCAGCAGCGGCCACAGGACGCCTTCGAGCTGCTTGAGCTCGGGCATGCGGAAGGACTCGCCCATGGCCGCCTGCGCCGGCGCGGTCAGGCCGTTGGCGATGCGGGTCTGCACCGCGCGGCGCCAGTTGCGCACCAGCCGGTAGCTGGCCGAATCGGCGCTGGCGCGGGCCTGCCACTGCGCGGCCGCGCTGGCCACCGCGCGCAGCGCCGGGCGCTCGCCGGCGTCGGGGCGCTTGGCCTGATCCTGCAATAGCTGCCACCAGCGCTGCAGGAACAGCGCGCGGTCGTCGAGCTGGATCGCCAGCAGGTC
>CBIFVU010000163.1:0-9381 GCA_966185905.1 uncultured Lysobacter sp.
GCTGTACTGCCCGGGCAGCGGCAGGCGATAGCCCAATCCGTGCAGCACCAGCAGCGGCAGGGCCAGCGCCAGCAGCGGCAGCAGCGGATTCATCGCTACCATGCCGGCCAGGTCGCCGTGGACCAGCGCGTGCGCGGCGCGGGTCATGCCGCAGCCCGGGCAGTACAGCCCGGTGAACTCATAGAACACGCAGCCCGGCAGCGGGCTGCCGGCGGCGTTGGGATCGAAACGGCGCAGCAGCCACACCGCCCCGGCCGCGGCCACGGCCGAGCCGGCCGCGGTGATGGCCAGGACCCGATGGCGGGAGGGCTGCCGCGCGTTCGCCGCCATAGCCGGTCAGCCGCCCTGGGCCTGCTGCATCTGGCGCAGGAAGTCTTCGTTGAACATGGCCGCGCCGTTGAGGAAGAACGAGGCGACCTGCAGCAGCAGGCCCAGGATCACCACGCCGGTGCCGATCCAGCACCACAGCTTGGCGGTCTCGGAGGCCTTGCGCGCGCCAGCGTCGTCGCCGGCGGCGAGCTTGGTGTTGATCTGGGTGCCGTAGACGATGGCGACCACGCCCGGCACGGCGCCGACCAGGCAGCACAGGCAGGCGCCCAGGATGGTGACGATGATCGACCAGGCCAGGTAATTGGGATACGGCGAGGCCGCGGCGTTGACGGGTTGGTTCATGAGGCTCCCCTAAGAGCTGCGATAGCTGCGATGGCGGCCGCGGCGGCGGCCGGTCGCGGGCATCGTAGCAGCGACCGCCCGGCGCGGGCACGCGCGGGCGCGCGTGGGCCGGCGTGGACACGAGTTGGCTTGGGCGCGCTCGGGCGGACTCGGGTGGCCGGCAGAGCCCGGCGCCAGCCGAGGAGGTGCGGCCTCGATGCGGTGGCCGCGGACGGCGACAGGCGCCGGTAGGGACGGCGGCCCCGCGATCCCTGGCCGGATCGACCGGCCGGGAGGCCGGCGGAGCGCTTGCCGGGCGTCGGGTTGACCGGGGCGCGGCTGTCCGGGGCGGAACGCTCTGGGTCGAAGCGGGCTGGGACGAAGCAGGCTGGGACGAAGCAGGCTGGGACGAAGCGGGCCGGGGCGATAGTGCGAGCGGGGCCGGTCAGGCATGGCTCCCACGGCACGGGCTCCGGCAGAAGCGACTTCGGCAGCGGTAGCCGGCTCAGGCCTGGTCGCCGCGCAGTGCGCGCACCTGCGTTTCCAGCGAGGCGGCCGTGGCCTGCGCGCCCTGGACCGGCGGATCGGCCACCACCTCGATCGTGGCGCGGAAGCGCCGCGGTACCCGCATCCGGCGCAGGCGCGAGTCGCGCTTGCTCCACATGCTCGACCACATCCCGCGCAGCGCCATCGGCACCACCGGCACCGGGTTCTTTTCCAGGATCCGCTCGACCCCGGACTTGAACGGGGCGATCTGCCCGTCCTTGGTCAGCGCGCCCTCGGGGAAGATGCCGACCAACTGGCCGTCGGCCAGCGCCGCCTCGATCTCCTCGAACGCGCGCCGCATCACCTCGGGATCCTCCTTGGCCCCGGCGATGGGAATGGCCTTGGCGGTGCGGAAGATCCAGCTCATCACCGGGATGTTGAAGATCTTGTAGTACATGACGAAGCGCACCGGACGCGGGATGCTGGCGCTGAGGATCAGCGCGTCCATGTAGCTGACGTGGTTGCACACCACCAGCCCCGGGCCCTCGTCGGGAATGCGCTCGGTGCCCGAGACCCGCAGCCGGTACAGCGTGCGCACCAGCACCCAGCTGAGGAAGCGCATCAGGAACTCGGGCACCAGGGTGAAGATGTAGATCGCCACCAGCGCGTTGGCGATGGCCAGCGCCAGGAACACCTGGGGGATGCTCCAGTGCAGGAAGCGCTGCACGACCACGCCCAGCACCGCCGCCAGCACGATGAAGGCGGCGTTCTGGATGTTCATGCCCGCGATCACGCGCGAGAGCTCGTTCTTGGGCGAGCGGTTCTGGATCAGCGCGAACAGCGGCACCACGAAGAAACCGGCGAACACGCCGATGCCGACCAGGTCGAGCATGATCCGCCAGGCGCCGTCCTGGGCGATGAAGGCCTGCACGTCCAGCCCCGAAGCCGTGGCCGCGCCCGGGCGGGCGAAGTACAGGTCGAGCATGAAGGCGCTGATGCCGAACGCGCCCAGCGGCACCAGGCCGATCTCCACCGTGCGCGCGGACAGCCGTTCGCACAGCATCGAGCCCACGCCGGTGCCGACGGAGAACAGCGCCAGGGCGAAGATGTACAAGGTCGCGTCGCCGCCGAGGTTGTTCTCGGCATAGCCGGGCAGCTGCGAGGTCAGCACCGTGCCGACGAACCAGAACCAGGACACGCCCAGCACCGAATTGCGCACTGCCGGCTGGCGCCGGGTCATGCGCAGGATGTTGATCGACTCGGGGATCGGGTTCCAGTTGATCTTGAGCCCCGGCTCGCCGGCGTCGGCGCGCGGGATCATGCGGCTGACCAGGTTGCCGGTCACCGCCAGGACGACGATCGCGGTGGCCGCCACCACCGGCCCATGGCTGCCGGCCAGGGTGAAGATCAGCCCGCCGAAGATCATCCCGGCCAGGATCGAGATCGACGTGCCCATCTCCACCAGGCCGTTGCCGCCGGTGAGTTCCTCGGGCTTGAGCACCGAGGGCAGGATCGAATACTTGACCGGCCCGAACAGGGTCGATTGCAGGCCGGTGCCGAACAGCGCCACCAGCAGCACGGTCATGTTCTGGGTCACGAAGCCCACCGCCGCCAGCGACATGATCACGATCTCCATCGTGGTCGTGATCCGGATCAGCTTGTGCTTTTCCAGCTTTTCGGCGATCTGCCCGGCGGTGGCGGAGAACAGGAAGTAGGGCAGGATGAACAGCGCCGGCGCCAGATTGGTGTAGAGCGTGCGCTGCGCGTCGCTGACCCCCAGGTAGAACAGCAGGCCGATGATCGCCTGCCGGTACACATTATCGTTGAAGGCGCCGAAGGCCTGGGTCAGGAAGAACGGCAGGAAGCGCCGCTGGGTGAGCAATGCGAACTGGTTGTGCGCCATGCCGTCCTGCTTGTCGTCTGGGCCCGCACCTGGATGTGCGGCTCGCGCGAAGGATTCGCCCGGGGAGCCTAGCAAAACCCCCTCGGCCGGGTGTAGCCGGGACCGGCGGGGTAGCGGGAAAGTAGACCGGCGGGCGCAGCGATCCTCCACTCCGGGCAGGCTCGCGAGTCCTCGCCACGGCGCAAGCCTTGCCGCCGATCCGGCCCGTGCCGTTCTCGCTTTGGAAAGCAGGCGGCCGCTCCGTCCGGCTTATCAACGCAACCCCGCGCGCGTATCCTCCGCCCTCCCACCTGAGGAGCAAGAACAACGTGGACTTCGAAACGATCGGAGAAGTGGTGCAGGTCGAGCAGATCGCGGACGTCAACCAGCGCCTGCAGGACGGCTGGGTGATCCTGGCCATCGCCACCGGCCGCAGCCCGGAAGGCGAGCCGCGCTTCGCCTACTCGATGGGCTTGCCCTACGAGGACGAGGACGAGGAAGACGGGGACGAGGACGAAGACGAGGACGCCGAGTAAACCGGCGCGCTCGCTGGCCGCGCCAAGGCAGGGCGCTGGCGGCGCCCGCCGCCGCGTCCTGGTGTCGGCCGGTTTGCAGCCGGCCGTGCCGCCTTTGCGCGGCCGGTGGCGACCGCGCCGCACGCGGTCTGCGCCGGAGCCTGGGATGGGGCGCGTGCCCTCGTCGCCGGCAGCGAGGGACAGCGTAGCCCCTTGGCCCCAGCGGGGCCGCCCTTCTGGCGTCATCGGCTTGGGCCAGGACTGCCGTGCCGCCGGCGCCGGCAAGCGCCCGCCCTGAGCGCGATCGTTCGCCCCGGGGCGAGCGGGTCCATCGCCCGCAAGACGTGTCCGACCGCCTGGGCGAGGTCCTGGACCTGATCGACGTGGCCGGGGATCTTGCCGTTCTGCGCCAAGGCGACGGCTCCGCGCAACCTGGCTTGATCGACCAGGTGCGCCGCAGTAGGAGCAGCAAGGCCGGCGACTTGCCCAACGTCCGGCGCCGCTCGCCGCCGCCGGCACTTCGCTGGCCTTGGCGATGACCACCGCCGGTCTCAGCCCACTCCAAGCCTGCTCTGCGCCCGCTCCCAGCCCTGTCGAGCCCGGCCGGCGCGCGCCTCAGCGCGCTGCCGCGTCCTGCCACTCCGCGCCTTCGGCGTCCTTCTTCTCCCGCGCCGCGCGCGCCCATTCCGGCTCCTGCCGCCAGCGCCGCGTGGTGCGCTGGAAGAACTGGCTGTTGGGCACCTGCAACACCGTCTCATCGCCGTTGGCGTGGGTTTCCTGCAAGGTGGTGTAGACGAAGTTGATGTCCACCACGCGTCCCTTCAGCCCCGGCTTGTCGCCGTTCTCCAGCACCTCGATGTAATCGTGCAGGCGGAACGGCCGCGTGGTCAGGATCAGCAGCGCGCAGAAAATGTTCGACAACACGCTCCAGGCAGCGAAGAACGCCACCGCGCCCACCGCCACGAAACCGGTCAGCGTGCTCCACACCACCGAGCCGGAGATGCCGACCCGGTTGAGGAAGAACAACAGCGCGACGATGTAGATCACCGTGCTCGACAGGCGCCGGATCGCCAGTGCGAACGCTGGCGCCAGCTCGTAACGGGTGGACAGCCGGCGCACCAACTGGCGCAGCAGCGTCGCCAACAGCCAGGCCCCGGCCAGGATCGCCAAGGCCTCGCCGGTCTTGGTGGCGACGTAGGTGGCTTGGGCGAGGAAGGGGGACATTGCGGGATCGGCCTGTTCACGGAGAAGGAAAGGCGGGCAGTGTACGGACAAGCGGGTTAGCGCGTCGTGGCCGCTGGATGGAAGCGGCATCGATTGCACGGGTGCCGGGTGAGCGGGTGTCGAAGGAGCCAGTGTCGACGCGATCCGGCGCGTCGGTATGCGGCGCCGGCCGGTGGTCTGCGCTGGCTCGTGCTTTAATCCGGCTAGCCCCCTCCGCGATGTTGTCCGTTCCGACTGCGACCTTGTTCGCCCGCGCCCGATGGCTGCTCTGGCTGCTGTCCTCGATCGAGGCGATCGTGATCGCCATCCTGTTCGCCCCCTGGGCCGGCAGCTTGAGCGGCATCGGCCATCCAATGAGCGCATGGGCCCAGCGCTACGCGCCTGGTGCGGTACTGCCTGCTGCGGCGTGGCGCTGCGGGTGGAGGGGCGAGAGTAGGCTGGCGCTCGGGCGGGGCCGGAGGAATCTCTGCTCTCGCATCCGTCGCGCGCGTCGGGACGAGGGGACGATGGCTGGAAAAGACCAACAATTAGGAAGCTGCCTGGCGATGACGGATCGATTGGTATTGACCCTTCACAGAGAGGACGACGGCGCGGTGGAGTTGTGCGGCCGAGTCGAGGTCGATGGCTTCGGCGGCCATGGGGCAGCATGGTTCGATCCGCGCGAACTGATCGATTTTGCCGCCCGCCTCGGGCAGGCCTTTCCCATCCGCGAGTCGATGGAGCTTCGCGGCGGTATTTGGAGCCTCGGCCAGCCGTCCGTGATAGAGCGCGAACTGTTGGCGCTGGCTTTCAAACCCATCAATGGGCGAGGCCGTGTGATTTGCCAGGTTCGCCTGGCTTCAGCTACCGCCTATGGCGACGACCCGGATGCTCTGCATGCGCTGCAAGTCGACTTGTCTACCAGCTATGAAGAACTAAGCGGGTTCAGCAAAGCATTGGCGCGACTGGCCGCAGGGCGGGCGGAAGAAGCTGTGCTGCGCACGGCTGTGGTCTGAGTAGGACCCGCACTCTCCCCGAGCCAGGCGATCAGGCACCGGGAACGGCCCAAATCCAGGGGTATTCGGCCTCGGCTTATGCCCCGCAGCAGCCCTGCCCCGCAGGGGCGGGGCAAGCCGCGAGCACCTTCCTGGGACGGCAGTCGAGCCAGCAGCGCGGACGCGCGCAGGAATGGGGCGCGGGCGCTTCTTACGTTGCCGCGGGTTGCCCCATGCTCGCGGCTTGCGCCGCTCCTACAAGGGGGCTGGGCGATGGGAGGGCCAGGCTTGGGCGATCCGGAGAGGCGGCCCCAAAAAAAGCCGCTGTGCGCGGCTTCCGGGCTTCGTCCCTACGACTATCTTACTCCCCCCGGGGCTTGCGGCAAGCCCGGGCGCGTGGTGCTCAATCGCCGGCCTTGGCATGACTGGGCGGAGGTCGCGATGGGCATCTGGTTGTCGAAGTGGGCGGCGCGCGGATCGCAGGAACAGGATACCGATGAGGCGGACCGCGCTGCGCCGCCCGCCCGTTGCGCGGTGGCGATCGCCGGTGGCGGTCCGGCCGGCTTGATGCTGGCCGGGGAATTGGCCTTGGCCGGGGTGGACGTGGCCATCGTGGAGGGCCGCGCCAGCCAGGCGCTGGCCGGCTCTCGCGCAGGCGGCCTGCATGCGCGCACGCTGGAGCTGTTGGACCAGCGCGGCATCGTCGAGCGTTTCCTGGCGCAAGGGCAGGCAGTGCAGGCGTTGGGCTTCGCGGGCGCGACCTTGGACCTGGCCGGCTTCCCGACCCGGCATGCCTATTCGCTGGGGCTGTGGCAGAACCACATCGAGCGTTTGCTGGCGCAGTGGCTGGGCGAGTTGGGCGTGCCGGTGCGGTACGGTCGCCAGGTGGTGGACTTCGCCCAGGATGCCTCGGGCGTGGACATCGCCCTGTCCGATGGCGGGCGCCTGCGCGCGCAGTATCTGGTGGGTTGCGACGGTGGGCGCAGCCGGGTGCGCAGGCTCGCCGGCATCGCCTTTCCCGGGTGCCCGGCCAGTTGCAGTCACCTGATCGCCGAGGTCGAAACGACCCAGGCGCCGCCGCTGGGCGTGCATCGCAATGCCTTCGGTCTGCATTCCTTCGGCCGCGAGCAGTACACGATCCGCGATGGCGCGGTGGTGTTCGCCGAGCAGGGGCCGGTGCGAGTGTTGGTCAGCGAGGCGCAGCTCGGTACCTCGCGCGAGCCGAGCCTGGACGAGTTGCGCGCGGCCCTGGTCGCGGCCTGCGGCAGCGACTACGGCGCGCACAGCCCGACCTGGATCTCGCGCTTCACCGATGCTGCCCGGCAGGCCGCGGTCTACCGCGAGCGGCGCGTGCTGCTGGCCGGCGATGCGGCGCATGTGCACGCGCCCGACGGCGGCCAGGGCCTGCAACTGGGCGTGCAGGACGCGGTCAATCTGGGGTGGAAACTGGCCCAGGTGGTCCGGGGTCTCGCGCCGCACACGCTGTTGGACAGCTACCACGCCGAGCGTCACCCGGTGGCGGCGCAGGTCTTGCGCACGACCCTGGCCGCCACCGCGCTGCGTCGGCCGGACGAACGCACGGCGGCGGTGCGCGAGGTGCTGGCCGGACTGCTCGCCCTGGAGCCGGCGCGGGTGCGCATGGCGGCGCAGCTGTCCGGGCTGGATATCCGCTACGACTTCGGCCAGGGCCATCCCTTGCTGGGCCGGCGCATGCCCGATCTCGACCTGCGCACCAGCGAGGGCCCGGTGCGCACATATGCGTTGCTGCGCGCTGCGCAGCCTGTGCTGCTGGAGCTGGGCCTGCCCGGCGGGTTCGACCTGGCGCCGTGGGCGGACCGGGTGCGGCAGGTGCGCGCGCAGTGCGAGGATCGCTGGGAACTGCCGGTGGTGGGCCCGGTGGGGGCGCCCGGCGCCGTGCTGGTCCGGCCCGATGGTTACGTGGCCTGGGTCGGCGAGAGCGATTGGCGGGGGTTGGCCGAGGCTTTGACGCGCTGGTTCGGGCCGCCGCGGGCGGGGTGAGGCAGCCCCGCCGAGGAGGCCAGCGCCCGCGGCGGCGCTTCGCAGTCCAGCCATTGGCCGTCGGCGCGTGGGTTGCATGAATTCGACGGAGCGAGTGGAACTGCCCTGCGGCGCCGGCAGCGCGAGGCGCAAGGGGGCCATCCTTTGTCCGCGTGGGCGGTGCCGATGGACGGCGTTTGTTGAGGCGGCCCGAGTGCGTGTCGATCGCGCCGGCCGAGGCTTCGGCCGGTGCGCCAAGACGCGAAACGGCCGCGAGCGCAGGCGCTGGCGGCCGTTCGCGGTTCATGTTGGCGGTGCGCTCACGGGCGCCTCAGCCCTGCGCCGCCCGCTCGCGCTCGATCGCCCGCCAGCCGATGTCGTTGCGGTGGAACTCGCCCGCCCAGCCGATCTTGGCCAGCGCCGCATAGGCCTCGCGCTGGGCTTGGGCCACGTCCTGGCCCAGCGCGCACACGCACAGCACGCGGCCGCCGGCGGTCAGCACCTCGCCGCCGGGGCCGAGCCGGGTGCCGGCCTGGAAGACCTTGGCGTGCGCCGGCTGCGGCGCGTCGAGACCGTCGATGGCATCGCCGGTGCGCGGAGTGTCGGGATAGTTGTGCGCGGCCATCACCACGCCCAGGGAGGGCTGGGGATTCCACTGCGCCTCGGCGCGGTCGAGCCGTCCGTCGAGCGCGGCCTCCACCAGGTCGAGCAGGTCCGAGTCCAGGCGCAGCATCACCGGTTGGGTTTCCGGGTCGCCGAAGCGCACGTTGAATTCGATGACCTTGGGCGCGCCGCTGCGGTCGATCATCAGGCCGGCGTAGAGGAAGCCGGTGAAGGGCGCGCCATCGCTGGCCATGCCGCGCACGGTGGGCATCACCACCTCGCGCATGACCCGCTCGTGCACTTCGGGGGTGACCACCGGCGCGGGCGAGTAGGCGCCCATGCCGCCGGTGTTGGGGCCGGTGTCGCCGTCGCCCACGCGCTTGTGGTCCTGCGAAGTGGCCATGGGCAGGGCGTGTTCGCCGTCGACCATGGAGATGAAACTGGCTTCCTCGCCGTCGAGGAACTCCTCGATCACCACCCGTGCGCCGGCGGCGCCGAAGGCGTTGCCGGAGAGCATGTCGACGATGGCGGCCTCGGCCTCGGCCAGGGTAGTGGCGACGATCACGCCCTTGCCGGCGGCCAGGCCGTCGGCCTTGACCACGATCGGCGCGCCCTTCTCGCGCACGTAGGCCAGGGCCGCGCCCACTTCGGTGTGCACGGCGTAGTGCGCGGTCGGGATGCCGTGGCGGGCCAGGAAGTCCTTGGCGAAGGCCTTGCTGCCTTCCAACTGCGCGGCCGCGGCGGTGGGGCCGAAGATGCGCCGGCCGGCGGCGCGGAAGCGGTCGACCACGCCGGCCACCAGCGGGGCCTCGGGGCCGACCACGGTCAGCGCGACGCCTTCCTCGGCGGCCAGCCGCAGCAGGCCGTCCAGGTCGGTGGCGGCCACTTCTACGTTGCGGCATTTGCGCTCGCGCGCGGTGCCGGCGTTGCCGGGGGCGACCAGGACCTCGTCGATGCGGGGAGATTGGGACAGCTTCCAGGCCAGCGCGTGCTCGCGCCCGCCGGACCCGATGACCAGGACCTTCATGCCTGCTCCAGAAGTGGGGAA
>CBIFVU010000164.1:0-9362 GCA_966185905.1 uncultured Lysobacter sp.
TGCCCTTCTTCAGCCGGCCCATCTCGCGCAGCTTGCTCAGCACGATCGGCACCGACGCCGGGCCGATGTTGCCGTGCTCGCCGAAGATGGTCATGACCTTGTTCGGATCGATGCCGAAGGCCTTGAGGAAGGCCTGGGTGTGGGCGCGGCTGACCTGGTGGATGACGAATTCGTCCAGCTCCTCCACCGCCCAGCCCAGCGCGGCCTTGGCCGCGGCGAAGGTCTTGTGGCCCAGCTTGAGGCCTTCGATCATCAGCATGCGCCCGTCGGCGACCATGCGGTCGTGGTGCAGGTCGCCCAGGCACAGCTGGTTCCACTCGGTGGCCGAGCGGGTCACGCCGCCGCGGTAGCGCGGCGCGCCCGGGGCCAGTTCGGTACGCGCCAGCACCATCGCCGCCGCGCCGCTGCCCAGGGTCAGGGTGGCCATCTCGTCGCGCAGCTGCGCTTCGGTGACATCGGCCTGGCTCAAGCGTTCGAGGGTCTTCTCGTAGGCCAGGTTGGCGGTCTCGCCGTCCACGACCAGGGCGTAGTCGATCTCGCCGCGCTCGATCATGCGGCCGGCGATGTCCATGCCGTTGAGGAAGGCCAGGCAAGCGTTGGCGACGTCGAAGTTCTGGCAGTGCTCGCCCAGGCGCAGGTTGCCGGCGACGATGCTGGCGGTGGACGGCTCCAGGTAGTCGCGGCTGACCGAGGTGTTGACCAGCAAGCCGATGCGGTCGGCATCGATGCCGGCGTCGGCCAAGGCCTTGACCGCGGCCAGGGTGGCGGCGTCGGAGGCGCGCACTTCGCCGTCCCACAGGCGGCGCTCGCGCACACCGGCGACGTCCTGCAGCACATCGACCTTGATGCCGAGACGGTCCAGCGTCGGCTTGAGCCGGGCGTTGATCTCCTCGGAGGTCAGCTTCCGCGGCGCGTCGACGTGGGCGAGGCCGGCAATGGCGACATGTTGGAACAGCATGGGCGGCGAACCCCTGGCAGAAAAGTGCGACAGGTTAGCGCCTTCGCGACCGCCATGCACCAGCCGATAGCAGGGCGCGGCCGTGATGGAGCATCCCATCGCAGCCCTTTACCCCAATAAATTCAAAAGGTTAAGCCCGAACCGAGCACCTCAAAATCCGTACGCCGGCGTTTGGATTCTGGGCTCAACCGCCCACCGGATAGGTCTGGGCTGCGCTGGAAGGGGCTGCCTGCGCGGCCGGAGCGGGCGCGTTGGCGCCGCAGCGGTAGGCGCCGAAGCGCTGCTGGCCGGCGTTGGGCGGCGCCAGCGGCTGGATGGTGTCGGCCTGCAGGCTGGGCGCTTCGTTGCGCGCCAAGGTTTCCAGTTCTTCGCGCACGCGCAGCGGGTTGCGCTCGTAGAAAGCCACGTTGTGCTTGACCGCCACCTGCACCTCGCCGCGCTTCTCGCAACTGGGCGCGGCGCCGGCGGAAAGCACGCGCACGGCCTGCGCGCCCGGGGCCATGTTGACCCAGGTGCAAGCCGAGACGCTCAGAGCCAGGAACACGATTGCCGTTGCGCGCATGCGGGACCTCGAAGGTAGGGCGTCGGAACTGGCGGCATTGTCGCCCGAATCGGCTGAGCGCGGTAGCAACAGGAGGCGAACCCATCCCGGCCCTGTTCGCCTGTGCCGCTCAAACGGTGGCGGTTTGCCTGGAGAGAATGCGAAGGGCGGCGAAGGCGCCGCCTGGCTGCTGCGCTTGGGCAGGATGCGTCGCGGCAGGCAAGGCTGTGGGCGGCGGCGAGACCTCGCCGCGCCGCATCGGCGCGTCGCTGCGCCCCACTGGCAGAAAGGGCGGCGCCGCGCAGCGGATGCCGCGCGGTCGCTGCGCCGGAAAGCGAACGGGCCGCAGCCGAAGCCGCGACCCGTCGCCGTCCACGCTCGCGGCGCAGGCCTCAGCGCACCGGCTTGCCGTCGGCGTCGATCACCTGCACCTCGCCCAGCTTCAGCGCGCGGATGGGCTGCTCGATCTTGGACAGATCGCCGACCACCACCCAGGTCAGCACGGAGGGGTCGAGCTTCTTGGCCGCCGCCTGCGCCAGCGCCGGGGTCATCGCCTCGTTGCGCGCCTTGTACTGCTGGATGTAGTCGGCCGGCCGGCCGTAGCGCAGGTCGGCGCCGACCTGCGCCATCAGCGCGTCGGTGGTCTCGTAGGCGCCCGGCAGGCTCAGGGTGTTGGCGGCGCGGATCTTGGCGACCTCGGCCGGCGTGATCGGGCGTGCGCCGCCGACGAAATCGCCGATCTCGCGCTTGAGCTCGCCCAGCGATTCGACCGTCTTGTCCGACTGCACCGCAGCCTGGGCGATCCACGGCCGTTGGCCCTTGGCGTTGCCCGAGCCGCTGTAGGAACCGTAGGCCCAGTGCTTGTCCTCGCGCAGGTTCATGTTCAAGCGCGAGGAGAACTCGCCGCCGAGCACGCCGTTGGCGAAATCGAAGTCGATGGTGCCGGCATCGCCAGTCGGCGGGATCAGTTGGCCGACGTAGAGGTTGGACTGGATCGCGCCGGGCTGGTCGACCAGGAACACGCGCGAGGCCTTGGGCCGCGCCACTTCGGCCAGCGTCGGCAGGGCCGGCGCGCCGGCGCTGTCCTTCCAGTCGCCGAAACGGCGCTCCAGCAGCGGCACGATCTGCGCCAGGGTGGTGTCGCCGGCGACGATCACGCGGGCGCGGCCGGGCTGGAGCCAGTCGCGGTGGAAGGCGACCAGATCGTCGCGGGTCAGCGCGGCGATGGAGGCCTCGCTGCCGGTGCCGGTGAAGGGGATGGCGTAGGCATGGCCGGGGCCGTACAGCAGCGGCGGCAACACCCGCAGCGCGGCGGTCTGCGGGCGCGCCTTTTCCTGCTTGATCCCGGCCAGCCACTGCGCGCGCACGCGCTCGATCTCGGCCGCCTCGAAGCGCGGGCGGCGGACCACGTCGGCAAGCAGGTCCAGCGAGGGCTCCAGGGTGTCGGTCAGCGACGACAGCGCCACCGTGGCGCTGTCCAGGCTGGCCGAACTGGCCAGTTCCGCGCCGAGGGCTTCCTTGCGCGCCGACAGCGCCAGCGCGCCAAGGTCGCCGGCGCCTTCGTCGAGCATGGCCATGGCGAAGCTGGCCGCGCCGAGCTTGCCGCCCAGGTCGGCGCTGAAGCCGCCGGGGAATTCCATCGACACCTGCACCACCGGCGTCTGGTGGCGCTCGACCAGCACCACTTCCATGCCATTGGACAGGCGCGCGCTGTGGGTCTGCGGGAACTTCAGCTCGGGGAAGCTGCGGGTCTGCGGCACGCCCTGGCTGCGGTCGACCTCGCTGCGCACGGTCTTGAAACGCGGGTCGGCAGCGGGGATGGCCGCCGGCGCCGAGGCCGGCGCGGCGCGCGCGGTCTCCGGCAGCGACGAGGCCGGGGTGTCGCCCGGCTGCACCACCAGGGTGTGCGAACCCACGCCCAGCCACTTGCGGCCGGCCGCCTGCACGCTGGCGATGCTGGCGCGCTCCAGCGCGGCGAGCTCGTCGCGATAGCAATCGGCCTTGCCCAGGTACACCGCGCAGCGCGCCAGCACGTCGGACTTGCCGCCGAAACCGCCGATGCGCTCGATCCCGCGCACGAATTCGGCGCGGCTGGCGGTCTTGGCCTGGGCCAGCTCCTGCGCGCTCGGGCCTTGTTCGATCAGGCGCTTGATTTCCTCGTCGATGGCCGCGCGCACCTTGGCCGGGTCCACGCCCTGCTTGACGTTGGCCACGACCACCAGGGTGCCGCTGATCTCGGCGTCGTTGATCGACACGCTGGTGCCGTCGGCGATGCGGTCGCGATGCACCAGCCGCTCGTCCAGGCGCGAGGCCGCGCTGCCGCCCAGCACCTGCGCGAACAGCGCCAGGTCGGCGCCGTCGGACGCGCCGAACTGGGCCACCGGCCAAGCGCGGTAGACGCGCGCCTGCGGCACCCGGTCGGGCACCACTTCCTCGGTATCGCGGCTGCGCTGGGGGATGCGCGTGGCCATGTCGGCCAGGGTCGCGCTGGCGGGGATGTCGCCGAAGTAGCGCAGCGCCTTGTCCTTGGCCGTGGCCAGGTCGATGTCGCCGGCCAGCACCAGCACCGCGTTGTTGGGACCGTACCAACTGCGGAACCAGGTCTTCACATCCTCCAGCGAGGCGGCGTCCAGGTCGGCCATCGAGCCGATGGTCTGCCAGCTATAGGGGTGGTCGGCCGGATACAGCGCCTCGTAGAGCTTGGCGCTGATGCGGCGGCCGTAAGGCTGGTTCTCGCCCTGGCGCTTCTCGTTCTGGACCACGCCGCGCTGCTCGTCCAGGGTCTTCTGGTCGATCGCGCCGAGCAGGTGGCCCATGCGGTCGGACTCCATCCACAGCGCCATGTCCAGCGCAGTGGTCGGCACGTTCTGGAAGTAGTTGGTGCGATCGACGTTGGTGGTGCCGTTCTGGTCGGTGGCGCCGACCAGCTCGAACGGGGCGAAGAACTCGTCCTTGTGGTTCTCCGAGCCCTGGAACATCAGGTGCTCGAACAGGTGGGCGAAGCCGGTGCGGCCGGGCTGCTCGTTCTTGCTGCCGACGTGGTACCAGACATTGACCGCGACGATGGGCGCCTTGCGGTCGGTGTGCACGATCACCCGCAGGCCGTTGGGCAGGGTGAACTCCTGGTAGGGAATCGAAACCGCGGCCGGCGCGGCGGAGGCGGCGGCCGGCAGGCCGGCGCCGAGCGCGGCGGCCAGCGCGAGCGCCAGCACGGCGCGGGCAGTGCGCGGGGCGCGCGCGGACGATTTCGGCGAGGACGGCATGCAAGGCTCCCTGGGGCTGAACGTCCGTGACGGACACAAGCGAGCATCCTAGGCGGCGCGGCGCCGGTTTGGCATGGGCCGGCGGTCACAGGGGGGTGGCGGCGCGGCGCTGCGTTGCCGCCCTGGCCGGCCGGCGGCGCATACTAGGGCGATGTTCGAGGTGATTCTCTACCAGCCGGAAATCCCGCCCAACACCGGCAACGTGATCCGCCTGTGCGCCAACACCGGCGCGCGGCTGCACTTGGTCGCACCGCTGGGCTTCGACCTGGAGGACCGGCAACTGCGCCGGGCCGGGCTGGACTATCACGAATATGCCTCGGTGCGGGTGCACGAGAGCCTGCACGCCGCGCTGGAAGCGATCGCGCCGCCGCGCTTGTTCGCCCTGAGCACCCGCGGCCGGGTGCGCCACGACCGTCCCGACTACCGCGCGGGCGACGCCTTCCTGTTCGGCCCGGAGACCCGCGGCCTGCCCGAGGACGTACTGGAGCGCGTGCCCGAGGCTCACCGCCTGCGCCTGCCTATGCGGCCGGACAATCGCAGCCTCAACCTGTCCAACGCGGTCGCGGTGGTGGTGTTCGAGGCATGGCGGCAGCACGGGTTCGAGGGCGGGCATTAGCGCGAAGCGGCGGAGCGGGCCGGGCGCAGCCGCGAGCGCGAGCGCGCTCATGCGTGCTGGATCGGCTCGGGCCGGACGGGCCAGACTGGGGCCCTGCGGTGCAGCGCCGGACTTCGCCGCGGCGCGCACGGCGCTGCGGCGGCACTGGGCGCGATGACCAGGCCGCCGAGCGGGCAATGCCAGGCCGAGCGGCGAAACGCCGCACGGCCATCCACAGTGCAAGGACGAGCACAACGCCCGTCCCCGGGCCATCGGCCCGCGCGCCCAGGCGCGCGGGCCGCGGCGATCAGACCATCACCGGCTTCTGCTGCTGCGCCGACTGATGCGGCTCGTTGGCCGGCTGGCGCTGCGGCGCATCGAGCTGGATCTGGTCGCTGCTGCGCTGCAACGGCTGGCTGGACGCCTGCTGGGCGTCGGCGACCACGCGGCGGTGGCTGGGATCCTGCGGATCGCCCTGGACCGCGAACAAGCGGCCGCCGTCGTTGCTGCGCACCACCGCGTTGATCTCGCTCAGGCCGCTCATGCGGGCCTCGTAGGCCATGGTGCCGGCCGCGCGTTCGAGCTGCTCGCGGTTGGCGAAACCGCCGTTCGGGCCCAGCTTCTCCAGGCCGGCCACGGCCTGGCGGAACAGCCCGTTGTCCGGGTGCGAGGGGTCGGACATCAGCGGGCCGCGGCCGACCGGATCGACCGAGCGGGTGGCCGGCTCGGGTTGCTGCGTGGTCTGCCCGGCTTCGCGCTGGGGCTGGCCCGGCTGGTTGGGCTGCGGGTTGTTCTTCAGCGCGTTGAGCGTGTCGCGGCCGGCGATGCCGTCGTCGTCCAGGCCATGGGCGCGCTGGAAGGCCTGCACCGCCTGCTTGGTGCTGGGGCCGAAGTCGCCGTCGGGACGCAGCGGACGGCCGCGGTCGTCGGTGTAGCCCAGGCGGTTGAGCTGTTCCTGCATTTCCTTGATCGCCGGCCCGTTCTCGCGCTCGCGCAGCACGCCGTCGGCGGCGGCATCGCGGCTGGGCGCGGGGCGGCCGCCGTTGCGCTCGGCCGGCTGCTCCGGCGCGTTGAAGCCGCGCTCGCGCTGGTGCTCGCGCACGAAGCTCTCGTAGCGGTCGATGTAAGGGGTGACCTTTTCGCGGCCGATGGCCAGGCCGCCGTAGTCCTTGCTCGGGCCGTCGTGGTGGTAGCGGTAGACGTGGTCCTCGCCCTGGCCGCGCGACCGCGCGATGGCGGCGTTGTCGAGATAGTGCGAGACCAGCGCGTCGGCCTGGCGGTCCAGGTTGCCGCGGGTGGCGTTGTTCAGGCCGTAGGAGGCGCCGGTGTCCTTGACGAACTGGCCCAGGCCGTAGGCCGAGGTGGTGCCGGCGGCGGCGTCGGGGTTGAAGCCCGACTCAGCGCGGGCGATGGCCAGCACGTGCGCGGTCTGGCGCGGGTTCAGGCCGGCGCGTTCGGAGGCGGCGATCAGCGCGTCGATCGAGCGCGACTGCACTTCCGGGCTCGCATCGCCCCAGACGTGCGAGTTGCCGGCGGCGCGGCCGGGGCTGTTGTCGATCGGGTCGCGATAGTGGCTGTGGGAAACGATCTGGCTGTCGCGGTATCGCGGCCCGATCGGTTGGACCATCGAGGTGTAGATGTCTTGCTCGGCCATGGGATCTCTCCTTGAAGGATGGCGTTGGGAAAAAACGGAAAGGCGGGCGCGTCAGCCGGCCGGCTTGCCCAGCAGATCGACCTCGGGGCGGCCGAGGCCGAGCTTGCGATGCTGGGCCTCGAACTCGCGGTTGTTCGGCGCCTGGCCGTCGGGCGCGGCGTCGGCGCCGGTCAGGATCGGCGGGTCGCTGTGGGTCAGCAGCGCGCCGCTGGCGTCGTAGAGGTGGAACCATTCGCAGAACTTGCAGCCGTAGGGCAGTTCGCCGTACTGGACGACGAAATAGCCGCTGCCGTCTTTGGCGGTCAGGCAACCCAGGCCGACGGCGGTGTAGTCCTGCATGCCGCGCGGCTTCTCGGCGGCGCGGGCCTGGCCCTGCGGATCGATGTATTGCAGGGTGCTGGAGGTGCAGTCCTTGCTGCTGGCGTCGCACTGCAACGCCATGCGCGCGCCGCTGCATTCCTTGACCAGGCCGCCGGCGGCGGCGACCGCGGCGGCATCGAAGCCCGCGGTCGCCGGAGCGGCCGGCACAGGCGCGGCCGCGGGCGCATCGGCCGGGCCGGCGGGCGAAGCCGCGGCCTCGGCGGGCGCAGCGGCGGCCGGCGCGGCCGCGTCGGGCGCGGCGGTCCCGCCGCCCTGGCAAGCGGCCGAAGCCAGGACGATCGACAGCACGGTGGCGAGCTGGAGCTTGTTCATGGGTGTCCCTGATGTGGATCGAATGGCCGTCACTGGCAAACCGTGGTGATCCCGGCCCAAGCCCGCAGTATGCGAGTCCGCGGTCTCACAGGCAAAAACCGTTCCTGAACTGTGGGCTAGGTCGCTGTTCCTGTCTGGATTTTGCGTTGGAGCGGCGCAAAAAAGCCTCCCCCGGGCCCCGGGGAGCGCGCGGGGGAGCAAGTCCACTCAGGAGACAGGCGGCGTAGAGCGCCTTGGCTGCGGCGGCAACGGCGCCCTGGCTGCCGGCCCGCGAAGTCGGAGCGGCGCCCCTGAAGCCCGAGCGCACGATGGCCCGGGCTTGGCCTCCTTTCAATTTATGAAACGATATAACATATCTGTTTGAATGATAGGTGGCCGCGGCCCGCCCGGCCTGCGGCCTCGGACGCCCATCGCCACCCGCGCTGGACCGCTAACGCGCGTCGTGGAAAATCAGCCCCAAGGTGTGGCGCTGCCCTGACCGCAGCCGGCTGACGCCGTGCCGCATCGCCACCGAATGCCAGCCGCGCACACCGCGCACCGGCCGCCGGTCCACTGCGAACACCACCGCGTCGCCCTGGCGCAGCGGCACCACCTCGACCCGCGATTGCCGGCGCGGGCGCTGCTCGGTCAGCACGAATTCGCCGCCCTCGAAATCGCGGCCGGGCTCGGACAACAGGCACGCCGCCTGCAACGGGAACACCCATTCGCCGTACAGGTCCTGATGCAGGCAGTTGTAGTCGCCGGCGACATAGCGCAGTTGCAATGGCGTCGGCCGGCGCTGGCCGGCGGCGCGACACTGGGCGAGATAGTCCTGCAGCTGCGGCGGATACGGCGGCAGCGGCGCCGCGCTGCGCGAACGCCAGCGCGACGCGATCGGCGCCAGCCGCGCGTACAAGCGCTCGCGCAGCCATTGCACCGGCGCCGGCAACGGGTAGCGGTAGTACCGGTATTCGCCCTGGCCGAAGCCGTGCCGCGCCATCGTCACGCGGCTGCGGTAAAGCTCGTCCCGAGCGTAATCCGCGGCCAAGGCACGGCACAGCGATGGCGGCAGCAAGCCGGGCAGGCGCGCGTATCCCCAGGCATCCAGTTCGGCTTCCAGCGCCGCCCAGTCGCAGCCCTCCAACACCGTGCGCAAGTGCCCGGCCTGCGTACCCGACCGGCCCTGGGCCGCCTCGGGCGGGTGCCCGGCCTGCGCCGGAGCGGGTACGAGGCAGAGCGGCGAAACAGGATCGACAGGGCAAGGATCGACAGGGAACGACATACGCGGCTCCGGCGGAAAAACCGCAGCCTCGCGCGCCGCGCAGCGCGCGGCTATCCGCATCCTGCGCTGCGCGCACTGCGCGGTTCGCATTTTGCCGAGCGTGGCCGCGACGCTACGGTATTCAGCCGCCAGCCAGCCGGTTCGCAAGGCGGCTTGCGAAAACATGCGCGGCCTATGACGAAAGTACTGGCGACACGCCCAAGTACCGTAAACAGAACGTTTAGTTCCTATCAAATATCCGTAAAAATTCAGGCTGGATTGAAGCGCGATGACGATACTGCGCACACCGATCCAGACGGCGCCTTACCCCGAGGCGCGCGGATCCGGAAACAAAAAACCAATAAGAGGCTCAGACCTTATGAAGCGTGCATTGCTTGCCCTCACCCTCGCCGCCGCC
>CBIFVU010000165.1:0-9332 GCA_966185905.1 uncultured Lysobacter sp.
CTGCCCGCCGACTGGAGCCCGACCTCCTGGCGCGAGCGCACCGCACTGCAGTTGCCCAGCTATCCGGACGCGGGCGAGCTGGAGTCGGCGCTGGCCGAACTGCGGCAGTTGCCGCCGCTGGTGACTTCCTGGGAGATCCTCTCCCTCAAGCAGCAACTGGCCGAGGCCCAGGAAGGCAAGCGATTTTTGCTGCAGGGCGGCGATTGCGCGGAGAGCTTCGACTCGTGCACCTCCGACGTGATCTCCAACCGGCTCAAGGTGCTGTTGCAGATGAGCCTGGTGCTGGTGCATGGCATGCGCAAGCCAGTGGTGCGGGTGGGCCGCTTCGCCGGCCAGTACGCCAAGCCGCGCTCGGCCGACACCGAGACCATCGACGGGGTCACGCTGCCCAGTTACCGCGGCGACATGGTCAACGGCCCGGCCTTCACCGAGACTGCGCGCAAGCCGGATCCGCGGCGCATGATCAAGGCGCACGCGCGTTCGTCGATGACCATGAACTTCGTGCGCGCGCTGATCGACGGCGGTTTCGCCGACCTGCATCATCCCGAATACTGGAACCTGAGCTGGGTCGGGCATTCGCCGCTGGCCGACGAGTACCGCCGCATGGTCAACGCCATCGGCGATGCGGTGCGCTTCATGGAGACCCTGTCCGGCGCGGAGGTGCACAACCTCAACCGGGTGGACTTCTACACCTCGCACGAGGCCTTGCTGCTGCCGTACGAGGAGTCGCTGACCCGGCAGGTGCCGCGCCATTGGGGATTCTTCAACCTCAGCACCCACTACCCCTGGATCGGCATGCGCACTGCGGCGGTGGACGGCGCCCACGCCGAATACTTCCGCGGCATCCGCAACCCGATCGCGCTCAAGGTCGGCCCGTCGGTGACGCCGGACCAGTTGCTGCGCACCATCGACCTGCTCAATCCCGAGGACGAGCCGGGCCGGCTGACCTTCATCCACCGCATGGGCGCGGCGCAGATCGCCGAAAAGCTGCCGCCGCTGCTGGACGCGATGCGCCGCGATGGCCGCCGCGTGCTGTGGGTGTGCGATCCGATGCACGGCAACACCGAGAGCACCAGCAACGGCTACAAGACCCGGCGCTTCCGCAACATCCGCGCCGAGATCGAGCAGAGCTTCGAGCTGCACGCCGCTGCCGGCACGCGCCTGGGCGGCGTCCACCTGGAGCTGACCGGCGAGGACGTGACCGAGTGCCTGGGCGGCGCGCGCGAGCTGACCGAGAGCGATCTGGAGCGCGCATACCGCTCCACCGTCGATCCGCGCCTGAACTACGAGCAGGCGCTGGAAGTGGCGATGCTGATCGTGCGCAAGCAGGCGCAGATCGCCGCGCCGGCGTGAGCACTGCGGCGGCTTGAGCCGCTTGCGGCAGGCAACGGCCCGCTTCGGCGGGCCGTTGTTGTTTCGGGGCGAGAACAGGCGTGGGTGCGCCGGCGGCCTGGATCGCTGCTTTCGCGGCGACGGCGGCTCGGGGCGGCGCAGGGTTTCTGCGCCGGTTTCGCGTTCGCTGGCGTACCGTCGCGGCCGGGCCGCTCGCTCAGGGCGTCAGGGTCAGTTGGTAGCGCGGCGCCTGCCGGGCCTGGGTGGCTTGCTCGAAGGCATGGCCCAGCGAGAGCAGGCGCGCGTCGCTCCAGCGCGGGCCCAGGAACACCAGCCCCAGCGGCAGTCCCGACGCCTCGCCCATGGGCACGGTCAGGCTGGGATAACCGGCCACCGCCGCGGCGCCCCAACTGGCGCCGCCGAAGGCGTCGCCGTTGACTGGGTCGATCATGAACGCCGGCGAGGTGGCCGGGGCGATCAAGGCGTCCAGGCGGTGGCGCTTGAGCGTGGCGTCAATGCCCTGCGGGCCGGCCAGGCGCCGCGCTCGCGCTGCGGCCTTGCGGTAGGCCGGGTCTTTCAGGCTGCCCTTGCGCGCGGCCGATTCCAGCAACTCCTGGCCGAAATAGGGCAGCTCGCGCTCGGCATGGGCGCGGTTGAAGGCGATCAATTCCTCCAGCGTGCGCAGCGGCGCGCCGCTTTCGCGCAGATAGCGTTCCAGGCCGTCCTTGAACTCGTATTGCAGCACGTCCAGCTCGGCCTGCTCCCATTGGCCCTGCGTGGGCAGGCGCACCTCGACCACGCTGGCGCCGGCCTCGCGCAGCGCGCGCACGGCGCGTTCCAGCGCGGCGTCCAGTTGCGGCTGCGCGGCCACGCCAGTGTCGCGGAGCAGGCCCAGGCGCGCGCCGTGCAGGGACTCGGCGTCCAGCCCGGCGGCATAGCCGGTTTCTGGCCGGGGCGGTGCGGCGCGGGCGGCGCTGTCCCCGCCGGCTTCCGCCGCGGCCAGCGCGTCCAGCAGCAAGGCCGCGTCGGCGACGCTGCGCGCCATCGGGCCGGCGGTGTCCTGGCTGTGCGAGATCGGGATGAGGCCCTGGCGGCTGATCCGGCCGACACTGGGCTTGAAGCCGACCAGGCCGGTCATCGCCGCCGGGCACAGGATGCTGCCGTCGGTTTCGGTGCCCACGCCGACTGCGGCCAGGCTGGCGGCGATGGCCGCGCCGGTGCCGCTGCTGGAGCCGCAGGCGCTGCGGTCGAGCACATAGGGGTTGCGGGTCAGGCCGCCGCGCGCGCTCCAGCCGGAGATCGAGCGGGTCGAGCGGAAATTGGCCCACTCGCTGAGGTTGGTCTTGCCCAGCACCACCGCGCCGGCTTGGCGCAGGGCGGCCACCAGCGGTGCGTCCTGGGCGGGGCGGTGTCCGGCCAGGGCCAGCGAGCCGGCGCTGTTGACCATGGGCACGGCGTCGATGTTGTCCTTGAGCAAGACCGGGATGCCGTGCAGCGGGCCGCGCACGCGGCCGTCGCGGCGCTCCTGGTCGAGCGCGCGCGCTTCGGCCAGGGCCTGTGGGTTGAGTTCGATCACCGCGTTCAGGCGCGGGCCGGCGTCGTCGAGCGCGGCGATGCGGTCCAGGTAGGCCTGGGCCAGGCGCGCGCTGCTGAGCTCGCCGCTGGCCAGGCGCGCGCCGAGGGTGGCGATGTCGGCTTCGGCGATGCGCAGCGGGTCGGTGGGGACGAAGCCTGGCGGCGTGGCCGCGGTGGCCGGTTGTGGCGGGCGCGGCGGCGGCGACGCGCAGCCGGCCAGCAGGGCCAGCAGGGCGGCCGCCAGGGCGGTAGCGGAGGGGCGAAGGGTACGGTGCGGTGCGGGCATGGCGCTTCCAGGGAGCGGCGCGGACTGTGGCGAGTATGCCCGGGCTGCGCGGCAGGTGGGCGTGGGTACGAGACCGCGGCGAAGGCCGGCAGGTGAGGCGGACGTGCCGGCTGCCGGCTGCGGCTGCGACTGCCGGTCGCTTAGGCCGAGTGGGGCGGCTCGTCCGCCGCTGCGCGCTGCAGCCGGCGGTAGACAAAGGCCGGCGCCGGTGCGGCCGATTCGCGCTCGGCCAGGGCGCGCACCCGCGCATGATCGGGGGATTTCTCGCACACCGGGTCGAGGGTGTCGGCGCGCCCGCTGAGCGCCAGCGCTTGGCAGCGGCAGCCGCCCCAGTCGCGCTCGCGATGTTCGCAGCCGCGGCAAGGCTCGGGCATCCAGTCGGTGCCGCGGTAGCGGGCGAAGGCGTCCGACTCGCGCCAGATCTCGCCCAGGCTGCGCTCGCGCACCGAGTCGAACGCCAGTCCGGTCAGGGTTTCGGCGGCGTGGCAGGGCAGCACCTTGCCGTCGGGAGCGACATTGAGGAAGCGCCGCGCCCAGCCGCCCATGCAGGCCTTGGGCCGGCGCGCGTAGTAGTCGGGGGTGACGTAGTCGATGACCAAGCGGCCGCGCAGGCGTTCGCGCGCGTCTTCGACCAGGGCGGTGGCGGCCAGCAGTTGCTCGCGGGTGGGCATCAGCGCAGCGCGATTGCGCAGGCCCCAGCCGTAATACTGGGTGTGGGCGACTTCGAGCCGGCCGGCACCGAGTTCCAGCGCCAGCTCGATCATTTCGCCGACGCGGCCGGCGTTGTGGCGGTGGACGACGGCGTTGAGGGTCAGCGGCAGTTCCAGTTCGCGGCACCAGCCGGCCAGGGCGAGCTTGCGTTGGTGCGCGCCGGCGTAGCCGGCGATGCGGTCGGCGCCGGCGGCCTGGCTGTCCTGCAGGCTCAGTTGCAGGTGGTCCAGGCCGGCGCGCTGCAGTCCGGCCAGGCGCTCGCGGGCCAGGCCGACGCCGGAAGTGATCAGGTTGTTGTACAGGCCGAGCGCGCGCGCGCGTTGCAGCAGCTCGGCCAGGTCCTTGCGCAGCGCTGGCTCGCCGCCGGAGAAATGCACTTGCAGCACGCCCAGTTCGGCGGCCTGTTCGAGCACGCGCAGCCAGTCGGCGGTGGCGAGCTCGGCGCGCGGCTCGACCAGGCGCAGCGGATTGGAGCAGTACGGGCACGACAGCGGGCAGCGATGGGTGAGTTCGAGCAGCACCGCCAGCGGCGGCGCGAGCGCGGGCGCCGCAGTCGCTTTCGCCGCGTTCATGGCGGCGGCGCGAGCGCGAGCAGGCGCTTGTCGGCCAGCGTCGCGAACAGTTCCAGCACATCGCTGCGCACCTGCGCCGGGTCGGCCTGGTACTCGGCGGCGAGGGCGGCGACGATGGCGGCCACATCGGCGCGGCCGTCCACGCGCGCCAGCACTGCGTGGGCGATCTGGTCCAGTTCGATCACCCGTTCCGGCGCCAGCAGCACCCATTGGTCGCGGGCGCGGTCGCGCTGCAGGCGCACGCCGGCGGGCAGGCGCGGCACGGCGCGGTCGTCGCCGGCCGCGGCGCTCATGCGCGCGGCTCCCCGCTGGCCGGCGCCTGCGGGCGGAACGCGCCGGGCGGCACCAGCCGCGGTTCGACATAGGCCAAGTGCAGGGCGTCGAGCATCGACCACAGCACGTCGCACTTGAAGCGCAGCGCCGCGCACACCGCTTCCTGCTGCTCGGCGGAGCGCGCGTGGCGCTTGACGTAGTCCAGGGCGAAGCCGGCATCCTGCGGCGCCTGGTGCAGGCGCGCGTCGAAATAGGCCAGCGCCTGGGGCGAGACGAAGTCGTAGTTGGCCAGCATGCCGGCCACGCGCTGGCCGATGATGCTGGGCGCGAACAGTTCGGTCAGCGAGGACGCGATGGCTTCCAGCAGGCTGCGCTCGCGCACGAAGTGGATATAGGCCTGCACGGCGAAGCGGGTGGCCGGCAGCAGGGCGCGCCCGGACTGGACCAGGTCGCGGTCCAGGCCCAGTGCGTCGGTCAGGCGCAGCCAGCGGGCGATGCCGCCGTCGCCTTCGCGTTCGCCGTCGTGATCGACGATGCGCTGGCGCCACACCCGTCGCAGTTGCGGGTCTTCGATGCGGGCCAACAGCGCGGCGTCCTTGAGCGGGATGCAGCGCTGGTATTCGAAGCGGTTCAGCGCCCAGGCCTGGACTTGGCCGCGGTCGAGCCGGCCGCTGTGCAGTAGGACGTGGAAGGGGTGGCGGTCGTGATAGCGCTCGGCGCCGATCGCGCGCAGGCGCGCTTCCAGGGCCTGCGGCGACAGCGGCGCGGCGATGCGGTCGGGCGCGGCCTCGGGGGCCGCCGCGGTTGCGGGTCCGGACGCGGTCGCGTCGTCCTGGCGGTCGTTCACAGCAGGATCTCCATGCCGTCCTCGGCCACTTCCCAGCCCTGCGCATCGACCAGGGCGCGCTCGGGCGAGGCCTCGTCCAAGACCGGGTTGGTGGTGTTGAGGTGGATGAACAGCTTGCGCCGCACGTCCAGGCCGGCGAAGGCGGCCAGGGTGCCGCCGTCGGCCGCGCCGTCGCCGGCGATGCTCATGTGGCCCATGCGCGCGCCGGTCTTGCTGCCCACGCCGGCGGCCTGCAACTCGTCGTCGCGCCAGAGGGTCCCGTCGAAGAACAGCAGCGGCGCGCCGCGCACGCGCTCGCGCAGGGCCGCAGTCATGGCTGCGCAGCCGGGGATGTAGAGAAAGCGCTGCTGGCCGTCGGAAATCTCCAGGCCGATGGTTTCCTCATCGCTGCCGCGCAGGTCGCCGTTGGCGCGCGATTCCATGAACAAGGGCACCTTGCCCGGCACGCTGAACGCAGTGACTTCCAGCCCGAGCGGGCGCTCTAGCCCGGGCACGGCCAGCGGTCGGTCCAGCGGCAACGGCCGGCGCGCGACATAGTCCGGGCCCAGCGCGTCGAAGATGGGATTGTCCTGCAGCAGCCGCAGCACCCGCGCGCTGGCCCACAGGTCGAAGCGCTGGCGTTCGCGCATGGACAGCAGGCCGGCGATGTGGTCGATCTCGCCGCTGGTCAGCAGCACCGCCTCGATCGGCGAATGGCGCAGGCCGCGTTGCGGCCACAGCAGCGGGATCGACAGCACTTGCTGGCGGAAGTCGGGCGAGGCGTTGATCAGCAGCCAGCGCTCGCCATCGGTGCTGACCGCGATGCTGGCTTGGCTGCGGCGCTTGTGGCCGGCCTCCTGGCGCCAGGCGCGGCGGCTGCCGGCGGTATTGCAGTTCCACTGCGGATAGCCGCCTCCGGCCGCCGCACCGAGCACGACGATATGCATCAGCTCCGGCCCGACGGCCGGGACGAACCCTTCGCGCGCGTTGCGGCGACCGCAGCGGACATGCTCAGAACAGATCGCCGGAGGAGTACGAGTTGATTTCGCAGCCCACGCAGATCTCGCGGATCTCGGGCTTGGACCAAGTCTTCATGGGCATTCCTCAGTTTGGGAAGGGGGCCGCTCGCGCACGGCGGCGGCGCGTCCCACCATACACCGGCGCAAGCGGCCAGGCGTGTGATTTCGTGTGAAATCACAATGGGCGCGGCGGCACGGTCCGGCGCACCGGCGAGCGCGCCGTTCATGGGCTTCAGCGGCGGCGCTGGAGCAGATCGCGCGCCAGCACCCAGACCACGATCAGGTTGATCGCCAGCACCGCCACTGCCAGCCAGCCGGGATGTTGGAACAGGGCGTAGACGTCGAAGGGCAGGTACAGCGCCGCGCCGACCGCGCCCAGCCATGAGGCCCAGGCCTTGGCCTTCCACAGGCCCCAGGCTTCCAGCAGGTGCAGCAGGCCATAGGCCAGGGCGATGGCGGCGGCCAAGTGGACCGAGTGCGGGCTGATGCTGCGCGCCAGCCAGGCCAGCGCGCCGTGGTCGGGGTCCAGGTGGAAGCGGCGGATCAGCTCGCCGATCCAACGCTGCAAGGGCGCGGGGCCGAGCAGCTCCAGGCCGCTGGCGGCCGACAGTGCCAGCGCGCCCTTGGCTGCCTCGACCGCGGCGATGGCGTGCAGGCCGGGGTGGGCGGAAGGGGAGCGCTCGCCTGGACCCGCGCTCGGGCGGGCGGGGCCGGAATCGGCGGCGACCGGGCCCTGCCTGCCTGGGGCGTTCGCGCTGAGGCCGTCCGGAGCCAGGCCATCTGGAGCCGGGCCGCCTGGGGCTGGGTCGTTCGGAGCCGGGCCGTCCGGAGCTGGGCCGCCCGGAGCTGGGCCGCCCGGCGGGGCGAAGCCCGGGCCCGCGCTGCGGGCATCGGCGCGCTCGGCGCGCGCGCCGCTGGAATCAGGGCGGGACGGATCGATACTCATGGGCGCTGGGCCTGCGGTGGCGTGCCGGTTCGATCCTCGCCGCGGGCGCAGGTTCCCCGCGCCTTGCTGCTTCCGGGGCCCAGCGCGGCCCGGTCGCGGCTTGGGCCCGCGTCGCGGGCGCAGGCTCGCTGCGCCCGCATGGGCGGCCGGCGTGGCCGGCCGAGCCCGCTCAGGCGGCGCGCGAGGCGCGCTTGCGGTCGGTCTCGCTGCGGAACTTCTTGCGCAGGCGGATCGCCTTGGGGGTGATCTCGACCAGTTCGTCGTCGTCGATGAACTCCAGCGCCTGTTCCAGCGAGAACTTGATCGGCGGGATCAGGCCTTCGTCGTCGTCCTTGCCCGAGGCGCGGAAGTTGGTCAACTGCTTGCCGCGCAGGGCGTTGACGGTCAGGTCGTTGTCCTTGCTGTTGATGCCGACGATCTGGCCTTCGTAGATCTCCTCGCCCGGCTCGATGAACAAGCGGCCGCGCTCCTGCATCGCCGCCTGGGCGTAGGCCGGCGAAGGGCCGGTACCGTTGGAGATCAGCACGCCGTTCTGGCGCTGGCCGATGGCGCCGTCGGCCTTGGGGCCGTAATGGTCGAAGACGTGGAACAGCAGGCCGGTGCCGGCGGTGAGGGTGCGGAACTCGGTCTGGAAGCCGATCAGGCCGCGCGCCGGGATGATGTAGTCCAGGCGCACGCGGCCCTTGCCGTCGGGTTCCATGTTCTGCAGCAGCGCCTTGCGCTCGCCCAGGCGGCCCATCACGCCGCCCTGGAACTGTTCTTCCATGTCCACCACCAGGGACTCGTACGGCTCCTGCATGATGCCGTCGATTTCCTTGATGATCACTTCCGGGCGCGAGACGGCCAGCTCGTAGCCCTCGCGGCGCATGTTCTCGATCAGGATCGACAGGTGCAGCTCGCCGCGGCCGGAGACCTTGAACTTGTCCGCGTCCTGGGTGTCCTCGACCTTGAGCGCGACGTTGTGCTGGGTCTCGCGGGTCAGGCGGTCGCGCAACTGGCGCGAGGTCAGGAACTTGCCGCCGCTGCGCTCCTTGACGCCGGCGAAGGGCGAGTCGTTGACCTGGAAGGTCATCGAGATGGTCGGCTCGTCGACGGTCAGCACCGGCAACTGCTCGACCGCGCTGGGGTCGCAGATGGTGTCGGAAATGCCCAGCGCCTCGATGCCGGAGAAGGCGATGATGTCGCCGGCCTGCGCCTCGCCCACTTCCACGCGCTCCAGGCCCATGAAGCCGAGCACCTGCAGCACCTTGGCGTTGCGGGTCTTGCCGTCGGCGGCGGAGATCACCGTCACCGGCTGGTTGGTCTTGACCTTGCCGCGCTGGATGCGGCCCACGCCGATCACGCCGACGTAGTTGTTGTAGTCCAGCGAGGTCACGCGCATCTGGAACGGGCCGTCCGGATCGACCGGCGGGGCGGGCACGTGGTCGCAGATGGCCTCGAACAGCGGGGTCATGTCGCCGCCGCGCACGCTCTCGTCCATGCCGGCGTAGCCCTGCAGGCCGGAGGCGTAGACGGTGGTGAAGTCGAGCTGCTCGTCGGTGGCGCCGAGGCGGTCGAACAGGTCGAAGGTCTGGTCCAGCACCCAGCTGGCGCGCGCGCCGGGGCGATCGACCTTGTTGACCACCACGATCGGCTTGAAGCCCATCGCGAAGGCCTTCTGGGTGACGAAACGGGTCTGCGGCATCGGGCCGTCCATCGCATCGACCAGGATCAGCACCGAGTCGACCATCGACAGCACGCGCTCGACCTCGCCGCCGAAGTCGGCGTGGCCCGGGGTGTCGACGATGTTGAT
>CBIFVU010000166.1:0-9266 GCA_966185905.1 uncultured Lysobacter sp.
AACAGGAGCAGGTGGGCAGGGGCGGCGGGAGCGGCGGACAAGTCGAGGCTGCCTCCTTCGGCCGACCAGGCCAGGGCGTCGCCGGCGGCGAGCGGGCGGCCAGCCGCTTCGACGGCGCCGTCGAGCAGTTGCAGCCCGGAGCTGCGGGCGGGGTCCAGCGAACGCTGGGCGCGACCGCCGGGAGCCAGGCGCAGGCGGTGCAAACGCAGGTCCTGGCGGACCGGCAGGCCGCCGTCCTGGCCATCGCGGGAAGCGAGCAGGGCGACATCGCCTTCGCCCTCGCCGGGTTGCGGCGCCGCCACGGCCACGGCCGGGCGGGCGTTGAGCCGGTCGGGCTGGATCCAGAACTGGAAGAAATGCAGCGGCGCCTGGCCGGACGCGTTGTGGGCGCTGCGCTGGACGCCGTGGCCGGCGCCCAGCCATTGCAGCGCGCCGGCGCCGGTGCGGCATTCCTCGCCGGCGCTGTCGCGGTGGAGCAATTCGCCCTCCAGCACGTAGCTGAGCACGTCCATGTTGGCGTAGCGATGCGCCGGCAGACTGGCGCCGGGCGCCAGGCGGACTTCGTTGGCGACGCGCAGGCAGCCGAAACCCATCCAGGCCGGGTCGTAATAGGCACCGGAGGAAAACGCGTGGTAGCTGTCGAGGCCTTCGGCGGCGATGCGGCCGCGGGCGCTGGCGGGGCGGTGCAGGATCATCCGCTCAGTTTACCGCCGGCCTTCATCCGCTGGCGGACCTCATCCGCCCCGGTGGGGCGCCTTCTCCCTCAGGCGGGAGAAGGGAACACCACAAGGGCCTGCGCCCTGCCCCCTCTCCCGCTTGCGGGAGAGGGTTGGGGTGAGGGCCGATGCTCTCGGGCAAGCGCGCCGGCGGTTCGCTGGCGCGCGCCCTCATCCGCCCCGGTGGGGCAGCTTCTCCCGCAGGCGGGAGAAGGGAACACCGCAAGGGCCTGCGCCCTGCCCCTCTCCCGCTTGCGGGAGAGGGTTGGAGTGAGGGCCGATGCTCTCGGGCAAGCGCGCCGGCGGTTCGCTGGCGCGCGCCCCCATCCGCCCCGGTGGGGCAGCTTCTCCCGCAGGCGGGAGAAGGGAACGTCAAGAGAAGACGCCCTCCTGGCTTACTGCTTGGGCACCAGCGCTTCGGTGGTGATCTGGATCTTGACCTCGTCGCTGACGTTGGGCACGTACTTGCCCAGGCCGAAGTCGCTGCGCTTGAGCGTGGTGGTGGCGTCGAAGCCGGCCGCGGCGCGCTTGGCCATCGGCTGCTCGCCGATCTTGTTGATGTTCACCTCCAGCACCGCCGGCTTGGTCACCCCGCGCACGGTCAGATCGCCGCTGACCTTGAGCTTCTTCTCGCCCGCGGCCTCGACCTTGGTGCTCTTGAAGGTGATGGTCGGGTACTTGGCGGCGTCGAAGAAATCGGCGCTCTTGAGGTGCTCGTCGAAGTCGGCCACATGCGAGTTCAGGCCGTCCAGCGGGATGGTCACCTGCACCGAGGAGGCCGCCGGCTTGGCCGGATCGTAGGTGATGCTGCCATCGACCTTGCCGAAGTGAGCGACCGGGTTGGAGAAGCCGAAGTGGCTCCAGCTGGCGATCACGTCGGTGTGGTTGGGATCGATCTTGTAGGTCAGCGGGGCAGCGGTGGCGGCGCCGGCGAAAGCCAGGCCCAGGGCGGCGGCGAGCAGGATGCGCTTCATGGTGGAACTCCTCGGGGGTCGTCGGATGGACGCTGGATGGGATGGGTCGTGCGGGGAAAATCGAAGCGAACGCAACGCAGCGAGCGGGCGACCGCCAGGCCGATGCCCAGCGTTGCTCACGCCTCGTTCCTCTGCGCCCGCTCCTTGAAAGAGGACTGGAACAAACGCGCCGGCGGAGCCGGCGGCAACCCAGGCTGCCGCCGCGCTCGGCCCGCGCCTCACTCGATCCGCGCAGCCTCGTCGAAGGACAGCCGCGGCAGGCGCGGGAACAACTTGTCCGGCTGGCCCTGGCCGAGGTTGATCAGGAAGTTGGACTTGACCTTGGAGCCGGCGAAGAAGGCCTCGTCCACCTTGGCGTTGTCGAAGCCCGACATCGCGCCGCTGTCCAGGCCCAGCGCGCGCGCGGCCAGGATCAGGTAGGCGCCCTGCAGGCTGGAATTGCGGAATGCGGTGGCCTGGATCGCCGCCTCGTTGCCGGCGAACCAACTGCGCGCGTCGTCGTGCGGGAACAGGTAGGGCAGCTTTTCGTAGAACTCCAGGTCGTAGCCGACGATGACGGTGACCGGCGCGGCCAGAGTCTTGGCCAGGTTGCCCTCCGACAGCGCCGGGCGCAGCTTGTCCTTGGCCTGCGGCGACTTGACGAAGACGAAGCGGGCCGGCGAGCCGTTGGCGCTGGTCGGACCCCACTTGAGCAGGTCGTAGAGCTGGCGCAACGACTCGTCGCTGACCTCACCGCCCAGGCCGTTGTGAGTGCGGGCGGTGCGGAACAACTGGTCTAGCGCTTCGTCGGTCAGGGCCTTGGACATCGTCTTCTCCATGCGGCTGCCATGCTGGCAGGTGATCGGAGACAGAAGTGTAGAGTCTCGACCCGCACTCGAAATCGACACCCCCGGAACGGATTACGCGCAATCGTGCAACGAAACGGCCTTTCAACCACCAATAGCCCCACAGCTGCAACCTGGGTGGTCACCGACGGCCGAGCAGGCAACCAGCGCCAGGCCAGCGCCCTGGCCCTGGCCCTGGGCCGCCCCGCCATCGACTGGACCCTGGCCCCTCGCGCGCCCTGGCGCTGGGCCGCGCCGCGGCGCCTGCCGGGCGCCGCGCACGCCTTCGGGCCGGGCTTCGACCAGGCGCGGCGGGCGCCGCCGCAGTTGGTGATCGGCTGCGGCCGCCAAGCCGCCCTGGCGACCCGGCTGCTGCGCGGGCCGGCCTGTGCGGCGGTGCAGATCCTGAACCCGCGGCTGCCGCCGCGGCACTGGAACCTGGTGGTCGCGCCCGAGCACGACGGTCTCTACGGCGACAACGTCATCACCCTGCTGGGCAGCCTGAACCCGGTAGACGAACTGTGGCTGGCCGGCGCGCGCCATGCCTTCCCCGACTTCGGCGCCCTGCCCGGCCCGCGCACCGCATTGTTGCTGGGTGGTTCCAGCGCCCATGCCGACTTCGACCAGGCCGCCTTCGACGGCTTGGCCGAGCGCCTGCGCAAGCAATTGGAAGACGAAGGCGGCAGCCTGCTGGCGACCACCTCGCGGCGCACGCCGGTGGAGATCCGCGCGCGCCTGCGCGAGCGCCTGGCGCGCCTGCCCGGGGTGCGCTGGTACGAGCCCGGCGAAGGCACCAATCCCTACCCGGGCCTGCTCGGCTGGGCCGACCGCATCGTCTGCACCGCCGATTCGGTGAACATGCTGTCAGAGGCCGCGGCGACCCGCGCGCCGGTGTTCGCCTACGGCATCGAGCGGGTGGACGGGCGTCCGCGCCGCTTCGTCGACAGTCTGCTCGGCCTGGGCCGGGTGCGCGCCTTCGATGCGGCGCTGCGGGCTTATCCGGTGGCGCCGCTGCGCGAGACGGCGCGGGTCGCGGCGGAGGTGCGGCGGCGGCTCGGGCTCGCGGATTGAACGACGCCGACTGAGCGAGGCCGACTGAGCGATGTGGCTCGCGCGCAGGCCCGGCCCCGCGCGCAGAGCGAACGGGCCGCGCGCTGCGCCCGCCGCAGCTCACAAGCGCGGCTGGCGCGCGCCCTGCTGTTGTTCTTGGCTCGCCGCTTGCTGGGCTTGCTGCGCGGCCCAGGCCTGTTCGGCGCGGTCGGCGCCGGCGACCGCCTCGCGGCGCAAGTCCTGCCCGGCCGGCTGCTCGGCGGCCTCGCGCAAGGCGTGCCGGTAATCGCCGCCGGGCGCTTGGGCGCCGGCGATCAGGCGGTCGAGCATGCCGTCAATGTGCTGCGCCTGCGGCGAGCGCGCGCCGGCCGCGCCGGCCTCCGCTGGCGCAGAGGGCGCAGAGAGAGTTTGCGGCGTCTGCGAGGGCGCCTCCGGCAACCGGCCCTGCGCATCGGGCACCGGTCCGATCGGCACCGCCTGGCGCGGGAAACGCGCGTTCAGGGCCTCGTCGCGCGGCTCGGGATGGAAGGGATCGGCCACATCCATGCCCTTGGGCACCAAGCGCGGGTTCTGGCCTTCGGGCTGGGCGCGGTCGACCTCGCCGGTCAGCCGGTACAGCAGCGAACCCTTGTGCGACTGATGCACCACGTTCAAGCGCGGGTCGTCGGGCTCGTGCATTTTCTGCAGGAACGGCGGCTGCGCCAGCGCGTTGAGGTAGTCGATCTGCAGGTTGCCGCTGCGCGCGGCCAGGCCGTCGCGATGGTAGCTGCCGCCGATGTCCGAATGCGCGCCGCCCACGGTGACGTTGAGGAAGCGCCCATCCTCCGACGCGCCCGGCGGCACGACCGGGCTGCCCTTGAACAGCGAGCGGCGCTCGTCCTCGGCGCTGATCTGCAAGGCCGAGATCACCGACGGCGGCAGCCGGCGATCGTGCTTGGCCACCGGCTCGCCGGTGCCGACCGGATCGAACAGGCCCACCGCCTGCGCCACCTCGCCCGGCGGCACCAGCGCCGGCTTGGTGTATTCCACGCCCTTGATGTTGCCGTCGCTGTCGCGTTGGTAGCGCGCACCGGCCGGGTCCTGGATGCCGCGCTCGTGGACCAGGCGGGCGAAGCCGGCAGCCTGCTCGGCGCCGCGGCTGAAGCCGATGTCGGCCACGCGGATCTCGGCGTCGGGATTCTCCTGCTTCCAGCGCTTGGCCTGGTCGATGAAGATCTCGTACATCCGCTCCAGGCGTTCGTCGTAGGTGTGTCCGCGCGCCCCGTCCCAGGCCTTGGCCAGCACGTTGCGCTGGGTGCCGGGGCCTTCGACATAGCCCACGGCGAGTTGCGGGTTGTCCTGACGTTCGAGGTGCTCGCGGATCTGGTCGCGGATCTTGCCGACGTTGGTGATGTGCTCGGGATCGCGGTCGGCGTCGTTGCCGGTGCCGTCGAAGGCGGCCACGAACAGGCGTTCGTTGGGGCGATCGGCGCTGACCATCACCGGCGCGGTGAACTGGGACAAGGCCTGGCTCGCGTCGCGGTAGCTCTGCAGGTCGTGTTCGTTGGCCGGATAGTGCGGCGTGCCGTCCTGGATCAGGCCGTCCGGGCCGGGCTTGTGCTTGTCGGGCATCGTCCTGCTCCCTCAATGGATCCGGCTGGGCCGGGCCCTGTTCTCCGGATCCCGTTGCCGATCCGGCTTGTGTGTATGTCGCTTGCCGGGCCTGCTGCTTCGGGTCTGCTTGTTTCAGGCCTGCTTGTCCTCAGGCCTGCTTGTTCGGGGGCCTGGTTTTTCCCGGTACCGGTCGCGCTGGCCCGCGGCTCAGTAGGTGCGGCTCCAGGCCAGGATCACGTCGTCCCGGAAATCACTGTGCGGATTGCCGGGGATCTGCGCGGTCCGGGTCGGCACCATCGCGCGCATGTAGACGTTCACGCTGCGGTCGTCCACTTCCAGGTAGATGCTGGGGCTGGCGACATAGACATCCTCCGGCAGGTCGGCGGCCGGCACGCGGTGCAGGATCGCGCGCTCGGCGAAGATGCCGTCCAGGTCCACCTCGGCTTGGTGCTCGCTGCCGTCCAGCGCGGTCCAGCGCACGTGCACCGGGCCGGGGAAACCGGGCTTGAGCACGATGTAGCTGGCCGGGCCCCAGCGCTTGCGGTAGTCGCCTTGCGGCGGCGGCGGTGCCGGCGTGTCCAGGCGCCGCTGGGTGAACTGGCGCTCGTTGTAGATCACCGAGCAGGCCAGGGTGTTGAAGCAGAACGCCTCGAAGTTGTGGGTCTGGAAGCGCAGCGGCGCGGCGGCGTCGGCAGCGCTGCGTTCGGGCGGATCGGCCGGACGGCTGGTCATGGCGGAAGGGCATCCTGTCGAAACGAGGGCGAGGCAGGCAGCGGCGCCGTAGAGGCCGGCGCGCGGGCGCGGGCGGAAGGCGCTCATCGGCGCGCGGCCCCGGCGCGGCGCACGCGGCAAGCGCCCCGCGCAGGCGCGCGCAGGCGGCGTTCGGCCGTGCGGACAAGCGGGTCCGGCAGGATCACGTCGCGTCTCCCCCCAAGGGCGTGGTCCGATGGTTGCCCCGGCGGTCCCGGCGCGTCAAGCCGAAGCGCCGCCGGGCCGGCGGTCGGCGCGGCGGACCGCGACCGGCCGCACAGCATGCACGCGCCGCATGTCAGTGCGGCGACGCGCGCGCGGCGGCGTCCGCGATGGCGTCCCAGGCGGTATCTGCCGCCGCCGCGGCCAGGCCGGCCTGGCGCCAGGCCGCGTCGATGGCGG
This sequence comes from uncultured Lysobacter sp., assembly GCA_966185905.1. Classification (GTDB taxonomy): domain Bacteria; phylum Pseudomonadota; class Gammaproteobacteria; order Xanthomonadales; family Xanthomonadaceae; genus Lysobacter. The sequence goes on from CBIFVU010000166.1 coordinate 6,310, forward strand.
CGCGCGCCTCGGCGATGGGCGGCGTCTGCGCGACCCGGCGCGGGCGCCGGTCCAGGGTGCATTCCAGTCCAGCGGCCAGCAGCGCGGCGTGGGCCTGGGCCAGGCCAGCGGCCAGCGGCGCCGGCCAGGCGCCGGCCTGCGCCGCCATCGCGATCAAGCCCGGTGTGTCGCGCGGCGCCAGCCACTGCGGCGCTTGCGCGGACTCGCGCAGCACCAGGTATTGCAGCACGAACTCCAGGTCCACCAACCCGCCCTGGCCTTGCTTGAGGTCGAAATGCGCTGCGTCGCTGCGGTCCAGTTCGGCGCGCATGCGCGCGCGCATCGCCGCTACGTCGCCGCGCAGCTTGGCCGCATCGCGCGGCTTGCACAGCGCGCGCTCGCGCACCGCCTCGAAGCGCGCGCGCAGGCCCTCGTCGCCGGCGATGAAGCGCGCGCGCACCAGCGCCTGGTGTTCCCACGTCCAGGCGCGCTCGTACTGGTACTCGCTGAAGCTGGCCAGCGAGGACACCAGCAGGCCCTTGGCGCCGTCCGGGCGCAGCCGCACGTCCACGTCGAACAGGCGCCCGGCCGCGGTCACCGCGCCGAGCAGGGCCACGATCTTCTGCGCCAGGCGCGCGAACCAGCGCGAGGCGTCCAGCGGCCGCGCGCCGTCGGACATCGCCCCGCCTTCGACCTGCGGCGCGTCGTAGAGGAACACCAGGTCCAGGTCCGAGCCGAAGCCCAGCTCCTCGCCGCCGAGGCTGCCGTAGCCGAGCACGGCGAAGCTCGCGTCCGGCACGCGCCCGTGCGCGGCGGCCACTTCGGCTTCGGCCAGGGCCAGCACCCGCAGCACCACCCCGTCGGCCAGCCAGGCCAATTGCCGGGCGCAGTCCTCGGCCGGCTGGCGGCCATCGCGCAAGGCCATGGCGATGCGGAAGCTCAGCGATTGGCGCACTTCGTTGAGCGCCTGCAAGGTGGCCTCGGCATCGTCGCCGCCATCGACTTCGGCGCAGGCCGCGCGCAAGGCCTCGCGGCCCGGCAGCGGGCCGGCCACGCGCGCGTCGAGCAGTTCGTCCAGCAGCAGCGGATGCGCGGCCAGGCGCTCGGCCAGCAGCGCGCTGCGCGAGACCACCTCGACCAGGCGCGACAACGCCGCCGGTTGCTCGTCGAGCAAGGCCAGGTAGGCGCTGCGGCGCAGCACGTTGTGCAGCAGCGCCAGCAAGCGCCGCAGCGCCAGCATCGGCTGGCTGGACGCGGCGGCGGCCTGCAGCAGTGCCGGCAGCACCCGGTCCAGGCGCGCGCGCGCGGCGTCGGACAGGCCGCGCACACCGGGGCTGCGGGAGAAGTCGCGCAGCACCGCATCGGCCTCGGGCTCGAACCCAGCGTCGGCCAGCACCTGCGCGTCGCCGGACTCGGGCAATGCGCGCCAATAGCCGGTCAGCGCATCGGGGGCGGCGCGACGGCGGCGCGGCGCGAGCAGGGCGTCGAACTCGGCGGTCACCCGCTCGCGGCGTTGCTCCAGCTCGGCCAGCAGCGCGTCCCAGTCGGGCTGGCCCAGGCCCAGGGCCAGGCGCGCGCGGTCCTCGGGGCCGGCCGGCAGCGCGTGAGTCTGCGCGTCGCGCAGCATCTGCAGGCGGTTTTCCAGCCGGCGCAGAAAGCGGTAGTCCTCGGCCAGGGCCAGGCCGGCGGCCGGGGCGATCTGGCGCTGGTCCACCAACGCGCGCAGGGCCGGCAACAGGCGGCGCCCGCGCAGTTCGGCCTCGCGCCCGCCGCGGATCAGTTGCAGCGCCTGCACCAGGAACTCGATCTCGCGGATGCCGCCGGGGCCGCGTTTGATGTCGTCGGCCAGCTCCTTGCGCGCGACCTCGGCGCTGATGGCGGCCTTCATCGCGCGCAAGCCGTCGAGCGCGCCGAAGTCGAGATAGCGGCGGTAGACGAAGGGCCGCAAGCTGTCCAGGAAGCGCTCGCCGGCTTCGATGTCGCCGGCCACGGGCCGCGCCTTCTGCCAGGCGTAGCGTTCCCAGTCGCGGCCCTCGCGCTGGAAATACTGCTCCATCGCCGCGAACGACCAGGCCGCGCGGCCGGCATTGCCGTAGGGGCGCAGGCGCAGGTCCACGCGGTGGCAGAAGCCTTCGGCCGTGGGCTCGTCCAGCAATCGCGCCAGTTGCTGGCCCAGCTTGGCGAAATAGGCCTCCGCATCGAGCGCGCGGGCCGGGTCGCGGCCGTCGTGGGCGGTGCTGCCGTCGTGTTCGTAGGCGTAGACCAAGTCCACGTCGGAGCTGAAATTCAGTTCGCTGCCGCCGAGCTTGCCCAGGCCGAACACCACCAACCGCACGCGCTCGCCGTCGGCGCTGCGGATCGCGCCGTGGCGTTGTTGGAACTCCTGCTCCAGCGCCTGCAGTGCGACGCCCAGGCAGGTCTCGGCCAGGGCCGTGCTGCCGGCCAGGGTGTCCTCGACCGTGTCCAGGCCCAGCACATCGCGCCACACCAGGCGGGTGGACCCGGCGCTGCGGTAACGGCGCAGGCGCAGGCCCCAGTCGGCGCGGTGCTCGGCCTCCAGCGTGGGCGGTGCAGGCGGGTGGGCGCCGTCGTCGGCGGCCAGGGCGAGCAACAGCGCCGGTTGCCGCACCAGGGTGTCGATAGCGAAGTCGCTGACCACAGCCACGCGCGCGACGCGCTCGCGCAGGCCGTCGTCGGCCAAGGCTTCGGCCGCCTCCGGCGAGGCCGCGCGCAGGCGTGCGAGCGCGCGCTGGGCCAAGGCCTCGGCGAAATCAGTGGACAGCGTGGGCGAAGCGGCGGCATCGGTCATGCCGCGATGATCGCATGCGTTCGCTGCGCAGCCGCGCAGCACCGGCTTCGAGCGGCCACTGCGTGGATGAAGCGCTTCGACAAAACCCACTTCGAGAAACGCCACGGCGACAAGCGCAGAACCACAGCACAACCGAGCGCATCCAACCCAACAATCCCACCCCACGCGC
>CBIFVU010000167.1:0-9241 GCA_966185905.1 uncultured Lysobacter sp.
CACGCAGGCATCGTCTGCACCGGCGAGACCTACAAGAGCGCGGTCAAGCTCACCTTCGCCCACGGCGCCGAGCTCGACGACCCCGCCCGGCTGTTCAACGCCAGCCTGGAAGGCAACACGCGCCGCGCCATCGACCTCCACCAGGACCAGGCCATCGACGAGGCGGCGCTGCAAGCCCTGTTCAAGGCGGGCGTGGCCCGCAATCTGGCTGCGCGCGCGGGCAAGGGCAAGCGCGGCTGAGCGGCTGAGCGGCTGAGCGGCTGAGCGGCTGAGCGGCTGAGGATATTTGAATCGGCGGTTCCCGCGCGCCCGCACCCAACCCGAATCCCGCCCCCCATCACGCTTCGCACCCGGCATTCACGATCTTCAGCGCATCGCCCCTGGCAGCAGGATGCGAAACCGCGGAAGCCATCGCATTTTGCAGATGGGGGGGAGCCGGCCGCAGCGCGTTGGACACAGTGCGACGCAAACCAGGGGCCCCCACGCCGTCATGGCCCAGGCCCGCCCCGCCGCACCAGCTGTCCACTCCCAACCTTGCCTCAGGAGTTTCTGGATATGCGTAAATTCAGTATGTCGGTCATCGCCGCCGCTGCGGCCCTGTTCGTATCCGGCGCAGCGTCCGCCGCCGACGATGTCGCCCCCGGCCTGAAGGCCGCCCTGCAGCGCGACCTCGGCCTGACCGGCAGCCAGTTGTCCCAGTACCTCAAGGCCGAACGCCTGGCCGAGCAGCAGGAGAAGGCGCTGGAGCGCCAGGCCGGCCGCCACTATGCCGGCACCTGGCTGGAGCGCAAGGCCGACGGCTCCTTCGGCCTGGTCACCGCCAGCACCTCGATCAAGGCGGCCAAGGCCGTGGCCGGCGTGGAAACCCGCCAGGCCCGCCACAGCCTGGCGGCGCTGAATTCGGCCAAGGGACAGTTGGACGCGCAGTTGGCGCGCAACGGCAAGGCACCCAAGGGCGTCTACAGCTGGGCGGTGGACCTGCCGAGCAACAGCGTGGTCGTCGGCGTGGCCCCCGGCGCGGAAGAGGCCGCGGTCGACTTCATCGCCCGCAGCGGTCTGGACGCCGGCGCCGTGCGCTTTGAGACCATGGCCGAAGCCCCGCAGCGCCGCATCGCCATCCAGGGCGGCCGCGGTTACCTGCGCCAGCCCGGCGACGGCTACCTGTACGCCTGCTCGGTCGGCTTCTCGGTGACCAAGGGCACCACCCCGGGCTTCGCCACCGCCGGCCACTGCGGCAACACCGGCGAGGTCGTCTACAACGAAGACTCGCAGTGGACCCCGGGCGTGCGCCTGGGTTCGTTCGCCGCCTCGACCATGCCCAGCGGCACCCAGACCGGCCCGGACCGCGGCTGGGTGCAGGTGGACAGCACCCACACCCTGTCGGCCAGCGTCTATGGCTACGGCAACGGCGATGTGACCGTGCGCGGCAGCACCGAAGGCGCCGTCGGCGCGGCCCTGTGCCGTTCCGGCCGCACCAGCGGCTGGCGCTGCGGCGCCATCCGCAGCAAGAACATGACGGTTTCTTACGTGGACGACAGCGGCAACCCCGATGGCACCGTGACCGGCCTGACCCAGACCACCGCCTGCGCCGAAGGCGGCGACTCGGGCGGCTCGTTCATCACCAGCGCCGGCCAGGCGCAGGGCGTGCTGTCCGGCGGCAGCGGCAGCTGCAAGGGCCGCCAGGGCCGCACCGGCGGCGGCAACAGCTACTTCACCCCGATCAACTCGATCCTCAGCACCTACGCGTTGACGCTGCGCACCAGCCCGTAAGCGGGCCCGCGCAGGCGAACACGAGCGCCCCGGGAAACCGGGGCGTTTTTTATGCTGGGCCGATCGATGACACGAGCGAATCGCCACGCGCTCGACCGAGCGGCTCTACCGTTGTCAGACCATTCCGATGGCCGCAGCATCAAGCAAATAGACGCAACGGCGCTGCTTTTCGCCCGCGTCCGTGAATACGCGATCGAACATCCGGATCGTGACCCTCGCGTCTGACGCATCATGGGAATCGGCCAGCATCACGTGCGGCCTCAAACCTTGCATTGGCTCGTCGAATGCCTTCATGCCCATCGACTCGGTCAATGAACTCACCACTTCATCGAGCTCGACGTCGCAACTCTCGAGCTTTTCGGGAAATCGAAGACTCAACTGCACATCGCTCTGACGGTATTTCAAAAGAACCCGATAAGGCGTTCCGCCTTCACTTTTTGCCGAGGCTCCAAGTACATTCGGCCTCCCGCTGCGCGACTCCGGCCCGAGGCGGACCTGCAGATGCGTTTCGACCTGTTCTGGACCCACCTTTTTTCTCGCCACGATGTCCTTCAACAGCGCATCGACACGCTCACCCAGGTTCTCGCCCTGCTGATCCGATGCCTGCACAGAGATCGCCCCAGCGCTCGCCGGTGCACTTCGTTCGCGAACGATACGCTTGGAATCCGATGCGGAACATCCCTGAGCGACAACAAGCGTCGCTGCGCACAGCGCCGCCGTCGAAATGCACCGCGTGGACAGGATACCCACATAAACCCCCTTCGACGGGCCTGAAAACCTCGAGACAACACTCCCCGATCTGAAGGCGCCTTGCCAAGCCCACAGCAATACCTACGAGAGTCCAGCCGCCCCCATTCCAAGCCAAGCAAACACTGTGAATGCTCCACGCTCGCCCGGTGAGTTGCGAACGATCCTTCGGCAACAGGCGATGGACCGGCTTATGTGCAGGGATACGCCGCGACATTGAGTATTCCTGCCCTTCCCCGCGGCAAGGCGCGCACGCATCGCACACCCGGTGACTCACATCGCATCCGCATCACAGTTCCTTCGTCTGCATTCACGCGCTTCATTTTTCCAAGCGCCATCGCTGGCCCGAAGCAACTAGACCGTCTCATTTCGCTGGTAGGGGCGAGCGCGCGAGGGCCCGTTCTAGCCAATGCGGCCGGACTGAGCCCTCGCCCCCGCGAGCGCAACCAAGACCTGCCCCAGCCCGGCCGCACTGCGATCCACATCCCCTCCCTGCTCAAGGAATTCTGGATATGCATAAGTTCAGTGTGTCGGTCCTCGCCGCAGCCGCGGCCCTGCTCGCTTCCGGTGCGGCCAACGCCGCCGACGACCTCGCCCCCGCGTTGAAGACCGCGATGCAACGCGACCTCGGCCTGTCCGGCCCGCAACTGGCCCAGTATTTGCAAACCGAGCGCTTGGCCGCGCAACAGGAAAAAGCGCTGGAGAAACAGCTCGGCCGCGACTTCGCCGGCGCCTGGCTGGAACGCAAGGCCGACGGCAGCTACGGCTTCGTCGCCGCCAGCACCTCGATCAAGGGCGCCAAGCTCGCCTCCGGCGTGGAAACCCGTCGCGCGCGCCACAACCTGGCCTCGCTCAACGCCGCCAAGGGCCAACTCGACAGCCAACTCGCCCGCGCCGGCAAGGCGCCCAAGGGTGTCTACAGTTGGAGCGTGGACCTGCCGAGCAACAGCATCGTCGTCGGCGTCGCACCGGGCGCCGAAGATGCCGGCATCGACTTCGTCGCGCGCAGCGGCCTGGACGCCAGCGCGGTGCGGTTCGAGACCATGACCGAGGCCCCGCAGCGCCGCATCGCCATCCAGGGCGGCCGCGGCGTGCTGCGCGATGTGGGCGGCGGCTACGTCTCGGCCTGCTCTGTCGGTTTCTCGGTGACGCAGGGCAGCACCCCGGGCTACGCCACCGCCGGCCATTGCGGCGATGTGGGCGACATCGTCTACAACGAAGTCTCGCAATGGAGCATGGGCGTGCGCGTGGGCAGCTTCGCCGCCTCGGCCATGCCCGACGGCACCCAGAGCGGCCCCGACCGAGGCTGGGTGCGCGTGGACAGCACCCACACCCTATCGCCCACCGTCTACGGCTACGGCAACGGCGATGTCACCGTGCGCGGCAGCACCGAAGCCGCGGTCGGCGCCGCCGTATGCCGCTCCGGCCGCACCACCCAGTGGCGCTGCGGCGCCATCCGCAGCAAGAACATGACCGTCTCCTATGTGGACGACAACGGCAACCCCGACGGCACCGTCACCGGCCTGACCCGCACCAGCGCCTGCGCCGAGGGCGGCGATTCGGGCGGCTCCTACATCACCGGCGCCGGCCAAGGCCAGGGCGTGCTGTCCGGCGGCAGCGGCAGTTGCCAGGGCAGCCAGGGCCAGAACGGCGGCGGCAACAGCTACTTCACCCCGCTGCGCTCGATCCTGAGCGCCTACTCGCTGACTTTGCGCACCAGCCCGTAAACCAGCGGCATCGCGAACGAGCCGAGCGCCCCGGAGAAACCGGGGCGCTTTGTTCCAAAGATCTGAAGGAGCGGCGAGAACCTCGGTGACGACAATGACGCTACGGTGAAACCGCCGATGCGGCAGCACAGTGGCTCGCATCGATGCTACGGGAGGCAACAACTCCCACTGCACTTCGCACTAGTCGGAACGGCCGCGCTGAGCCTTTTTTCCGCCGCGCCCCGTCAGCCGAATCGGGCCCACATCGGGACCGCCATACTTCCACCGCAACCCTTTCGTCCAACGCGGCACCGCCGTGTGAGCATCGCCCAACCGTTCCGACTTCATCAACGCTCGGGCAGCGAAAAACCCGGTTTCCACAGCCAACACCCACAAACTAAGGCCCATTAACGTCTTGCCGTAAACTACCGCGAACCAAGCGAATCCGAACATCGCAGAAGCCGTAACGAAATAGGTCGCCATCCATGCGCGCCATTCCCAGCGTCTCGCGCGCTCGGAATAGTGACGCTCCCTGCGCCAACGCAACTCTCCGGTCGACTCGTCCATGTCCAAGAGTGGCCATGCGTACGCCATATCGCCCAATGCACGCGCGCCTTGCGGATGGACGAGGAAGCGGCGTATCAGCGCCGGCGGAAGAACATCGCCGAACACATGGCGCACCGCCACCTGCACCCACAGATCATCGGCTTTGTCGGCTTTCGCCCAAAGATCCAGGAAGTCTTTCCGATCCTGGCTGCGCGATCGGTTGAAGGTGAATAACCCCTTCACCGCCACTACCCCGATCGCCATGATGCCCAGCGGCACGATCCACTGCCCGCCCCCTTCCTTCATCAATTCTGTCAGCACACATTCAGCCCCAGCAGATGGACACAGGCCTCATTGGAATTGCCCGTTCGCATATCAAGCGTCTTCGTCCGCCCTCTTGCACTCTGCGGGTTCAATGGCAGCCTCCGCCGTCGCGAAGCGCGTTCAACCGCGCCAATTCGCATGTTTGCTCCAGAACTCGACGCTTCTCCGGTATCCGTGACGATCCAGTTCTACACCGGAGCCTCCTTCTTCCACCCCCAACGCATTGCGCATCATCGTGATCGGCGCCATGGGCGTCTCCACCGGCTCGGCGGTGTACATGCACCCCACCACGCCCCAGTCGGCGTCGATGGCGGTGCCTTCCTTGGCCAGTTGCTCGCGGCTGTAGAGAATCGCGATCAAGTACTCCGCCACCGGCGGATCGACTCCCTCGAACCATCGCACCAACACCGGCAACTCGTCCTTGGTCCGCGCCTCGTACTCCGAGCGCAGCAGGTGCCGGTTCTCGTCGGTGATCGGCACGGCCAGGCAGCGGGTGCTGGTCCAGTTGCGATGCACGTGCAGCTTGCAGAACGGCGCGTAACCCTCGAGCACCTTCAACGGCGGCACCTCGTTGAGGTGGCGCTCGAACTGTCCGGGGGTGATGTCCTGGATGGTGTTGCGCCGAGGTTCGCGGGGGAACAGGCGGGCGCGGGCGAAGTCGGTGAGGAAGATGGTCATGGCCGCATTATTCGGCCAATCCGCGCCCGATGCCATGGGGCCAAGAGGCTGTAGTCGCGCGTCCTGCTTCTCGCTCTCCGACGAAGATCGATGGCCGGTTCCTCCCGGAATTTACGTGGCGCGCCTTTCGCATCGACAGTTCGCGGCCGGCATTCTGCGGCGGCGTCCGGGCCGGAATTGCGGCTGCAACCTCGAAACGGCGTTCGGCCGTGCGGCCATCGACCGGAAAACCCGCGACGCATCGATCGTCGCGGGTTGGCTTGGCCGAGCCGACGCTGGGGCGCGCTTTCGAAGGAGGCGGCGCCGAAGGCCAGCGACGCCAGCGCGCTTCCAGCATTGCCGCCTCAGTACTGTTTCCAGCTGCCCGAAATCAGGCGATAGCCGATGCCCCAGGATTCGACCGGCGCCGAGGACGCCCGCAGGCCTGGGCTGGCCTGGCCATAACGGATTTCCCCCATCCCGGTGACCGGGTCGTAGACCGCCAGGTCGCTGAAGTAGTCGCCGTTGAAATCGCCGGATATCGCCTTCAGGCCCGTGCCCCATTGCTGCTGGCTCTGGGGCGAGAAGGCCAGTCCGTCCGCGTTCCAGCCGTAACGGATCTCGGTGCTGCCGTCGGCGCCGTACAGGAACACGTCGGCGTAGCCGTCGCTGTTGAAGTCGCCGGGGACCAAGGCGTAGCCGGTGCTCCATTGGGTCTGCGAGGCCGGTGCGAAGCGCAGCCCGTCGCCGCTTTGACCGTAACGGATTTCGACCGTGCCGGCAGCGCCGTACAGCAACAGATCGGTGTAGCTGTCGCCGTTGAAGTCGCCAGGCACCAGCCGTTGCCCCAGGCTCCAGGTGGTTTGACTGGCAGGCGCGAAGCGCAGCCCCTCGCCTGCGTGGCCATAGCGGATCTCGGTATGGCCGCCGCTGCCGTAGAGCAGCACGTCGGTGCGACCATCGCCGTTGAAATCGCCCGGCACCAAGGTAAATCCCGTACTCCATGTGGTCTGGCTCGCCTGGGAGAACTGCAAGCCTTTGCCAGCGTGGCCATAGCGCACCTCGACCTGCCCCTGGGGGCCATAGAGCAACAGGTCTTCGTATCCGTCCCCATTGAAGTCGCCGGGCACGAACGAATGGCCCGCGCTCCACTGGCCGTTGTAGTGGTCGACGAATCCGCCCGGATAGGCGTAGCGCAGGTTATTGTGCCCGGAGGGGGCGAAGCCGAACAGGTCGGTGTAGGCGTCGCCATTGAAGTTGCCCAGGGTCCAGCTCTGGTGCTGGTTCTGCGCGTCGCCGAAACCAGCGGCCAGGCCGTCGGCACGGCGGCCATAGCGCATTTCGCCCCAACCGCTGTCGGGATTGTAGAGGTACAGGTCGGAATAGCGGTCGCGGTTGAAATCGGGGAAACGGGTGCTGGCGTAGTACCGGCGCGGATACGCAGGCGCCGGCACGCCGGGGTTGAGCGCCAGTGCGCCATGCCGGGGCGGCAGTGTCACCATGGAGCTGGCCGGCCCCAACTCGGCATCGCCCGGGTCGTAGGGGTTGTCGGGGCGCTGCGACGGCCGCACCAGCCGCAGTGGGTGCATCGCGCGGGGCAGGACGAAGGTGCAGTTGCCGGATGCGTTGGCGTTGACCAGCACCACGCCGTTGCTGTAGGCCCGCTGCCAGCACTGATCGTTGCTCACCCGCCGCCTCAGCTCCGTCGGAGTCCCCAGATCGGTGCGGAATTCGACGAAATCGTTGATGAGCTTGCCCGGAAAGGTCGGCGGCACCACGGTCGGATTGATCTCCCACTGACCCAGCGTGGCCAAGTGCTGATCGTTGGCCATGAGGAAGGAGGCCAGGGAAAACAGTCGCACCCTCGGGGCCAGGCCCGAGGTGTCGGCCAACAGTTCGTTCTGGCCATTCGCGGGAGTGATGTGGCAATTGAGCCTGCGGCCCGACGCGGTGACTTCATCGATCCGCTTGAGATGCCTTTCCCACGCATCCCCGGACAGCGATTCCTCGCCGGACACGATGCAGGCCTCGAACATGACCTGGTCCAGGCCGGTGGTGGCGCGCAGTTCCTCGCGCGCCAGGACGCGACTGACCGACGTGGACAAGTCGTGCGCATGAATGGCGTTGCCGGCCCATTGGGTCGGGGCCGAACCGGCCGGACGCAGTTGGCCGTCCCAATAGCGCAATGCCTGGGCGAAGCCCGCCAGGCCGGTGCTCCAGGGATCGACGAAGTTCGGATCGTTGGTGGCGCCGGCCGCGTAGGGGTACTCGATGGCCGGGCCTTCGTGATTGATGCCGTTGGCGACTTGCACATCGGCCTTCAATGGCCGGTACTCGTCCAGGAAAATGCCGTTGAAGCCCTGTGCGCGCAACGACACGGCCGTGGCAGCGACGCTGCGTGCCCAGGTAGCGCTGGCCGGATTGGTATTGATGCCGCTCCACAGCCGGTCGCGCAGCCGGTTGTTGCGTTGTTGGCTGAGGTAGCCGACGCGGGGGAAATGTTCGACGCCTCCACCACCATCGACCACCCGCAAGCGCACCAGCGGCGATTCGGTGCGCCCGTCCTGGCGCGACCAGTACATGTAGATGATCGGCTCCTTGCGCGTGAGCGTGCCGGTGTAGAGCGTGCCGTTGCCCGACAGGTACTGCGACGAGCGCCAGCCGAACGGCAGCAGGCAATGGTTCGGGAACCATTTCACCCAGTCGCCGCACTGCGCGCTGGGGTTGGTCAAAGGGCCGGGCGTATAGCCCCAGACTTCGAACTCGGCCTGGTTCACTCCGCCCTCGATCTCGGCCTGGATCGAATAACTCACATCGCAGAAGCACTCGGTCCGCGCCGCCACCGGATCGCCGCACTTGGCCGGCATTTCCGAGGGCAAAGGGCAGGTCTTGGACTGGACAGAGACCTCCAGGTGCTTGACGAACGTGGCCTGCGGCGATTGCGCGCACTGCACTTGCGAGTAACTGCGCTCGGTGCCGGCCTGGTCGAGCGTCCGGATCTCGTAGCACACCGCCTGCGCCGCGCCGAAGGCACTGCCATCGATGAAGCTGTTGTACTTGGCCGAAGCGTTCGGGGCCAGGCTGGCCGCCAACTGCATCCCGGCACCGGTGTTGCGATAGACCCGATAAGCCTGTGGCGCCAATGCCCCGTCGCGGTCGTCGTGGGCCCAATGGGCCTCGATGCCGAGCGAGACGCGCCGGACCACGGTCAAGCTCGCAGGATCGGCGGTATGCAGGAATGCGCCTTCGTCGTGCTCGATGTCGGCTTCGTTGATCGGCTGCCCCGGCGATACGCCGCGCTCCAGGGCCAAGGTCGCCGCGATGTACTTGGACAGCGACACCGGCGACTCCGGCCCTTGCTCATAGTGCGGCGAGGCGACCGAGGAGGAGAACACCGACGGCACCGGCGCCAGCGGCGCGTCGAAGCCGCGTTGCAGGTTGAGATCGGCCACGCGCGGCTGCGCTTGCGCTGCCCCCACGGCCCCCACAGC
>CBIFVU010000168.1:0-9146 GCA_966185905.1 uncultured Lysobacter sp.
CGCTGGCACCGGCAGCAGGGGCGGCGGGTGCGGGTGTTCAAGACCGGGCCGGATTTCCTCGACCCGATGGTGCTCGAACGCGCCAGCGGTGCGCCGGTGCTGCAACTGGACTTGTGGATGTGCGGCGAGCAGGACGTGCGCGCGCGCCTGCATGCCGCGGCGCTGGAGGCGGACTTGATCCTGGTCGAAGGGGTGATGGGCCTGTTCGACGGTGCGCCCTCCAGCGCCGACCTGGCCCAGCGCCTGGGCCTGCCGGTGCTGGCGGTGATCGATGGCTCGGCGATGGCGCAGACCTTCGGCGCGCTGGCGCTGGGCCTGGCGCGTTATCGCGACGGCCTGGCGGTGCATGGCGTGGCCGCCAATCGCGTGGGCAGTGCCTATCACGCGCAATTGTTGCGCCAGAGCGTGCCGGCGCCGCTGCGCTGGATCGGCGCGTTGCCGCGCGATCCGGCGCTGGCCTTGCCCGAGCGTCACCTGGGCTTGGTCGCGGCGGGCGAACTGGAGGACATCGACACGCGCCTGGAAGCCTTGGCCCAGGCCTGGTCCGCGCACGCCGAGGCAGCGCTGCCGCCGCCGCTGGAGTTCGCGCCGGCCGCGCTGGCGCCGGTGCCGCCGTTGCTGCGCGGCCGCCGCATCGCCATCGCCTGCGATGCGGCGTTCTGTTTCCTGTATCCGGCCAACCTGGCCCTGCTGCGCGAAGCCGGGGCGGAGCTGGCGATGTTCTCGCCGCTGGCGGGCGAAGGCTTGCCCGATTGCGATGCGGTGTGGCTGCCCGGCGGTTATCCGGAACTGCACTTGCAGGCGCTGGCCGCCAATGAGGACCTGCGCGCCGGCCTGCACGCGCATGTGGACGCCGGCAAGCCGCTGCTGGCCGAATGCGGCGGCCTGCTCTATTGCCTGGACCGGCTGGCCGACCGCGAGGGCCGCAGCGCGCCGATGGCGGGGTTGTTGCCGGGCCATGCTGCGATCCAGCCGCGCTTGGCGGCGCTGGGTTTGCAGGCGGTGGCCTTGCCCGAAGGCGAACTGCGCGGGCATACCTTCCATTACGCCCAGGCCGAGGTCGGCGCCGAGGCGATCGCGCAGTCGTTCAACCCCAACGGCGGCCCCAGCCGCGAAGCGGTGTACCGGCGCGGGCGCATGAGCGCGAGTTTCGTGCACTTCTATTTTCCCTCCAATCCCGGCGCGGCCCTGCGCCTGCTGGCGCCGTGAGCGCGCTGCTGGCCGATGCGGTCGCCCACGCCGGCACGCTGGCCTGGGCCCTGCCCGCAGGCTTGTTGCTGGACGCGGCCTGCGGCGAGCCCCGGCGCGCGCACCCGCTGGTGGCCTTCGGCCGGCTGGCGCGCGCGCTGGAAGCGGCCTGTCACCGCGACAGCCGCGTGCGCGGCCTGCTGGCGTGGTGCCTGGCGGTGCTGCCGGCCGGCCTGGCCACGGCCTGGGCGCATGCCGCGCTTTCGAGTTGGTCGGCCTGGGCGGGCGCGGCCTTCGCCGCGCTGGCGTTGTACGCCGCGGTCGGTCTGCGCAGCCTGCGCGAGCACGCACTGCCGGTGGCGCAAGCGTTGGGCGAGGGCCGGCTGGAACAGGCCCGCGCCGCGGTCGGCCGCATCGTCAGCCGCGACACCCAGGCGCTGGCGCCCGAACGGGTGGCCGCGGCGGCCACCGAATCGGTGCTGGAGAACGGCAGCGATGCGGTGTTCGCGGCGATGTTCTGGTTCCTCGCGCTCGGTCCGGCCGGCGCGGTGGTCTATCGCCTGGCCAACACCCTGGATGCGATGTGGGGCTATCGCACGCAGCGCTACCAGCGCTTCGGCTGGGCCGCGGCGCGCATCGACGATGCACTCAACTACCTGCCTGCGCGCTTGACCGCGTTGACCTATGCCGCCTTCGGCGACGGCGCGCGCGCGCTGCGCTGTTGGCGCCGGCAAGCGCCGGCGTGGGACAGCCCCAACGCCGGGCCGGTCATGGCCGCCGGCGCCGGCGCGCTCGGCGTGCGCCTGGGCGGCCCGGCCCCGTATCGCGGCGTGTGGGAAGCGCGGCCGGAGCTGGGCGAAGGCGCCCCGGCCGACGCCGGCTCGATCCTGCGCGCGCTGGCCCTGGTCGAACGCGGCGCGATCGCGTGGACGGCGCTGCTGGCGCTGGCCGCCGGCGCGTATGCCTGGAGCCGCGCGCATGCGTTGGTTTGATCCCTCCATCGCTCCGGCGATCCTTTCCGCGTCCGGCTGCCGCGCATCGCGCCGCGGTCGCGCCGAGGAGCGTGCCCATGCTTGAACACGGCGGCCGCCTGCTGCGGGCAGCAGACCAATACGGCATCCCGGCCGGGCAATGGCTGGATCTGTCCACCGGCATCAACCCCGAGGCCTGGCCGGTGCCGGCGATCCCGGCGCGCGCCTGGCACCGTCTGCCCGAAGACGAGGACGGCTTGGTCGAGGCGGCCTGCGCCTACTACGGCGCGCCGCGGGCACTGCCGGTGGCCGGCTCGCAAGCGGCGATCCAGGCCCTGCCGGGCTTGCGCGGGCCGTCGCGAGTAGGGGTGTTGGCGCCGGGCTATGCCGAGCACGCGCAGGCCTGGCGCCGCGCCGGGCATGCGGTGCAGGCCTTGGCAGCGCAGGCGTTGCTGGCGCGCGCCGAAGCGCTCGACGTGGTGGTGTTGATCCATCCCAACAATCCCGGCGGCGAGCGTTTCGCGCTCCCGGAGTTGCTCGACTTGCATGCGCGCCTGGCCGCGCGCGGCGGCTGGCTGGTGGTGGACGAGGCGTTCATGGATGCCTCGCCCGGGCACAGCCTGTGCCCGCATTCGGCGCGCGAGGGGCTGATCGTGTTGCGTTCGGTGGGCAAGTTCTTCGGCCTGGCCGGCGCTCGCGCTGGCTTCGTCTGCGCCGCGCCAGCATTGCTGGCGGCGCTGCGCGAGCGGCTTGGGCCGTGGACCCTGGCCGGGCCGACCCGGCACGCCTTGCGCCAGGCGCTGGCCGATCGCGACTGGCAGTCGGCCATGCGCGCGCGGCTGCGCGATCAGGGGCAACGCTTGCAGGCGCTGCTGGAACGGCATGGCCTGGCGCCGAGCGGCGGCTGCGCGTTCTTCCAGTGGCGGCGCGACCCGCGCGCGCCGGCGCTGCACGATGCGCTGGCCCGGCAAGCGGTGCTGACGCGCCTGTTCGAGGAGCCGGCCAGCCTGCGCTTCGGCCTTCCCGGCGGCGAGCCCGAATGGGCGCGCCTGGACGCCGCGCTGGCTGCGGCCCTGGCCGCGCTCGGCCCGGCGAAGCCGGCGCAGTCCGCGGCCGGCCGGCGCGAAGGGGCGCAGCGATGAGCGCGCGCGTGTTGATGGTGCAGGGCTGCACCTCCGATGCCGGCAAGAGCGCCTTGGTCACCGCGCTGTGCCGCTGGCTGCGCCGGCGCGGTGTGGCGGTGGCGCCGTTCAAGCCGCAGAACATGGCGCTGAACGCCGCGGTGACCGCCGACGGCGGCGAGATCGGCCGCGCCCAGGCGGTGCAGGCCCAGGCCGCCGGACTCGCCCCGCATACCGACTTCAACCCGATCCTGCTCAAGCCCGACAGCGACACCGGCGCCCAGGTGATCGTGCACGGCCGTGCGGTCGCGCAACTGGACGCGCGCGCCTACCACGACTACAAGCGCACCGCGATGCAGGCCGTGCTCGCCTCGCACGCGCGGCTGTGCGCGCGCTACCAGGCGGTGGTGGTGGAGGGCGCCGGCAGCCCGGCCGAGATCAACCTGCGCGCGCGCGATATCGCCAACATGGGCTACGCCGAAGCGGTGGATTGCCCGGTCCTGCTGATCGCCGACATCGACCGCGGCGGCGTGTTCGCGCACCTGGTCGGCACCCTGGCGTTGCTCTCGCCGAGCGAACGCGCGCGCGTGGCCGGCTTCGTCGTCAACCGCTTCCGCGGCGACCTGGGCCTGCTCCAGCCCGGCCTGGACTGGCTGGAGCGCGAGACCGGCAAGCCGGTGCTGGGCGTGCTGCCGTACCTGCAAGGCCTGCACCTGGAAGCCGAGGATGCCTTGCCGCGCCCGCGCCCGGACAAGCACGGCGCGCGCCTGCGCGTGGCGGTGCCGGCGCTGCCGCGGATCAGCAACCACAACGACCTGGACGCGTTGCGCGCGCATCCGCAGGTCGATTGCTTGTTCCTCGGCCCGGGGCAGGCGCCGCCGCCCTGCGATCTGATCGTGCTGCCCGGTTCCAAGGCCACCCGCGCCGATCTGGACTGGCTGCGCCGCAACGGCTGGGAGGCGGCGATCGCGCGGCACCTGCGCTATGGCGGCAAGCTGGTCGGCTTGTGCGGCGGCCTGCAGATGCTCGGCCGCGCCGTGCACGATCCGCTCGGTCTGGAAGGCCCGGCCGGCTCCAGTGCCGGCCTGGGCTGGCTGGAGCTGGAAACCACGCTGGAGGCGCACAAACAATTGCGCAACGTCAGCGGCGCGCTGGCGCTGGAATCCGCGCCGGTGCAAGGCTACGAAATCCACTGCGGCCGCAGCGCCGGCCCGGCGCTGGCCTCGCCCGCGCTGCGCTTGGACGATGGCCGCGACGATGGCGCGCTGTCGGCCGACGGGCAGATCCTCGGCAGCTACGTGCACGGCCTGTTCGACCGGCCCGAGGCGCTGGCCGCGTTGCTGCGCTGGGCCGGCCTGGCCCAGGCCGAGTCGCTGGACGTGGCGGCGCTGCGCGAGCAGGCCATCGAGCGCCTGGCCGATGCGGTGGAACAGCACCTGGACACCGCGCGGCTGGCGGCCCTGTTCGGACTGGAGACGGAGGCTGGAACATGCAGCAGTTGATCCTCGGCGGCGCACGCTCGGGCAAGAGCGCGCTGGCCGAACGCCTGGCCGGCGCGCACGCGCAGGTCGCCTACATCGCCACGGCGCAGGCCCTGGACGGCGAAATGGCCGCGCGCATCGCCCACCACCGCGCGCGCCGGCCCGCGCACTGGGCCTGCGTGGAAGAACCGCTGGCCCTGGCCAGCGTCTTGCGCGCCCACGCCGCGCCGGGACGGTGCCTGCTGGTGGATTGCCTGGCGCTGTGGACGAGCAACCTGCTCGGCGCCGCGCCGGGCGTGCTGGAACGCGAACGCCTGGCCTTGCTCGAAGCCTTGCCCGGACTGCCCGGCGAGGTGGTGCTGGTCGGCAACGAAGTCGGCCAGGGCATCGTGCCGATGGGCGAGTTGAGCCGCCGCTACGTGGACGAGACCGGGCGCCTGCACCAAGCGCTGGCGGCGTTGTGCGAACGGGTGGTATGGGTGGCGGCCGGCCTGCCGCTGGTGATGAAGGGGCCGGCGCTGTGAGCGCGGCCGGCCCCCAGGCGCCCGCGGTCGAAGCCGCGAGCCGGCAGTGGTGGCGGCGGCCGTGCCGCGCGCCCGACGACCGCTATCGTGCGCAGGCGCTGGCGCGGCAGTCGCAGCTGACCAAGCCGCCGGGCTCGCTGGGCGCGCTGGAAGCGGCCGCCGTGCGCCTGGCCGCACTGCAAGCCACCTCCTCGCCGAGCGCGGAACGGGTCTGGATCAGCGTGTTCGCCGCCGACCACGGCGTCGCCGCCGAAGGCGTATCGGCGTTTCCGCAAGCGGTCACCGCGCAGATGCTGGCCAACTTCGCCAGCGGCGGCGCGGCCATCAGCGTGCTGGCGCGCAGCCTTGGCGCGCACCTGGACGTGGTCGACCTGGGCACGGTCCACGATCCCGGCCCCCTGGCGGGCGTGCGCCGCGCCCCGATCGCGGCCGGCACGGCCAACTTTTGCCACGGCCCGGCGATGACCGCGGCGCAATTGGAGACGGCGCTCGCCGCCGGCGCGGCCAGCGTGGAGGCGGCGCTGCGGCAGGACGCGCAGTTGTTCATCGGCGGCGAGATGGGCATCGCCAACACCACCGCCGCCACCGCCCTGGCTTGCGCGCTGTTGCAGCGCCCGCCTGAGCGCCTGGCCGGTGCCGGCACTGGACTGGACGCGGCCGGCATCGCGCATAAGGCGGCGGTGGTCGAACGCGCGCTGGCCCTGCACGCGGGCCCGCACGATGCCTGGGAATGGCTGCGCCGGCTCGGCGGTTTCGAGCTGGCCGCATTGAGCGGCGCCTGCGTGGCCGCGGCCCAGGCCGGCCTGCCGGTATTGGTGGACGGCTTCATCGCCACAGTCGCCGCGCTGGCGGCGCAAGCCATCAACCCCGGCTGCCGCGAATGGCTGCTGTATGCGCACCGCTCGCACGAACGCGGCCACGGCGAAGTGCTCCAGGCCTTGCAAGCGCGGCCGCTGCTGGCGCTGGAGCTGCGCTTGGGCGAAGCCAGCGGCGCGGCGGTGGCGGTGCCCCTGCTGCGCCTGGCCTGCGAGCTGCACAACCGCATGGCGACCTTCGCCGAAGCCGGTGTGGCGCGTGGCGGATGACTCCGCCCGCGCCAGCGCCCATGCGCATGCCGCCAAAGCCGGCACTGTCGCCGCCCGCGCAGGGCCGCGTAACGTGGCGGTGGGCATGATCGCCCTGGCCCGATGCTCCGGAGATCCCGCGCCGCGATGACCGACACCGTCCACATCGATCTGCTGCGCCATGGCGATACCGGCCACCGCAGCTACCGCGGCCAGCTCGACGACCCGCTGCTGGAGCTGGGTTGGGCGCAGATGCGCCAGGCCGTGGCCGGCCGCAGCTGGGACGCGGTGGCGAGCTCGCCCTTGCAGCGCTGCGCCGCCTTCGCCCAGGAACTGGCGCAGGCGCGCGGCCTGCCGCTGAGGTTGGATCCGCGCTGGCGCGAATACCACTTCGGCCAATGGCAGGGCCGGCCGGTGGAGGCCATCGCCGCCGAGGAGGGCGACGCGCTGGCGCGGTTCTGGTCCGATCCGGTCGCGCATCCGCCGCCGGGCGCGGAGACCTTCGCCGCGTTCGCCGCGCGCCTGGCCTCCGCGGTCGAGGATCTGGCGCGCGCGCATCCGGGCCAGCGCGTGCTGGTGGTGACCCACGGCGGCGCGATCCGGCTGCTGCGTTGCCTGGCCGCCGGCCGCCGCTACAGCGAAATGCTCAATATCGACGTCGCCCACGCCGCGCTGGTGCCGTTGGCCTGGCCGCCGGCGCAGGGCGGCGGCGCGCAGGCCAGCGCCGAACGCCTGGCCGATCCGGTCGGCGGCTGATGAGCGCGGCCCGGCGCGGACGGTCCTGCGGCGCGCTCGGCCTGCTCGCCGCGGTCGGTTTCCTGACCCGCATCCCGGTGCCGGCGCGCGCCTTCGACGATGCCGGGGCGCAGATCCGGGCCTTGTCCTGGTATCCGCTGGTCGGCGCCTTGATCGGCGGCCTGCTGTGCGCGCTGGCCTGGGCCTTGCAGGAGCGGCCGCCGCTGCTGGCGGCCGCGCTGCTGTTGGCGGCGTGGGTGGCGCTGACCGGTGCGTTGCATCTGGATGGCTTGGCCGACAGCGCCGATGCCTGGGTCGGTGGCCTGGGCGATCGCGAGCGCACTCTGGCGATCATGAAGGACCCGCGCAGCGGCCCGGCCGGCGTGGTGGCGCTGGTGCTGGTGTTGCTGGCCAAGTTCGCCGCCCTGGCGAGCCTGCCGGCGCCGGCCTGGGCCGCGCTGCTGCTGGCGCCGGTGCTGGCGCGCGCGGCCTTGGTCCTGGCCTTCCTGGCCTTGCCCTATGTGCGCCGCGGCGGGCTCGGCCAGGCCCTGGCCGGTGCCTCGCCGTGGCGCGCGGCACCGCTGTTGGCCGCGAGCCTGGGCCTGTGCGCCTGGGCCGGCCCGCGCGGCGCGCTGGCCCTGGCGGTGGCGGTGGCGGTGTTCGCGCTGTGGCGCCGCGCCTGCCGGGCGCGGATCGGCGGCCTGACCGGCGACACCGCCGGCGCGCTGGCCGAACTGACCGAGGCGGCGGTGCTGGTGGCGTTGGCGCTGGCGGTCTGAGCTGGGCGCCCTGGCCGCGGACGCCCGTCCGCGCGGGAGAACAGCCGACAGACCACGGCCTGGGCTGGCCAGCGCAAGCGACAGCCGATGCCGCTGGCTTCACCGGCGACACCGCCGGTGTGCTCTGGCCGAACGGGCCGAGGTGACGGTGCGGGTGGCCTTGGCGTTGGCCGGTTGAGCAGGGCGTCGCGGCAGCGGAGGTTCGCTCGCGGGCGAAAAAGAAAGGGAGACCGCGGCCTGGGCGCGCCCGCGCAAGAGCCAGTGGACGCCGCTGGCGGCTTCGCTGAGACGAGCCACCGATCCGGCGGCCCGGCGCGGGCTCGCGCCGCGCGCGCTCGCATCCCGGCCCGGGACTGCGCAAGATCGGAACCGCCGCCGGGCCGCGCGCATTGCAGCCTGGGGCGTCATCCAGAGGAGCCCGCCATGTCCGCCGCCGTCAAGAGCGACACCCGCGATGCCCATGTGCGCCGCATCCAGCGCGCGATCGCGCTGATCGAACGCGCCATCGCCGAGGGCGCGGACCCGCCGGAATTGCAGGCCCTGGCCGAGGCGGCGGCGTTCTCGCCCTTCCATTTCCATCGTGTGTACCGGGCCATGACCGGCGAGACCACCGGCCAGACCGTGCAGCGCCTGCGGTTGCTGCGCGGCCTGCGCCTGCTGGGCGAGGAGGGCTGCAACGTGACCGAAGCCGCGCTGTCGGTGGGCTACCAGACGCCGCAGGCGTTCGCCCGCGCGCTGCGCCAGGGCGTGGGCGCGGCGCCGAGCGAATTGCGCGAGGCGCCGATGCGGCTGCGGCGGGCGATCGAGCGGCTGGCGCGCGCGCCGCTGGCCGACGCCGACGCGGCGGCGCCGCCGTTGCGGGTGGAGGTGGTCAGCGTGGAGCCGTTCCAAGTGGTGGCGCTGCGCGTGCGCGGCGGTCTGGACCCGCGACAGGCCGGCTACGCGCAGCCGTACGGCTGGGCCGGCGAACACGGTGCGGTGGGCGATGCGCAGGGCTGGTCCGGCGCGCCGGCGGACGGCCCGCGCGATGCCGGCGCCGCGACTGGCCACCTCGATGGCGGGCTGGCGCTGGACGGCGCCGCGCCGGCCGCCGGCGAGCCCAGCCTGCGCCTGCTGCGATGGGGCGGTGGCGGCGCGTCCGGGACGATGGCCGAGGCCTCGCTGGCGCGGTGGCTGCCGGCCAACGACGAATCTCCGCACCAGGCGCCGTTCGCCGCCTGCCAGGACGCCACCCCTCGGACGCCGGCGGCAGGTACGGAGCGGCGCGCAGGGCTCGCTCAGGC
>CBIFVU010000169.1:0-9097 GCA_966185905.1 uncultured Lysobacter sp.
ACCACGTTGTCGAGCATGCGGGTGAACACGCGCACGACTTCCTTGTATTCCTCCCAGTCGAAACGGGCCTGGTCGGTGAAGGGATTGCGCACGAACTTGGTCAGGTTGACCGAGCCCAGCAGGCAGGCGCCGTAGGGCGGCAGCGGCTGCTCGCCGCAGGGATTGGTGGCGCGGATGGTCTCGCACCACCAGTTGTTGTTCATCTCGTTGACGCGGTCGATCAGGATGAAGCCCGGCTCGGCGTAGTCGTACGTCGAGACCATGATCATGTCCCACAGATGGCGGGCGCGGATGTGGCCGTAGATCTTGCACGCCACCAGGCCGTCCTCGCGGACGATGTAGTTGCGATGGGTCGGCCAGTCGCGCCAGACCACCTGCTCGGCGTCTTCCAGGTCCAGGTCGCCGCGTTCCTTGATGTTGACCGGGAACACCAGCGGCCAGTCGGCGTCGTTGTCCACCGCTTCCATGAAACCGTCGGTGATCAGCAGCGACAGGTTGAACTGGCGCAGCCGGCCGTCTTCGCGCTTGGCGCGGATGAAGTCCTTCACGTCCGGGTGGGACACGTCGAAGGTGCCCATCTGCGCACCGCGGCGGCCGCCGGCGGAGGACACGGTGAAGCACATCTTGTCGTAGATGTCCATGAAGGACATCGGCCCGGAGGTGTAGGCGCCGGCGCCGGCGACGAAAGCGCCGCGCGGCCGCAGGGTGCTGAATTCGTAGCCGATGCCGCAGCCGGCCTTCAGGGTCAGGCCGGCCTCGTGCACCTTCTCCAGGATGCCGTCCATCGAGTCTTCGATGGTGCCCGAGACAGTGCAGTTGATGGTCGAGGTGGCCGGCTTGTGCTCCAGCGCGCCGGCGTTGGAGGTGATGCGGCCGGCGGGGATGGCGCCGCGGCGCAGCGCCCAGACGAAGCGCTCGTACCAGTACTGCTGCTTGTCGGCGTTGGGCTCGGCGTCGGCCAGGGCGCGCGCCACGCGCTGGTAGGTCCCGTCGATGTCGGCATCGACAGCCTCCCCGCTCTTGGTCTTGAGGCGGTACTTCTTGTCCCAGATGTCCTGGGACGCCGGTTGCAGGGCGATGTCCTGGCCGACCGGGGGATGGTTGACCGCCTCGAGGCGCACCGTGCTCATGCCTGTTTCGTCTCCTTGCTGGTGGCGCCGGGCCGTTGGCTTGCGCCCGCCGCCGGTGGTTTCTTTTTTTGTACCGAAGCCGCGGGGTGGATCTGGGCCGACCGCGGCGGGTCCGCGGGCGGCCCGGGCGGCCGCCAGGCCCAGGGCTCGCGCCCCTCGCCTGCCGCCCGTCCGTCCGGTCCGTTCCCCGCGCGACTGGTGGTGTAGCCAGTCGCGCGTGTAGGGACCGTGGCGGTTCCTTCCGCCGGGCCCGCGTCGCCGCAGACCGGTCCGGATCGCGCCGCCGGCGGCCGCCGACGACGATGCACGCGAGCGCGTGGTTACGCGCCGCGTGCGGCTTCCGGTTGTGTTGCGAGGTTCGTGCCTGTTCTCGCGCCTGTTGCGGTCATGCGCCTGCGATTCCAAGGCGATGCGGCCATTGCGACCCAAGCCGAACCCCTACGCTTGGGCTCCCTTCACGGTGCCGACCACTACATGTTGTGGCGCCGCAGGTGGCCCAAGCTACGCCGCGCTTTGCGGGAAGTCAACGCCTTTTTGATGGCAATCACGTTTTTGGGTGACGCGCAGTGTCACCGGTTCCAGTTCCGGCGGCGTTGCGCCGGGCACCCGGTACGGGGCGCTGCGCGGGGCCACTTCATCGGGTATTTATTGCCGCTGCCCAACACTGAACGAGATGGCCTCGGCGCGGTCCAAGCACCGCGCCCCGCGTCGCCGCTGCGCGCGCCGGCCGCCTCCCGTCCAACGCTCAACCGGAACCGCCGCACCATGCGTCCCTTGCCGACCCTGCTCACCCTGGCCCTGGCCGCCGCCTTCGGCGGCTTCGTCGCCACCGCGATCCGCGATGGCCTGCAAGCGCCCGCGCAGGCGGCCCCCCCGGCCGCCAGCCTGCCGCTGCCGGCCGCCGCCGCGCTGCCGGCGGCGATCGGCGGCCAATCCCTGCCCTCGCTGGCGCCGATGCTGGAACGGGTGACCCCGGCGGTGGTCAGCGTGCACACCAAGCAGCGGGTGCGGGTGAGCCCGTTCGGCAACGACCCGATCTTCCGCCGCATGTTCCCCGAGTTGAGCCAGGAGCGGATCAACGAATCGCTGGGCTCGGGCGTGATCGTCGATGCCCAGCAAGGCTATGTGCTGACCAATCACCATGTGATCGAAGGCGCCGACGCGGTCTCGGTGACCCTGGCCGACGGGCGCACCGTGCAGGCCGAGTTCCTCGGCTCGGACCCGGACACCGACGTGGCGCTGATGCGGATCAAGGCGCAGAACCTCAAGGCGATCCCGCTGGCCGATTCGGACGGGCTCAAGGTCGGCGACTTCGTGGTCGCCGTGGGCAACCCCTTCGGCATCGGCCAGACGGTGACCTCGGGCATCGTCTCGGCGGTCGGCCGCAGCGGCCTGCGCGGGCTGGGCTACCAGAATTTCATCCAGACCGACGCCTCGATCAATCCGGGCAACTCCGGCGGCGCCCTGGTCAACCTCAACGGCCAGTTGATCGGCATCAACACCGCCAGCTTCAACCCGCGCGGCAGCATGGCCGGCAACATCGGCCTGGGCTTCGCCATCCCGGTCAACCTGGCGCGCGACATCAAGGACCAGTTGATCGCCAACAACGGCGTGGTCAAACGCGGCACGCTGGGGCTGGAGTCGCAGGACGTGACTCCGCAACTGGCCGCCGCGCTCAAGCTCGGCGAGGCGCGCGGCGCGCTGGTCTCGCGGGTCTACGCCGGCAGCGCCGCGGCCGCCGCCGGGCTCAAGCCGGGCGATGTGATCCTCAGCGCCAACGGCCAGCGCATGGACGGGCGCGATGCGCTGCGCAATTTCGAGGGCCTGCAGCCCATCGGCCGCGCCATCGCCCTGGAAGTGCGCCGCGACGGCCAGGCGCTGAACCTGAGCGCGATCCTGCGCGAGCAGCCCAAGGCCATCGCCGGCAGCGAGATCGATCCGCGCCTGAACGGCGCCAGTTTCGCCGAATTGCCCGAGCGCCTGCGCCAATCGGGTTATTCGGGCGTGATGGTCGAGTCGGTCGCGCGCGGCAGCCGCGCCGAGGCCAACGGCCTGCGCAAGGACGATGTGGTGGTGGCCGCCACCAGCGGCGAATTCGACGATTTGCCGGGCTTCCGCGCGAACTTCACGCGCGCTCCGGCACAGTTGGTCCTGCGGATCAGGCGCGGCAACAGTGTCGGCAATCTGCAGATGCAGTAACGTCGCCGTCCAGCGACGGCGCTAGGATCGCAACCAGCGCGCCGCGCGCGGCGCTCCCCACTTGCCGTCGAGGGCCGCGCACCGCCCGGCCCGACCACGGCCCGCCAGGACCCTGGAATCGTCCAGCGGTTCATCCATGCAGCACGGAGGAAGACAAGATGAGCCCCACTTCGACCGACGCGGTCAAGAGCAACCTCAGCCAGGCCGGCTCCCACCTCAAGCAGGCCGCCAGCGACGCCGGCGAAGCCATCCGCAGCGCCGCCGGCGTGGCCGGCGAGGAGCTGAAGATCGGCAAGGCCAATGTGAAATCCGACCTGGCCGATGGCGCCCTGGCCGGCATCGCCGCGGCCGAGCACGCCGGCGGCGCCGCGCGCGAGCAGGTCGATGCCCTGATGGACAAGGGCCGCGACCTGATCGAAAGCGCGGCCGAACTGGTGCGCGAGCGCCCGCTGGCGTCCTTCGGCGTGGCCTTCGCCGCCGGCTTCATCATCGCCAAGCTCGCCCGCAGCGGCGGCGACAAGTAAGCGTGGCCGACACGCCCGGCATGGACCCGGCCCGCGACGGCTCCGGCGGCGCTGCGCCGCCGGGGCCGGACAACGGCTCCGGCGAAGGCGCGCGCCCGCGCGGGCCTTCGCTGGAGGAGTCCTATCGCGATATCCGCGACGCGGGCCGCGAAGGGCTCTCCGCCGCCGCCGACACCGGCCGCGCTCTGCGCGGCCTGCTCGCGGCCGACCTGGCGCTGGCGCGCAGCGCGCTGGGCCGGGCGATGCTCTGGGTCAGCGTGGCCATCGTCTTCGGCGCCTCGTCCTGGCTGCTGCTGATGGCCACCTTGATCGCGCTGCTGCAAGGCGTGCTGGGCTGGTCGTGGCTGGCCTCGATGTCGACCGCAGCCGGGTTGAGCCTGGTGGTGACCGCCGTGGGCGTGTGGCAGGCGCTGCGCTACTTCGAACACACCCGCCTGAGCGCCACGCGCCGGCAACTGCGCCGGCTCGGCCTGGGCACCGACGACGACGACGATGACGACGCGCCGGCCGCACGGCGCGCGGAGGCAGGCCGATGAGCCGTTTCGACCGCCTGCAACGGCGCGTGGCCAAGCGCGAGCGATTGCTGGAGGGCCGCTACCAGCAAGCGCTGGAGCGCCGCGATGCGTTCAAGCACAGCTGGCGCGAGGCCTGGACGCCGGGGCGGATCCTGATCGCCGGGCTGGTCAGCGGCTTCGCCATGGGCCGCACCGAGCCGGTGAAGATGGCGGCCAAGAGCGGCCACCTGATGCAGTTGGTGACGCTGTTGTCGGGCCTGTTCGCCGGCAGCAGCGCCCAGGACGCGGCGCAGAGCGCCGACCAGGCCGCCGGCCAGGCCGGGCGCGCAGCGCGCGAGGCTGGGCACGCAGCCGACCAGGCCCAGGCAGCGGTCGGCGAGCGCGACGCGGCCTGAGCCGCACGCTGCGCGACACTGCGCTCGTTTCCCCTGTTGGCCCGTACCGCCAGTTGGGCTGGCTCCCCCGCCCGGGGTTCGGCCCACTGGAGGCCGGCGTTTTCGGGATGCCTTGGATCCGCGCTTTGGGGCCGCGTTTTTCGAGCCGGCGTTGGGGGCGGCGGTTTTGACAAACCGCTCCGCGAAATCGTTCTGCGAGACCGTTTCGCAAGGCCGTTTCGCAAGACCATTTCCGACCATCGTTTTGACCCCCCTGTCGGCCGACTGTCGTGGGCGACTGTTCTGGGCTGCCGTTCCGAACCACGCTTCCAGGCGGCGGTTCGAGCGGCCCTCTTCGCCCATCCCGAGCCCGCGCCTTGCAGCGCTCGCCTCCGGCCAGCGGCCCGGCATCGGCCGCCCCGACCGTCTCCGTTGTGCGGCCTTGCGAGCGCGCGGCGACGGCCAGGCACGAAGCAGTAGCGCACTCGCCGCGGACGGCGCACAGTGGCGCCTCGTCCGCTGCCGCCGGCCCCGCCGCCCCCGGCCGCCGGCGTTCGACCGCCCGGGACGCAGCCGCGGGCTGGCGCCGCGCCGGTCCGGCCAGTCCCGGTGTCCTAGAGCCAGTCCCGGGCCCGCCTCGCTGGAAGCCAGCCCGGTGGAAGCCAGCCCAGCGAAAACCAGCCCGTTCAAAGCCAGCCGTTGAGAGTGTTTCGCCGTGAGCGCTTCCGTACCGCCGCCCACCCCCGCCCCCAACCCGACTTCGGCCTCGGCCGCCCAGGCCGCCGGCGGGCCGGGCACGGACCACGGCGCTGATCCCGACGCAGGCCCGGGCGCAGCCTCTGCCGGTCCGGCGCCGGGCCCGCGCGCGCCGACCTCGCTGCGGGTGCTGGCGGTGCTCGCCGTCGCCTTCAGCCTGTGGGCGGCGCAGGCGCTGATCCTGCCGATCCTGCTGGCGGCCTTCTTCGCCCTGGTCGGCAACCCGATCCTGCGCCTGCTCGGGCGCCTGCGCGTGCCGCGCTTGCTCGGCGCGCTGCTGGTGTTGAGCAGCGGGCTGGTGCTGGCCGGCGCGCTGACCCTGCAACTGGCCGAGCCGGCCGGCGAATGGGTGCGCCAGGTGCCGCGCGAGATGAAGCAGGTCGGGCCCAAGCTGCGGCAGATGACCAAGCCGTTCCAGGACGCCAACCGCGCCGCGCAGAACTTCGCCCGCGCCGCCGGCGGCGAGAGCGCGTCCAAGCCGGTGCAGGTGGTCAAGACCGAGCTCAACGACCCCTATCGCTCCCTGACCGCCACCCCTAAGTACCTGGCCCAGGTGCTGGCGGTGGTGCTGCTGACCTTCTTCTTCATGGTCTACGGGCAATCCCTGCAACGCAACGCGATCGCGCTGCTGCCGGGGCCGCAGCAGAAGAAGCTCACCATCGACATCCTGCAATCGATCGAACGCGAGATCTCGCGCTATGTGCTGACCATCAGCCTGATCAACACCGGCCTGGGCCTGGCCCTGGCCGGCGCGCTGTACGCGCTGGGCGTGCCGCTGCCGGAGGCGCTGCTGTGGGGCACGATGGCGGCGATCCTGAACTTCGCGCCGTTCGTGGGCCCGCTGATCGGCATGGCGATCATGCTGCTGATGGGGCTGATCGCATTCGATGCGCTGTGGCCCTCGCTGCTGCCGGCCGGGCTGTACCTGCTGCTGCACACGGTCGAATCGCAGTTGGTCACCCCGATCGTGCTGGGCCGGCGCATGCGCCTGTCGCCGTTGGTGCTGATCCTGGCGCTGATGGTGTTCGGCTGGCTGTGGGGCATCGTCGGCCTGCTGCTGGCGGTGCCGATGCTGGTCTGCGTCAAGCTGGTGCTGGCGCGGATCCAGGGGCTGGAAGGCTGGGCGCGGCTGCTGGAATGAGTGCCCTGTCGGCGCCGCGGCCGCAGGCGCGCGGCGAAGGGACCGCCGCGGCCAGGGCTGGGTCGGCGGCGGCGCGCTAAAATGGCGGCCATGAGCTTTCCCGTCCATGCCATCACCCTGGACCTCGACGACACCATCTGGCCGATCGCCCCGGTCATGGTCCGCGCCGAGGGCGTCCTGGCCGAGTGGCTGCGCGCGCACGCGCCGCGCACCGCCGCCCGCTATACCGCGCAGGCCATGCGCGCGCTGCGCGACGACATCGCCCTGCGCCGCCCCGACCTGGCCCACGATTTCACCCAGCAGCGCCGCCTGACCCTGGAGCACATGCTGCGCGAGGCCGGCGACGACCTGGGCCTGGTCGATCCGGCCTTCGACGCCTTCTTCGCCGCGCGCTGCCAGGTGGAGCACTACGCCGACAGCGAAGCGGCGCTGGCGCGGCTGGCCGCGCGCGTGCCGCTGGCCGCGCTCAGCAACGGCAACGCCGACCTGCAGCGCATCGGGCTGATGCCGCTGTTCCGCTTCCAGCTCGGCGCGCGCGAGCACGGCCGGGCCAAGCCGGACCCGAGCATCTTCCACGCCGCCTGCGAGCGCCTGGCGCTGGCGCCGGCGCAGGTGCTGCACGTGGGCGACGACATCGAGATGGACGTGGTCGGCGGCGCCCGCGCCGGCCTGCGCACCTGTTGGATCAACCGCGAAGGCCGGCAGTGGCCGCATGCGCAGCTGCGCCCGGACCTGGAATTCACCACCCTCGCCGAACTGGCCGACTGGCTGGACACGGCGCACCGCACGGACACCCCCGCCGCATGACTCTGCCCCTGGGTTTCACCTCCGACGCCAGCGACGCCCTGCCGCTGGTCTTGGTCGGCCGCGCCTCGTTCGCGAGCTGGCGCGCCGGCCTGGCCGACTCGGCCGCCGCCTGGCTGGACGCACAGGGCTTCGACGGCTCGCCCGGCAGCGCGGTGCTGCTGCCCGGCCGCGACGGCGGCATCGCCGCCGGCGTGATCGGCATCGGCGATCCGCTCGACCCCTACGCCTACGGCCACGCGCCCTTCGCCCTGCCGGCGCGCGCCTGGCGGCTGGAGGGCCAGCACGATGCCGCCACCGTGGCCGCGCTGCGCCTGGGCTGGGGCCTGGGCAGCTACCGATTCGACCGCTACAAGGCGCCGCCGCGCGCGCCGGCCCAGTTGCTGGTCGATGCCGGCGGCGAAGGCGAGGAGGCCTTCGCCCTGCTCGCCGCCAGCCTGCGCGTGCGCGACCTGGTCAACACCCCGACCGAACACATGGGCCCGGACGAGCTGGAAGCGGTGGTGCGCGAGATCGGCCAGCGCCATGGCGCCCGGGTCGAGGTGATCGCCGGCGACGCGCTGCTGGCGCAGAACTTCCCCGCCATCCACGCCGTCGGCCGCGCCTCGCACCGCGCGCCGCGACTGATCGCGCTGCACTGGGGCCAGGCCGAGCATCCGCACGTGGCCATCGTCGGCAAGGGCGTGTGCTTCGACACCGGCGGCCTGGACCTCAAGCCCGCCGACGGCATGCGCTGGATGAAGAAGGACATGGGCGGCGCCGCCCACGCCATCGCCCTGGCCGAACTGACCATGGCGCGTGCGCTGCCGCTGCGCCTGACCCTGCTGGTGCCGGCGGTGGAGAACGCGGTCGGCCCCAACGCCTTCCGCCCCGGCGAGGTCATCGCCACCCGCCAGGGCGTGAGCGTGGAGATCGACAACACCGATGCCGAAGGCCGGGTGATCCTGTGCGACGCCCTGACCTATGCCGGCGAGCAGCAGCCGCAGTTGCTGCTGGACTTCGCCACCCTGACCGGTGCGGCGCGCATCGCCCTGGGCCCGGACCTGCCGGCGCTGTACTCCAACCAGGACGAGCTGGCCCAGGCCTGGCTGGACGCCGGCGCGCGCGAGCGCGACCCGCTGTGGCGGATGCCGCTGTGGCGCCCCTACCTGCGCTATCTGACCAGCCACATCGCCGACCTCGCCAACGGCGGGCCGTCGAAGATGGCCGGCTCGGTGACCGCGGCGCTGTACCTGGAGCGCTTCGTGCCGGCCGAGCTGGCCTGGGCGCACCTGGACGTCTACAGCTGGAACGACGCCGACCGCCCTGGCCGCCCGGCCGGCGGCGAGGCCCAGGGCCTGCGCTCGGCCTTCGCCCTGCTCAAGGCGCGCGCCGGCGCCTGATTCCCGGCGCCCGGGCGGCCTGGGACCAGGTCGCCCACCAGGCGAGCCCTCCGGCCTGGGACCAGGCCGCCCACCAGGCGAGCCCTCTGGCCTGGGATCAGGCCGCCCACCAGGCAGGCCCTCCGGCCTGGGACCAGGCCGCCCGCCAGGCGAGCCCTCTGGCCTGGGATCAGGCCGCCCACCAGGCAGGCCCTCCGGCCTGGGACCAGGCCGCCCGCCAGGCGAGCCCTCTGGCCTGGGATCAGGCCGCCCACCAGGCAGGCCCTCCGGCC
>CBIFVU010000170.1:0-8886 GCA_966185905.1 uncultured Lysobacter sp.
CCCCGGCCGTCGCCAGCCAGCCCACCCGCACCGCCGATCACGACGAAGACGAACTGCTGCTGGCCGAGCCGGTGGCCGAGCCCGAGCGCGACGCCCTCATCGGCCAACCCGACCTGGAGCTGGACGAGCACGGCCGCGTGCTCGCCCATTGGGACAGCCATTTGTCCACCCGCCTGACCTCGGCCGGACTGCAAAAACGCCTGCTCGATCTCTACAGCGACGCGCGCACCCTGCTGGAAGAACAAGGCGTCAACGTCCTCTACCTGGCCATCGGCTATCTCAAGTGGCGCGCCGCCGGCACCCCGCAGACCGACCGCTACGCGCCGCTGGTGCTGGTGCCGGTGGTGCTGGAGCGCAGCAACGCCGGCGAGAAGTTCCACTTGAAGTGGTCCGGCGACGACATCCAGGCCAACCTCTCGCTGCAGCTCATGCTCCAGCGCGAGCACCAACTGCGCCTGCCGGAGATCGAGGATTTCGAAAGCCTCGACATCGACGCCTACTTCGCCCAAGTGCAGGCCATGATCCAGGGACAGGCGGACTGGGCGGTGCAGCCCGACGACGCGGTGCTGGGGCTGTTCTCCTTCGCCAAGTTCATGATGTACCACGACCTGGACCCGGCGCAGTGGCGCGGCATCGGCGGCCTGGACGCGCGCCGCAGCCTGCGCGGCGTGGTCGCCGACGGCTTCCCCGGCGCGGTCCTGTCCGGCCAGGACGCCGATGTCGATGCGCTGATCCCGCCGGAGCAGATGCTGCACGTGGTCGATTGCGACAGCTCGCAGTCGCTGGTCGTGCACGACGCGCGCCAGGGCCGCGACATCCTGGTGCAGGGCCCGCCCGGCACTGGCAAGTCGCAGACCATCGCCAACATCATCGCCGCGGCCATCGCCGACAAGAAGAAAGTGCTGTTCGTGGCCGAGAAGATGGCCGCGCTGGAGGTGGTCAAGCGCCGCCTCGACCTGGCCCAGGTGGGGGTGGCCTGCCTGGAGCTGCACAGCAACAAGGCCAATAAGCGCGCCTTGTTGCACGAGCTGCGCCAGACCTGGCAGGCCGCCGCGCCCAAGCCGGCCGACGAGCGCGCCGTGCTGCGCCAACTGACCCAGCGCCGCGACGAGCTCAACGCCCACGCCGAACGCCTGCACCTGCCGCTGGAGCCGTCCCGGCTCACCGCATACCAAGTCTTCGGCCAGCTAGTGCGGCTGCGCCGGCTGGGCCATGTCACCGAGCGCCTGGCGCTGGTGGATCCCATCGCCTGGGACAACGAAGACCGTGCCGAGCGCGCGGCGCTGGTGCAGGACCTGGTCGAGCGGATCGGGCGCATGGGCCTGCCGCGCGAGCATGCCTGGACCGGGGTGGGCAACGACAGCCTGTTGCCCAACGAGCGCGACCGCCTGATCGACAGCCTGGCCGAGCTGCAGCAACGGCTGCAGGCCTGGCGCGAAGACGCCGATGGCCTGCACGCTCTGCTGGAACTGCCGGCACCGGCGCACTTGTCGGCCCTGCACGCCGGCCTGCACCGCGCCCATGCCCTGGCCGCAGCGCCGGCCATCGGCGCCGCCGCCCTGGCCGCGCCGGACTGGGACAGCGCCGGCACCACCGAGGCCGTGCTCGACGCCCTGCGCAGCCTGCGCCAGCACCGCACCCAGGCCGAAGCCGTGGCCGAAGCCTCCGCCCTGGACGAAGACTGGCAGCCGACCCAATCGGCCTTGCAGGCGCTGCTGCCGGACTTCAGCATCGGCGGCGAACTCAAGCGCCTGGCCGAGTTGCACGACACCCTCAACCGCCTGCAGGCCGACTTGGTCCGGCTGGCGCAACTGCTCGGCGAAAAATCCCCGCTCAGCTTCGAGACTGCGCAGCGCCTGGCCGCCATCGCCGAGCGCGCCACCACCGTGCCCAGCCTGGAGCGCGATGCGCTGGTCGCGCACGTGTGGGAACAAGGCGTGGAGCGGGTGGAGGAGTTGGTCGATGCGGTCGAGCGCGTGCAGGCCGCGCGCGCCGGCCTGGCCTCGGTGTTCCGCGACAACGCGTGGGCCCAGGACCTGGAACCGGCGCGCCTGCAATTGGCCAGCCGCGGCGGCAGCTTGCTGCGCTTCCTCAGCGCGCCGTGGCGCCGCGCCGACCGCGAGGTGCGCGCCTATTTGGTCGATCCCAAGCTGCCCGGCGAGGAACTGCTCTCGGCGCTGGACACCTTGCTCGATGCCCAGGCCGCCGAGCGCCGCCTGGCCGAACGCGACGGCGAAGGCCGCCAGGCCTTCGGCGGCGCCTGGGCGCGCGAGCGCTCCAACGCCGCGTTCCTGCGCGGCGTCACCGGCTGGATGCGCACCCTGCGCCCGCTCGGCGCCGGCGCGCGCGAACGCTTGGCCGACATCGCCGACCCCGAGCAGGCCGCGCAGATCGCCACCCGCCTGCGCCCGGCACTGGACGCCCTGCAACGCGACGTCGCCCCGGTGCACGAGGCGCTGATCGCCGGCGAACGCACGCCCTGGGGCGGCGAGACCGTGCTGCGCCGGGTGCCCTTGTTGGTGCTGTGGACCCGCACCGCGCCCTGGCGCGCAGCCTGGCAGCAACTGCAGCGACTGCGCCAGGCCGACAGCCTGACGCTGGCCGAAGCAGGCAAGGCGATCGAAACCTTGCGCGCGGCGCAGGCGGCCGCAGCCGCGCTGGACACCGCCGCGCCCGCCGGCGCGCGCGCCTTCGGCGCAGCCTGGCGCGGCGCCGACAGCCCACTGCCCGAGCTCGAATCGGCGCTGCGCTGGCTGCGCCAGCACCCCGAACTGCGCGTACTGGCCGCGCGCCTGGACCAGCCGCGCGCCGCGCTGGCCCGCGCCGAGCAATCCCTCGCCGCCGCGCAGGCCCTGGAGCAGGACCTGCAAGGCCTGTTCTTCACCCTGCAATGGGCCGGCCCCGACGGCGCGCCGCGGGTCGCCGCCGACCTGCCGCTGGACGACTTGGCCGAGCGGCTGCGGCGCTGGCGCGAATACCCCGAGGGCCTGCCCGAATGGGTGGCCTATGTCGCCCAGGCGAAGAAAGCCCAGCAGCTCGGCCTGGGCGCGCTGGCCGAGGCCATGGCCGATGGCCGGGTGCCCGGCGAGCGCGCGCTCGGCCAGTTCGAGCTGGCCTATTACGAAGCGGTGCTGCGCGCGCTGGTCGAACGCGATCCCAGGCTGGCCGCTTTCGACGGCCAGAAACAATCGCAACTGGTCGCCGAATTCGGCCAACTCGACCGCGAACGCATGGAGCTGGCCAAACGCCAGGCCCTGGCCGCGCACCACGACGGCATTCCCCAGGCCGGCGGCGCCGCCGGCCCGACCCGGGTATTGCGCGGGGAGATGGAGAAGAAGAAGGGCCACCTGCCGATCCGCCAGCTGATGCAGCGCTGCGCGCCGGCGATCCAGGCGCTCAAGCCGGTGTTCATGATGAGCCCGCTGTCGGTGGCCCAGTTCCTGCCCGCCGGCGCGCTGGAGTTCGACCTGCTGATCATCGACGAGGCCAGCCAGGTGCAGCCGGTGGATGCCTTCGGCGCGATCGCGCGCGCGAAGCAGTTGGTGATCGTCGGCGACGAACGCCAGCTGCCGCCGACCCAGTTCTTCGCCAAGACCCTCAGCGGCGAGGACAGCGCCCAGGACGAGGACGGCGCACAGGCGGCCGACGTGGAAAGCATCCTCGGCCTGTGCCGCGCCCAGGGCTTGCCCGAGCGCATGCTCGAATGGCATTACCGCAGCCGCCACCAGTCGCTGATCGCGGTGTCCAACCGCGAGTTCTACCAGGAGCGGCTGAAGATCGTCCCCAGCCCCTACACCAGCGAGGCCGGGGTTGGCCTGCGCTTCCATCATCTGCCCGAAGCGGTCTACGACCGCGGCGGCAAGCGCACCAACGCGGTGGAAGCGCGCGCGGTGGCGCGCGCGGTGATCGCCCACGCCCAGGCCACCCCGCAGTTGTCGCTGGGCGTGGCCGCCTTCTCCACCCAGCAGCGCCGCGCCATCCAGGACGAGCTCGAACTGCTGCGCCGCCAGCACCCGGAGACCGAAGGCTTCTTCAACGAACGTCCCGACGAGCCGTTCTTCGTCAAGAACCTGGAGAACATCCAGGGCGACGAGCGCGACGTGGTGTTCATCTCCATCGGCTACGGACGCGATGCCCAGGGCCAGGTGTGGATGGACTTCGGACCAGTCGGCCGCGAAGGCGGCGAGCGCCGCCTGAACGTACTGATCAGCCGCGCCAAGACCCGCTGCGAAGTGTTCTCTTCCATCACCGACGAGGACATCGCGCTGGAACGCGCCAAGGGCAAGGGCACCGCCGCGCTCAAGCTGTTCCTGCACTACGCCCGCACCGGCCGACTGGAATTGCGCGGCAACGACCCCGACCGCGACCGCCGCGTGTTCGAGGAGCAAGTCGCCGCCGCCCTGCGCGAGCGCGGCCACGACCTGCACACCGACGTCGGCATCGCCGGCTTCTTCGTCGACCTGGCCGTGGCCGATCCGGCCACGCCTGGGCGCTACCTCCTCGGAGTGGAGTTCGACGGCCCCTCCTATCGCCAGGCGCGCAGCGCCCGCGACCGCGACCGCCTGCGCGAGGGCGCACTGCGCGACAAGGGCTGGCGCGTGCACCGCATCTGGATCCACGATTGGTTCAACCGACCGCAGGCCGAGCTCGATCGCCTGTTGCAGGCGATCCAGGCCGCCCGCGAGGAGCCGGCGGAATTCGCCCCCCCGGCCGCGCCGCGGCCGCGCGCAGTGCCGGTGGAGGTGGAAACCAGCGAGCACGGCGCGGTGGCGCAGGTCGGCCTGGCGCCGCTGGAGGCGGTGCAGCGGGCCGAGCAAGCCGCCCTGGCCGCGCAGGCCCAGGCCTATGCCGAAGCCGACTTCCAGGTGCCCAGCGCCCAGTACGAACTGCATGCCCTGCCGCCGCAACGCATGGCCGAAGTCGTCGAACGCGTGGTGCAGATCGAAGGCCCCGTGCACCGAACCGAAGTGGTCGCGCGCATCCGCGAGCTGTGGGGCCTGCAGCGCAGCGGCGGACGCATCCAGGCCGCGGTCGATGCCGGCATCGAACACGCCTGCGCACGCGAGGCGGTCGCGCTGGAAGACCAGCACTTCCTGGCCATCCCCGGGCGCGCGCCAGCGATCCGCGACCGCAGCCGCACCCGCTCCAGCGCGCTGCGGCGGCCGGATTACCTGCCGCCCAGCGAAATCGGCGCGGCCATCGTCGAACTGGTGCGCGACAACCTCGGCGCGACCCCGGACGAAGCCGTGCAAGCCGTCGCCCGCCGCTTCGGCTACCGCAGCACCAGCGCGCAACTGCGCGCGTTGATCGAGGACCGCTGCGCCCAGTTGCTGGCCCAGGGCGTGCTGGAATCGCGCAACGGCGTGCTGGCGCTGGCCTCGCCGCAAGACTGAACGGACACCGCCACGCGCTCGCCACGGCCGCCTGCTCCGCCGTGGCGGGCCGGGCGGCCCGGGCCCGCGCCGCCTCGCGCGAGCGCACGGCCGTTGGTTTCAGTTGTTACGTTCTCGCTGGCCGAACATCGAGTTCGCGAAACCGGCGCCCGCCGCCGCCGGCTTGGCCGTAACCTCGCTCGCTCCAACGCCAGCCCAAGAGCGCGCATGCAGGAACGTCCCACGTCCGCAATCCCCGCCAAGACCCAGCGCCCGGCCCCGGCCGGCGCCACCGCCCGGGCCGAACGCCCGGGTCCGCCCCACGGCGCGGACTGACCCGGCATGCGGCGACCACGAGCGGCCCCGGGCGCGGGCAGCGACGACACCAGCCTGAACCTGCTGGCGGCCATGCGCGCCTTCGTCCGCATCGTCGAACGCGGCACCTTCTCCAAGGCCGCGCGCGACCTGGACATGGGCCAGCCGGCCGTGAGCGAGCGCATCGCCAAGCTGGAAGCGCACCTGGGCCTGCGCCTGCTCAACCGCAACGGGCGCTCGCTGAGCTGCACCGAGTCGGGCCGGCTGTTCCACCAACTCAGCCTGGACACCCTCAACCTGGTGGACCACGGCCTGGGCAGCCTGCGCGCGCTGGACACCAATCTGTCCGGCCACCTGCGCATCGCAGCACCGGTGGGCTTCGGCGAAGTGCTGCTGCCCACAGCGCTGGTGCGCATCCGCGAGTCCTTCCCGGAGCTGCAGATCGAACTCCAGTTCGACGACGGCATGATTGAACCGGCCACCGAAGGCGTGGACCTGCTGATCCGCCTCGGCCCGGTGGGCAACGAACGCGTGGTCGCCTTCGAGCTGTGCACCCTGCGCCACGTGCTGGCCTGCACGCCGGACTACGCCGCCCGCCACGGCGGACTGGAGCGCGAGTCCGACTTCGACGGCCACCCCTTCCTCGGCATGAAGGGCATGCTCGCCGGCGAGCGCCTGGCCTTGCAGCCCGACGCCACGGCCGGCGCCGACGAAGCGCGCGCTCCCGCCCGCAACGGCGACACCGACGCGGGCGAGCTGGAAATCCGCACCGCCATGACCGCCAACCACTGGCGCCCACTGCTGGACATGATCGAAGCCGGCCAGGGCATCGGCGTACTGCCCTACTCGCTGTGCCGCAGCCTGATGCGGCAGGGCCGGCTGACGCGCGTGCTGCCGCACCGCCTCGCCGGCGCGCCCACCCCTGTCTACGCCCTGGTGCCGCAGGACCGCACCAGCTCGCGCAAGATCCGTACCCTGGTGCAGATCCTGCAACAGTGCGGCCGCGACTGCGCCGCCGCCGCGGCCGCGCCCTGAACGCCGGCCCCGGGCCTCAGCGCGGGTCCAGCCGCCACGGCGGCCCCACAGCGAACGCCTCCACGAGGTGATCGACGAAGGCGCGGACCTTGGCCGGCACATAGGAGGTGTTGGGATAGATCACCGCGACCGTGTACGGCCGCAGCCCGGCATCCAGCGCAATGCGGATCAACTCGCCGCTGTCCAGCGGCCGCGCGACCAGGAACTCCGGCGCGGTGATGATGCCCAACCCAGCGATGGCCAGATCGCGCATGGCGATGCCGTTGTTGACGAAGATCCGGGCCGGCGGCGTGACCTGCGCCGCCGCCGCAGCGGCCTGCTCGGACCCGAACTTGAGCGCGCGCTTGGCGTGCGCCGGCGCATAGACGATGCTCTGGTGCCGCGCCAACTCGGCCACCGTGGCCGGCATCGGATTGTCGCGGGCATACGAGGGGCTGCAACACACCAACCGCTCGCACTCGCACAACGGCCGCGCCCGCAGGCTGGAATCGTGCAGGTAGCCGATGCGCAGGCCCACATCGTAGCCGCGCGCGGCCAGGTCCATCACCCGATCATCGTAGTCCAGCACCAATTCCAACTGCGGATGGCGGCGGGTGAACCCGGCCAGCATCGGCCCCAGGTAGAGCATGCCGAAGGTCATCGGCGCGCAGATGCGCAAGCGCCCGCGCAAAGGCCCGGCCTGGTCGCTGACCATCGCGTCGGCGGTCTCCTGCACCTGCCCGACCAGTGGCGCCATGCGCCGGTAGAACTCCTTGCCCGCCTCGGTCACCTGCAGGCTGCGCATCGAACGACTGAACAACTGCGTGGACAACGCCGTCTCCAGGTCGCCGATGCGCTTGCTGAGCGTGGACTTGGTGATCTTCAGCCGGGCCGAGGCCGCAGTCAGCGATCCGGACTCGACCACCTTCAGGAAGATCTGGATGTCCTCGTACCGCCAGTTCATGCACCACCGCCTCGTCGCAAGGGGACCGCGAAGCGGCCAGGGACTGGCCCAAGAGCCGCGGGCGCCGCCCTGGATCGGCCGAGGTGGAGGCGCCCGCCGCGCAGACCGGCACACCCCGCCGGGACACGCCTGCCGCGCAACCATCGCTTCGCCCAGGCCACCGCCCGCCGTTCTCCCGGCCGCGCGAGACACAGGGTGCCTGCGGCGACCGCGGCCGCGCACGCCGTTCGTCGGCGCGCAACGACCGGACAGGCAGCCCCGCCGGCCGCGAGCCGCGGATAGTCCTGCCAGCTATTTCGGGTGAAAGCCCGGCGCGTCCAAGAACGCCGGGACGGGCCCAGTGCGGACCGTTGGCGCCGGCGGTGTCGGCAGCGTTGGCGGTGTCGGTAGCGGTGGCAGCGGTGGTGGCGGCATCGGCGGCATCCGCGGTACAAACGGTCAGGCGGACGGCGCAGCGGCGGGCGCCGCGCCACCCGCCCCGCCCATGGAACCTCGTTCCGTCTCGCCCGGCGCTAGCAAGCCGCCGCCGCGCCGCCCCTTGCCTGGCCGGCAAGTTGCCTCGCGCGCCGCGGCCGCATTAGACTGGAGGCCGAACGCGGGTGTAGTTCAATGGTAGAACTGCAGCTTCCCAAGCTGCTAGCGTGGGTTCGATTCCCATCACCCGCTCCACGTCACCTCTGTCGCGCGCAACGCGTTGATCCGAAAGGGGTTTTCCAAACAACGAACCTGAAGCGATCCCCTCACCGAGGTATCGTTTGAGGTATCGTTTTCATGCCCAAGCCTATTTCCTAACCCGGGACAGCGGTCTGTACGTACGTTTTCGCGTGCCTGATGACGTGCGTTCACAAGTCCGGTCACGCTTCTTGGTTCGCTCACTGGGTGGGTTGCGGAGAGATGACGCAGGGCTCTCCGCAGAGCTCTGGGGTGTGGCACTCTCGAAGGTGTTCGATCACCTAAGGACGGGGTGTGCCATGTCGGATACCGATATCAAGAAATTGATCGATAGTGCGCAACGCGCACTGGTTGATGGCTCTGCCAAAGAGTGGACGGCAACCAATGTGCGGATCGGGGCGGTGGAGTTCGGAACCGTCACCACTAAGGTAAGGCGCGCGCGGACACCCAAGATTTCATTGCAACGATGAAGGCAGCCGCGGATCTTTCGCCTGCTGTGCAAGCGCCTGTGGAGCCCACACCAGTCGTTCCCGCCGCCCCCCGCAACAT
>CBIFVU010000171.1:0-8822 GCA_966185905.1 uncultured Lysobacter sp.
GTGGGTGCGCTGGGCTGCGGCCGGCCGGGGGCGGTGGGCGGCGCCGCCCGGCGGTCGCGGTCGAGGGCGGCTATTTGCGCGGGCCATGGATCCTCGCCCGGTCGGGACTGGCGTCGCCGCTGCGGACCGCTAAGCTGGTGCGGCACCGGCCGCCGCGCCTCCATGGATCTCCGATGACTTCGATCTACGCGCTCAAAGGCCGCTTCCAGGATGTGCTGCGGCCCCTGGTGCGGGGCTTGCACGGCCTCGGCGCGACCGCCAACCAGGTGACTACGGCCGCGGCGGTGGTGTCGCTGGCGGTAGCGGCGCTGGTGTACTGGGGCGCGCCGGCGCGGCCGTGGCTGTTCGCGCTGCTGCCGCTGTGGATGCTCCTGCGCATGGCGATGAACGCCATCGACGGCATGCTGGCGCGCGAGTTCGGGCAACAGTCGCGGCTGGGCGCCTACCTCAACGAGTTGTGCGACGTGGTCTCCGACAGCGCCCTGTACCTGGCGCTGCTGGCGGTGCCGGGCGTGCATCCCGCACCGCTGCTGGCCTTCGTGCTGCTGGCCACGCTGACCGAATACGCCGGCGTGCTCGGCCCGATGATCGGCGCGCCGCGCCGCTACGACGGGCCCATGGGCAAGAGCGACCGTGCCTTCGTGATCGGCCTGCTGGGGGCGTTGCTGGCGCTGGGCTGGGTGGGCGCGGGCGCGGTCGATCTGGCCCTGGGGCTGGCCGCGGCGCTGTGCGCCTGGACCGTGGTGCGCCGCGTGCGCGCCGGTTTGAGGCATGATGCCGCGCAGGAAGCGGTCGCAGGCCGGAACGGAGAACCGTCGTGAGAGACGTGCAGGAACATCATTTCGCCAGCTTCGACGGAGTCGAGCTGTTCTACCGGCACTGGCCGGCCGCCTCCGCTCCGGCTGCCGAGACCGGCGCCGCGCGCCGCGCGGTGGTGTTGCTGCACCGCGGCCACGAGCACTCCGGCCGGGTCCAGCACTTGGTCGCCGAGCTGGGCCTGGAGGACTGCGATTTCTTCGCCTGGGACGCGCGCGGCAACGGCCGTTCGCCCGGCGAGCGCGGCGACGCGCCCGGCTTCGAGGCGCTGGTGCGCGACCTGGACCGCTTCATCGCCCACATCGGCCAGGCCCATGGCGTGGCGGTGGAAGACATCGCCGTGATCGCCCAGAGCGTAGGCGCGGTGGTGGCCGCGACCTGGGTGCACGACTACGCCCCGCGCCTGCGCGCGCTGGTGCTGGCCTCGCCGGCGTTCAAGGTCAAGCTGTACGTGCCGCTGGCGCGGCCCGGGCTGGCGCTGATGCAGAAGCTGCGCGGCAACTTCTTCGTCAACAGCTACGTCAAGCCGCAGTGGCTGACCCACGACCCGGAACGGGTGGAGAGCTACCGCACCGATCCGCTGATCGCCCGGCCGATCTCGGTGCGGGTGCTGCTGGGCCTGTACGAGGCGGCCGACCGCATCGTCGCCGACGCCCAGGCCATCACCGTGCCGACCCAGTTGCTGGTTTCCGGCGCCGACTTCGTGGTCCACCGCGGCCCGCAGGATCGCTTCTACGAGCGCCTGGGCGCGCCGGTCAAGGAGCGCCACCTGCTGCCGGACTTCTACCACGACACTCTCGGCGAGAAGGGCCGCGCGGCCGCGGTCAACCGCATCCGCGCCTTCGTCCAGGCCCGCTTCGCCGCGCCCTTGCAGCGCGCCGACCTGAGCCAGGCGCATCGTCACGGCCCCAGCTTCGAGGAGTCGGAAAAGCTGTCCTGGCCGCCGGAACGCTGGTCGCTGGCCGACCTGCGCTGGCGCGTCGTCCGCGCCGGGCTGCGCTTCGGCGGCACCTTGTCGGAAGGCATCAAGCTGGGCATCGACACCGGCTTCGATTCGGGCAGCAGCCTGGACTACGTCTATCGCGACCAGGCCCGCGGCAGCGGGCCGCTGGGCCGCATGATCGACCGCAACTACCTCGACGCGATCGGCTGGCGCGGCATCCGCGTGCGCCGCATCCACCTGCACGAACTGCTGCGGGTGGCGATGGGGCGGCTGCGCGCGGCCGGGCTGCCGGTGCACGCGGTCGATATCGCCGCCGGCCACGGCCGTTATGCGCTCGAAGCGCTGGCCTCGGGCGAGGCGCACGCCGATTCGATCCGCCTGCGCGACTACAGCGAACTCAACGTGGACAAGGGCCGCGCCCTGATCGCCGAACTCGGCGCCGGCGCGGTGGCCCGCTTCGACCAGGGCGACGCCTTCGACCGCAATGCGCTGGCGACGCTGGACCCGCGGCCCACCCTGGCGGTGGTGTCCGGCCTGTACGAGCTGTTCCCCGACAACGACCTGGTGCGGCGTTCGCTGCAAGGCCTGGCCGCGGCGGTGCCGCCGGGCGGCTTCCTGGTCTACACCGGCCAGCCCTGGCACCCGCAACTGGAGTTCATCGCCCGCGCGCTGACCAGCCACCGCGGCGGCGAGGCCTGGGTGATGCGCCGGCGCAGCCAGCAGGAGATGGACGACCTGGTGCGCGCCGCCGGCTTCGTCAAGATCGACCAGCGCATCGACCGCTGGGGCATCTTCACCGTGTCGCTGGCGCAACGGGTCGCGGCATGACCGCGCCGGCCGAGCGCCGCCCCTGGCTGCGGGCGACGCTGTGGCTGTTGTTGCTGGGGCCGCTGTTCTTCATCAGCTATGGCTATGCCAACTCGGTCGCGGCCGCGCGCGCGGACGTGCCCAGCCTGGCCTTCGGCTGGGAGCGGGCGATTCCGTTCTGGCCCTGGACGATCGTGCCGTACTGGTCGATCGACCTGTTCTACGGCATTTCCCTGTTCGTCTGCCGCGACCGCCGCGAGCTGGACACCCAGGGCCTGCGCCTGCTGACCGCGCAAGCGGTCGCGGTCGCCTGCTTCCTGCTGTTCCCGTTGCGCTTCAGCTTCGTCCGGCCCGATACCGACGGCGTGTTCGGCTGGCTGT
The DNA here is from genome assembly GCA_966185905.1 of uncultured Lysobacter sp. Lineage (GTDB taxonomy): Bacteria > Pseudomonadota > Gammaproteobacteria > Xanthomonadales > Xanthomonadaceae > Lysobacter. The sequence goes on from CBIFVU010000171.1 coordinate 2,948, forward strand.
TCGACGTGTTGCTGGGCTTCGACAAGCCCTACAACCAGGCGCCTTCGCTGCACATCGTGCTGCTGATCGTGTTGTGGGTGCGCTTCGCCCAGCATCTGCGCGGGCTGTGGCGCTGGCTGTTGCACGCTTGGTTCGCCTTGATCGGCGTGTCGGTGCTGACCACGTTCCAGCACCATTTCATCGATATTCCCACCGGCCTGCTGGCCGGCTGGCTGTGCGTGTGGCTGTGGCCGGAGCGCATCGCTGCGCCATGGCGCGAGGCGGCCTGGGCGCGAGCGCCGCGGCGGTGGCTGCTGGCCGGGCTGTACGCGCTCGGGGCCGGGGTGTGCGCGACGCTGGCGGCGATGCTGGGCGGTTGGGCGCTGTGGCTGTGGTGGCCGGCGCTGTCGCTGGCGCTGGTGGCGCTGGACTATGCGCTGCTGGGCCCGCTGGGCTTCCAGAAGCGCGCCGATGGCCGCCTGAGCGTGGCCGCGCGCTGGCTGTACGCGCCGTACCTGCTGGGCGCCTGGATCAACTCGCGGCTGTGGACGCGGCGCGCGCCAGCCCCGGTCGAAGTGGCCGACGGAGTATGGCTGGGGCGCGTGCCCGGCCGCGGCGAGCGCAGCGAGTTCGCGGCGGTGGTGGATGTATCGGCCGAACTGTCGCTGGCCGACGCGCGCGCCGGCGATGCGGTGCGGCCGATGCTGGACCTGGTCGCGCCGACTCCGGCGCAGTTGCAGGCCGCCGCGGCCGACATCGCCGCCCGCCAGGGACACGGCCGGGTATGGGTGTGCTGCGCGCTGGGCTATTCGCGCAGCGCCGCTGCGGTCGCCGCCTGGTTGCTGCATAGCGGCCGGGCCGCCGACGTGGAGGCTGCCGTGGCGATCCTGCGCCGTGCGCGCCCGGCCGTCGTGCTGCGCGCGCCGCATCTGCGCGCGCTGCAGGCGCTGAACGCAGCGCCGGCGCCGGCTGCGGCCGGGTCCGGGCTGGGGATGCAGAACGCATGAGCCAAGCCAGCCGCCCGAGCGTTGGCTCGCCCGCCGCGACCGAAGCGTTCGGCGGTTTCGAGCTGCGCGCCATGGCGGCCTTGCTGGCGCAGGGCAGGACCTTGTGCGCGGCCTCGCTGGTGCTGACCGCAGTGGCGCTGCTGGGTCTGGCCCAGGCCGCCGGTCTGGGCGGCTGGCGCCCGGCGCTGTGGTCGGCGGCCGCGGCCGGACTGGCGCAGCTCTATTACGCCGTGCGCGTGGACTTCGACGCGCGCCTGTTGCGGGCGCTGGCCGAGCGCGCCGAGGCCGACGCCGATGCCGGCGCCGCCCGCCTCGACGCTGCGCTGGCCACGCTCGGCCTGCGCAAGCCCGATGCGCAGGCCCGCGCTTGGCCTGCGCGCTGGCGGGGCGCGCGCGGTCTGTTGCGCAAACAGGCCGGTTTGGCGATCCTGCAAAGCGCGGCGCTGCTGGCCGCGCTGGGGAACGCGTAGTTTCTACGCCTGGATGCGGAACGCCCGACGGACTTGGCCATGAACGAGCAGGAGCAAGCGCGGCGCGACGCCGACTGGACCGTGGAACAGCGCGAGCTGTGGCAGCGCCTGCGCGAGTACCGCTTCGGCGGCGACCAGGCCGAGGCCTTCCTCGACCGCATCGGCCACGCCCTGGGCTGCGACCGCGCCGGCGCGCTGGCGGCGCTGGAGGAATACCGGCGGTTTTGTTTCCTGGCGGTGGCCGCGGGCCACCCGGTCACTCCGAGCGTGCGCATCGACAAGGTCTGGCACGCCCACCTCACCGATACCCGCGACTACTGGACCCGTTTCTGCCCGCAAGTGCTGCGCCAGGACCTGCACCACAGCCCTTCGCTGGGCGGCCAGGCCGAGGACGCGCGGCACCAGGAGCAGTATCGGCAGACGGTCGCCAGCTACGAACGCTTCTTCGATGGACCCGCGCCGCTGCTGTGGCCGCCGCCGCAGCCGGCCTCGCGCCCGCGTCCGCCGCAGGACGACGCGGGCCAGCGGCTGCTGTCGCCCTGGCGGTCCGCGCCGCGCGGCGGCCATCTGGCCTTGTCCATCGCCAGCGTCGTGCTGGTCATGGCGTACCTGGCCTGCGCACAGGCGCAGGGCACGCCAAACCCGCTGGATTTCCGCGGCGGCGGATTCCTCGTCCTGTACGCCGCGGCGCTGCCCTGGGCCTATTTGGCCGGCACCGCGATCAAGCGCGCGTTGCGCGGGCCGAACCGGCGCAACTCGGCCGAAGTCGAGAATGCGGTCGAGCTGGGGTATCTGGCCGGCGGCGCCGAGCGCGCCGCCGATACCGCTCTGGTGGATTTGATGCACCGCGATCTGCTCGGGCTGGACTACAACGGCACGCCGTTGCAGGCAGCCAGGCGCCCCGACCGGGTCTGGCTGCGCATCGACGCCGCGCGCCTGCGCGCGCAGTCTGCGCAGTTGCCGGCGCCGGTGCTCGCCGCCGCCGAACTGGCCCAGCGCGAGCAGAGCCTGTCGCGCACTTTCGCGGCGCTGGTGCGCGCCTACGAGCCCATCGCAGCGCAGTTGCTGCGCAAAGGCTGGTGGCTCAGCCGCGCCGCCGAACTGCGCGTGCGCTGGCTCGGCAGCGCCCCGCTGCTGGCGCTGGCGGCGTTGGGCGCGGTCAAGATCTGCGTCGGCCTCAGCCGCGAGCGGCCGGTCGGGTTCCTGGTGGTGCTGGTCTCGCTCACCGTACTGGTCGCGCTGGCGCGGTTGCTGCGCGGACAGCGCCGCACCCGCGCCGGCGAGTGGGCGCTGCACGACGCCACCGGGCAGGTGCAGCGGAGCGAACTGGCCTTCCACGTCGCGCTGTCGGGCACGGTCGGCCTGTACGGCAGCGGCTGCGCCGACTATCACATCCTGCGCACGCCGCCGCCCGGTTCCAGCGGCGGCGATGGTTCCAGCAGCAGCGGCAATTGCAGCAGCGGCGATGGCGGCGGCAGTTGCGGTGGCGGCGGCTGCGGCGGTTGCGGCGGCGGTTGAACGGAGTGCGACGATGAGCGATCCCCGAATCCCGGCGTCCCGCGCCGCGCGCCAGCAACGCAGGCTGGCGCTGGCAGCGTGGTTGCGCGCGCGCGGCGCCACTCCGAACGGCCTGTCGCTGTTCGCGGTCGGCCTGTCGGCGCTGGCCGGCGCTGCATTGTTCTTCGCCCTGCGCGAACCGCCGCGCTACGGCGCGGCGCTGCTGCTGTTGGCGGCGCTGTGCCTGGCCGGGCGCATGGTCTGCAATCGCCTGGATGGCGTGCTGGCGCGCCGCGGCGGCATGGTCGGCAAGGCCGGCGAGGTCTACAGCGACGCGCCCGACCGGCTCGCCGACGCGCTGGTGTTCCTCGGCGCCGGCTATGGCCTGGCGCCATGGCAGCCGTGGGCGGCGGACTTGGGCTGGGCCGCACTGGCGCTGGCGCTGGGCACGGCGTATGTGCGCGTGCTCGGCCTGGCCTGCGGCCTGCGCGAACACGGAGAGGGGCCGATGGCGCGGGGTCCGCGCCTGTACGCCGCCATCGCCGCGGCCCTGGTCGCCGCGGCGGCGCTGGCGGCCGGGCAGACAGCGTGGGCCGCCTGGACGCTGGCCGCGCTGCTGGCGACGGTGGTCGCCGGCGCGGCCTGGACCATCGTCCTGCGGCTGCGCGCGATCGTGCGAGAACTGGAGGCGCGATGATCTCCGGCCTGCTGGCCAAGGGTTTCAGCGGCGCGATCCGCGCGCTCACCGGCGCGCGCGCGCTGTGGCAGTGCTCGCCCGCGGCCGAACACCGCGTGTACTACGGCAACCATGTCAGCCATGGCGACTTCGTGCTGATCTGGTCGGCGCTGCCGCCGGCGTTGCGGCGCCAGGTGCGGCCGGTGGCCGGTGCCGACTACTGGCAGCGCGACGCGCTGCGCCGCTATTTGATCCGCGAAGTGTTCAACGGCGTGCTGATCGAGCGCGACCCGGCCAAGCGCGACCGCGACCCGGTGCAGACCCTGTGCGAAGCGGTGGACGGCGGCAGCTCGCTGATCCTGTTCCCCGAAGGCACCCGCAACCAGGGCGAGGAGCCGCTGTTGCCGTTCAAGAGCGGCCTTTATCACCTGGCCCGAGCGCGCGCGGAGCTGGAATTCGTGCCGGTGTGGATCGATAACCTCGCCCGGGTCATGCCCAAGGGCAAGGTGTTGCCCTTGCCGCTGTTGTGCACGGCCACCTTCGGGCCGGCGCTGCGGCTGCGCGCGGAGGAGGACAAGCAGGCGTTCCTCGAACGCGCCCGCAACGCATTGTTGGCCCTGTCCGGGGCCGGAACCGCCGTCCGGGGAGAGGGCGAGTGAACCAGGCGATGGAATTCCTGCGCGGGCAGCCGCATTCGGTGTTGCTGTTCATGGGCGTGGCCGGGGTGCTGCTGCTGGCCACGGCGGTGTCGGAGTGGCTGCGCTGGAAGAGCCGCGGCCGGCCCAGCCCGGTGATCGTCAACCTGGTCGCGCGCATCCGCGCCTGGTGGGTGATGGCCGCGGTGGTGGGCATCGCCTTCGCTGTCGGCCGGGTCGGCATGATCGCGCTGTTCGCGCTGGTCTCGCTGTTCGCGCTGCGCGAATTCATCACGCTCACCCCGACCCGGCGCAGCGACTACTACGCGCTGCTGGCCGCGTTCTACCTGGCCTTGCCGTTGCAGTACTGGCTGGTCTACACCGACTGGTACGGGCTGTATACCCTGCTGATCCCGGTCTACGCCTTCCTGTTGCTGCCGATCCTGTCCACCGTCGGCGAGGACACCACCAACTACCTGGAGCGCACGGCCAAGGTGCAATGGGGGTTGATGATCTGCGTGTTCTGCATCTCCCATGTGCCGGCGCTGATCAACCTCAAGATCCCCGGCTACGAAGGCCGCAATCTGCTGTTGGTGGCGTTCCTGGTGATCGTGGTGCAGTCCTCGGACGTGTTGCAGTACGTCTGGGGCAAGCTGTGCGGCAAGCGCCTGATCGCGCCGCGGCTGTCGCCGTCCAAGACCGTGGAAGGCTTCGTCGGCGGTGTGGCCTCGGCCACCGCGCTGGGTGCGGCGCTGTGGTGGATCACGCCGTTCACGCCCTGGCAGGCGGCGGCGCTGGCGCTGGTGATCAACCTGATGGGCTTCTACGGCGGCCTGGTGATGTCGGCGATCAAGCGCGACCGCGGCATCAAGGACTGGGGCCACATGATCGAAGGCCACGGCGGCGTCCTCGACCGCCTGGATTCGGTCTGCTTCGCCGCGCCGGTGTTCTTCCACCTGATCCGCTATTGGTGGGTGTGAGGCGCGCGGTGCCGGCCGGCGTCCGCGCCCCGGGGCGGCGGATACGGCCGCTGCGCGCTGGCTGGCCGTTGCGCGCGCAGCATCGCATCGGCGCTGGCCGGGCGCGTTCGTTCCGGGCCGGCGATGCGGGCTGGCGATGCGAGAGAGCGGGTTCGCTCCGCGGTTTCGCGCCACGCCCGTCTTGGCCGCTGGCGGGTGCGGCGCCCGACGGGTGCGTGCCTGACGGGACGCGCCTCTGGCTCGATTCGTTTTCGGCCTGGTCGATACCCGGATGGATGGGGCCTGGGCCGGCGTTGTCCCTGGGCGGCCCGCCCGGCGCTTTATTCCAGGCCGTATTCGCGCAGCTTCTTGCGCAAGGTGGCGCGATGGATGCCGAGCATCGCCGCCGCGCGGCTCTGGTTGCCGTCGCAGTGCTGCAGCACTTCGGCGAACAGCGGGATTTCCAGCTCGCGCAGGGCGATTTCGTAGAGGTTCTCGGTGCCGCTGCCGTTGAGGTCGCCCAGGTAACGCCGGATCGAGGTCGCGACGTGGTCGCGCAGCGGGACGCGGGGTCCGGAGCGGGCGGCTTCGTTGCGGTCGTTGAGAGCGTTCAAGTGCGTCCCCGTGGCAAGTGTCTCCGCCGGGATGTGGT
>CBIFVU010000172.1:0-8794 GCA_966185905.1 uncultured Lysobacter sp.
GCCTCCTCGCCACGCCTGCACGCCTGCCCCGCTGCGCCGGCGCGCGCGCCGGCGCCCACCTCGGCCACTGCCGCCGCGCGCGCTCAGGCTCCGGCCGGCACCGCCTGGAAACCGGGCAAGCCCGGCAAGCGTTCGATCAAGAACTCGACGAAGGCGCGAGTGCGCGCCGGCAAGTAGCGCCGCGCCGGATACAGCACATGCGCCCGGTGCGGCGAGGCCCGCCACTGCGGCAGCACCCACGCCAGCCGGCCGGCATCGATCAAGTCCTGCACCAGCCAGGCCGGCGCCAGCCCCAGCCCGGCGCCGATCGCGAAGCTCTCGCGGATGCCGAGCGAGTTGTTGATCCGATAGCGGCCATCGGCCTGCAAGCGCACGCTGCGCCCCTGCGGGCCCCACAACTCGATCTGCTCGCTGGCCCAGGCGAAACGCAGGTAGGCGTGCCCGGCCACGTCCTCGGGCCGGCGGATCGGCCGATGCCGGCGCAGGTAATCGACCGAGGCCACCAACCCGCGCGGCGAGTCCGCCAGCGGACGCGCCACCACGTTCGGCGGCAGTTCCGCGCCCAGCCGCAATGCCAGGTCCATGCCTTCCTCGACCAGGTCCACGTAGCGGTCGTTGACGATCAGTTCGATCTCCACCTGCGGATGCCGGTCCAGGAACTGCTGGACCAAGCGGTTGAGGTGCAGCACTCCCAGGCTGACCGGGGCGCTGATCCGCAGCAGGCCGGCTGGGGTCTGGCTGAGTCCGCGCGCATCGTCCACCGCTTCGCCGTAGTCCTCCAGCAGCCGCCGCGCGCGCTCGTAGAAGCGCCGCCCCTGTTCGGTCGGCGCCAGGTGGGTGGTGCTGCGCTGGAGCAGGCGCACGCCCAGCTCGCGCTCCAGCGCGGCCATCTGCTTGCTCACCGTCGGCTGGGTGGTGCGCAACTCGCGCGCCACCGCCGACAGGCTGCCCAGTTCGATGGCGCGCACGAAGCTGCGCAGGCCGCGGAGGGTATCCATGAGGCGGGTGTCCTGGCTTCGGCTTCATTCCGCAGTGGAATGAACCCCATGCAATCCTGCCGCCTACCGCGCCATTCCGGAAGAGCCCAGTGTGACCGGGTCGAATCCCCGACGCCTTTGCCGACCGCCATGCACACGCCCCTGCCCGCTGCCCTGACCCGCCTCGCCCTGGCCTTCGGCCTGGTCGCGGCTTTGCACGCCAACGCGCTCCAGGCCGCGCCCGCCCGGCCCGCGCCCACCCACGCCTCGGCCAACACGGCCCAGGCCACCGCCGCCCCGACCACAGCCCTCCCGCCCGCCAGCGCGGGCGCATCCGTGCCAGCGCGGGCGCACTGGGTCGGCAGTTGGAGCGCCAGTCCCCAGCCCACCTGGGGCCCCGGTTTCGTCCTGCCCAACAACGCTCCCGACCGGCTGCATGCGCAGACCCTGCGCCAGGTCGTGCGCCTGAGCGTCGGCGGGCGGCGCGTGCGCATCGCCCTGTCCAATGCCTACGGCCGCGAGCCGGTGCACATCGGCGCGGCGCGCATCGCCCGCAGCGTCGGCGCTTCGCGCATCGACCCGGCCAGCGATCGCGCGCTGAGCTTCGACGGCCGCGCCGAGGTGGTGCTGCCGCCCGGCGCGCCAGTGCTCAGCGATCCGGTCGAACTCGACGCCGCCGCGCTGGACACCCTGGCCGTCAGCCTGTACCTGCCGCGCGACACCGCGCTGCGCAGCTTCCACTGGGACGGGCTGCAAACGGCCTATCTGGCCGACGGCGACCGCAGCGCCGCCCCTGCCCTGGATGGTGCGCAGGCGCTGAGTTCGCGGCCGCTGCTGGCCGCCGTCCACGTCGAGACCACCCAGCCCACCCGCACCGTGGTGGCCTTCGGCGATTCGATCACCGACGGCGCCGCCTCCAGCCCCGACCGCAATCGCCGCTGGCCCGATGCGCTCGCCGAGCGTCTGGCCGGGCGCGGCGTGGCAGTGCTCAACGCCGGCATTTCCGGCGCTCAGGTGCTGCACGACGGCATGGGCCAGAGCGCGTTGGCGCGCTTCGACCGCGATGTGCTCAGCCAGCGCCCGGACAGCGTGGTGCTGCTGATGGGCAGCAACGATATCGGCTGGCCCGGCAGCAGTTTCGAGCCGACCCGCGCGGCGATGACGCCGCAGCGCCTGATCCAGGGCTATCGGCAACTGATCGCGCGCGCGCGCCTGGCCGGGGTGCGCATCGTCGGCGCCACCCTGCCGCCGTTCCAGGGCGCCTTGCCGGGCTCGCCCATCCACGGTTACGCCAGCGCCGACAAGGACCGCGTGCGCCAGCAGGTCAACGTCTGGATCCGCCACAGCGGCGAGTTCGACGCGGTGGCCGACTTCGATGCGCTGCTGCGCGATCCGGCGCAGCCGGCGCGGATGCGCGCGGACTACGACTCCGGCGATCGCCTGCATCCGGGCGACGCCGGCTACCGCGCCATGGCCGAGTCTCTGGACGAAGCGCTGCTGTTCGGCGCCGGCTGAGGCAACCAACCCCTTCGCGCCGCCGCGGTCGCGGCCGGCGCACAATCCCGGCATCGGCGCCGCCGTTGCCGCCCCCACCGCCCCACCGGAGTACGCCATGAAAGCCGTCGCCCTCACCCGCTACCTGCCCATCGACGATCCCCAGGCCCTGGTCGATGTCGAACTGCCCGCGCCCACTGCCAGCGGCCACGACCTGCTGGTGCGGGTGGAAGCGGTCTCGGTCAATCCGGTCGACACCAAGGTGCGCGCGCCCAAGCCGCAGGTGGAAGCGCAGCCGCGCGTGCTCGGCTACGATGCCGCCGGCACGGTCGAGGCGGTCGGCGCCGACGTCTCGCGCTTCCAGGTCGGCGACAAGGTCTACTACGCCGGCGACATCACCCGTGCCGGCAGCAACAGCGAGCTGCATCTGGTGGACGAGCGCATCGTCGGCCGCGCGCCGCGCAGCCTGGATGCGGCGCAGGCCGCGGCCCTGCCGCTGACCGCGATCACCGCCTGGGAGCTGCTGTTCCAGCGCATGCCCTTCGACAGCGAAAGCGGCGGCCGCGGCAAGAGCTTGCTGATCATCGCCGGCGCCGGCGGGGTGGGCTCGATCGCGATCCAATTGGCCAAGCGCGCCGGCTTCCGGGTGGTGGCCACGGCCTCGCGCGAGCAGAGCGTGGCCTGGTGCCGGGCGATGGGCGCCGACGAGGTGATCGACCATCGCCAACCGCTGGCCCCGCAATTGCAGGCGCTGGGCCTGGAGCAGGTGGACGCGGCGATCAACCTGGCCGACACCGACCGCTACTGGGACGCCCTGGGCGAACTGCTGGCGCCGCAGGGCCACCTCGGCCTGATCGTGGAGCCCAGCGGCGCGCTCAGGATCGGCGATCCGTACAAGGCCAAGTGCATCGGCATCCACTGGGAAATGATGTTCGCCCGCCCGCGCTTCCGCAGCGCCGACATGATCGAGCAAGGCCGCTTGCTGGATCGGGTCGCCGAACTGATCGACGCCGGAGAACTCAAGGGCACCCACGTCCAGACTCTGGGCCGGATCGATGCGGCGAACCTGCGCGAGGCGCACCGCCGACTCGAATCGGGCGCGACCATCGGCAAGCTGGTGCTGGCCGGCTGGTGAAGACGGGAGCAGAGCGAGCGCTGGCAGCGAGGACGAGCATCGCCGCGATGGGCGGCAACGAGGGCGAGCGTGATCGCCGGCGGCGCTCCCGCGGAGCGGTCGGCCGGGGGATCGGCCTATAAAGCCTGCCGCCGCAAACCAGGGCGTCCCAGGGCCTGTCCACGCGCGCAACCGGCGATCCAACGCCGGGAATCGCGGCAAAAGAGGGGCCGGCGAACCGGCCCCTCCACCTTCCTTGCCCGGCCGCTTACGCCGCTTGCGCGGCGCCGCGCGCCACTTCGTAGCCGTCGAACACCATCGACGCTGAGGCCCGTCCCTGGGTCAGCGAGCGCAGCGCGGTGGTGTAGCCGGACAACTGCGCCAGCGGCGCGCGTGCGGCGATGTCGCTGCGGCCGCCCTTGTCCTGGATCGAGGACACCCGGCCCGAACGCCGCTGCAGATCGCCGACCACGTCGCCGACGTTCGCCGCCGGCGTGTCCACCACCAAGGCCATCACCGGTTCGAGCAAGCTCGTTCCGGCTTGCGCCAGGGCCGCGCGCAAAGCCTCGGCCGCGGCCCGTTGGAAGGCCAGTTCCGAGGAGTCCTTGGCATGGGTCTGGCCATCGACCAAGGTCACGGTCAGGCCGACCACCGGATGGCCTTGCGGGCCCTCGGCCAAGGCTGCGCGCAGCCCCTTCTCGGTGGCGGCGACGAACGCCCGCGGCACCGCGCCGCCGACGCTGCGGTCGAGGAAGACGAACTGCCCGTCCTCGCGCGGCTCCACATCGATGAGCACGCGCGCGAACTGGCCGCTGCCGCCGGTCTGCTTGACCAAGCGTCCTTCCACCCCGCGCACCGCCCGCACCGGCGTTTCCTGGTAGGCCACCCGCGGCGCGCCGGTGCGCACCTCCACGTTCCATAGCTCGCGCAAGCGGTCGACCATCACTTCCAGATGCAGCTCGCCCATGCCCCAGACCAAGGTCTCCCCGGTGTCGGCATCGGTGCCGACGCGGAAGGAAGGATCTTGCTGGGCCAGGCTCGCCAAACCCTGGCCGAGACGGATCAGGTCGCTGGCCTTGGCCGCGGTCAGGCGCCAGGCCAGCACCGCCGGCTGGGCCTGGATGCTGTCCAGGACCAGGCCGAGCCCGGGCTCGCCGAGAGTCTCGCCGCTGACCGCATCCTTCCAACCCGCGATCGCGACGATTTCGCCGGCCTGCGCCGCCTCCACGTCCTGCCCGCGATCAGCCTGGACCACCTGCAGCCGGCCCACCCGAAGCGCCTTCTCGCGCCGCGAGGCCCACACCGTGTCGCCGACCCGCAGCGTGCCCGAGTACAGGCGCACGAAACTGAGCGTGCCGTGTTCCTGGTGCGCCAGCTTGAACACCAGCCCGGCCAAGGGCCCGGCCGGGTCCGGCGGCAGATGGGTTTGGCCGCGAGCGCTGTCGGCGCGCACCGGCGCGCGGTCCAGCGGCGAAGGCAGGTAGTCGACGATGGCATCGAGCAAGGGCTCCACGCCCTTGTTCTTGAACGCCGAACCGGCCAGCACCGGCGTGCCCGCACCGGCCAGGGTGGCCCGGCGCAGCGCCGATTTCAGCGCCGCCGGATCGATGGCGCGGCCGTCCAGATAGGCCTCGGCCAAGGCATCGTCGTGATCGGCCACCGCTTCGACCAGGGCTGCGCGGCGCGGCTCATAGCCGGCCGCCTCGGCCGCGTCCCAGGGCCGCCGCGACAGGCGGTCCTGCGCATCCCAGTGCAGCACCTGGCGGCCGACATAGTCCACCCAGCCTTGCAGTGCGCCTTCCGCGCCCACGGTCTCGCCCAGCGGCCAAGCCACCGCATCGAGCTTGTCGCGCATCTGCGCCAAGGTGCGCTCCAGCGAGGCGCCGGTGCGGTCCATCTTGTTGACGAAGGCGATCAACGGCACGCCGTGCCGGCGCGCCTGGCGCCACACGGTCTCCGACTGCGGCTGCACGCCATCGACCGCGCTGAACACCGCGACCGCGCCGTCGAGCACGCGCAGCGAGCGTTCGACCTCGATGGCGAAGTCGATGTGTCCGGGGGTATCGATGACGGTCAGGCGATGCTCGGCGCCGTCCTGCGGCGTCCAGCGCGCCTGCACTGCGGCCGCGCCGATGGTGATGCCGCGGCGCTGTTCGATCGGGTCGAAATCGGTCGTGGCCGCGCCGTCGTGGACTTCGCCGGTGCGGTGGATCGCGCCGGCCTTCCACAACAGGCGTTCGGTAAGCGTGGTCTTGCCCGCATCGACGTGGGCGATGATGCCGAGATTGCGCCAGCGGGTCGCAAGGGGAACGTTCATGGTGAGGCTCGCTTTCAGTGCCAACCGGAGGTAGGCCGCGCGCCCCCGTTGGCGACGGGGCGCGCGGCTAGGCTTGGGTGTCGGCCGCGGTATTCACGACACGTTCTCCTTCGGCGATCGGAATGCGGTGGCGGCGCAGCCGGTGGGCCGGCGGCGTCGGCCGCGGCGCGGGCCGCGGGCAGGGAGGGATCGATGGGCCCAGGCTGCGGGATGCCGCAGCGCGGACATAAAAAAAGCACCCGGGCGGGTGCTTTCTGCTTGCGGCTTCGCTGCCTCGCCGGTCAGTCCGACCGCGGGGCGAAGATCGCAGGAGGCAGGCGCACCCGGCCCGCGCTCGCGCGCGGGAGGTTCAGCGATATCAGGAGCGGGAAGCGCTGCATGATGGGGCGGCCTGGAGAGAGGGGGTGTTGCGTGCACATAGAGTAGGGCCGATGCCGCGCGAGTCAAGCGGCACCGGCGCTCGCACGGTGGGATTTATCGTTCCATTGCCAACAACCGACGCGGCATCGCCCGCCTTCTGTAGGAGCGGCGCAAGCCGCGACCGCGACAAGGCGACTACGCCGCAACCTTCGTCATGGTTGGGTTGTCGCGGTCGCGGCTTGCGCCGCTCCTACAGGGAGACCATGCGCCTTATGCCGCTTTCTCGATCTGCCGCTTGAGCACCGCCACCGGTTCGGCCCAGGCATTGCCGCCGCGCCGCTTGCTGGTGGTCAGCACCAGGTCGGAGGGATCGAACACATTGAGGTTGTGGGTGATCGGCGTGGTCAGGATGTACTGCGCATCGGTGGCGCGCAGGAAGCGCCCGACCTTCTCGATGTTGAACACGTCCAGGTGGGCGAAAGGCTCGTCGATGAAGACGAAGCCGCCGGGCTGGTCTTCGTCGCGCAGCAGGGCCACCAGCAGCAGCAGCGACTTCATCACCTGCTGGCCGCCGGAGGCTTCGCCATCGTCCAGGCCGATCCAGCCCTTGCGGTCGAAGTCGAAGCGCACCGACAACCCGGCCTGGGCCAGGGCCACGTCGTTGTTGGCCAGTTCGGGCATGTCCGCGTCCACGCCGATGCCGGCCAGCTCGCCCAGCGCCACCAGGTTCTTCTTGTAGCGGCGCACGGTCGCGCGCAGCACGTTGATGTAGGCCCCGCGCGCTTCCTCGGTCAGGCGCTTGGCCCGCTCCAGGTGCGCCTCGCGGCGCAGGATCGAATTGGCCAGTTCGTCGTGGTCGGCGCCGATCTTGTCGCGCAGCGGCACGCAGGCCTCGTCGGTGACGAAGCCGCCGCGCTCCAGGCGGTCGTCGATGCGTTCGATCTCGCGCCGTACCGCCGAGGCGCTTTCATACTCCTCGCGCGCAGCCTGCAACGCCGCCGCGGTGCGCCAGGATTCGGGCATCAGCGCGCGCTTGCGGCGGTAGTCGACGATGCGCTGGCCCAGGCCATGGCGTTCGCCCTGGATCTGCTGGGCGCGTTCGCGCAACTCGCGCGCCAGCGCGTCGATCTGGCCCTGGCGCTTGGCCGCAGCGATGCCCTCGGCCTTGTCCTGGTCGCCGGCGGCTTCGATCTGCGCGCGCGCCTGGGCCAGGGCTGCGGCTGCTTCGCCGGCGGCTTCGGCCAGGCCCGGCAGGCGCGCCTGGGCATCGGCGAATTCGGCCGCGCGGGTGACCAGTTCCTGGGTCGCGTCCAGGCCGAGCAGGCGCGATTGGTCGGCGTCCACGCGCTGGTTGAGTTCCTGCAGTTCGGCCTCGCGCGCCTGCGCGCGCTGGGCGATGGCGACCTGCTCGGCGCGCAGTTCGGCCAGTTGCGACTGGCGCGCGCCGGTGCCGAAGTGCTGCTGGTTGCCGCCGATGTGGCGGCCGCCGCGGCTTTCGCGCAGATAGCCCTTCTGGGTGATCCAGTCCTGCGAGGCCGGCAGGCGCGAGCCGTGCTCGATGTCGGTCACCCGGCGGATGCGGTCGAGCTGGCGCGGCAGCCAGGCCGGCGGATCGGCGGAGAAGCGCACCACTTCCAGCAGCGAGCCGGCGCTGGGCTTGGGCACCGGCGCGCGGTCGGCGACGATGAAATGGCGATACTGGCGGCTTTCGCCGAGTTTCCAGGCCTCGCGCGCGTCCTTGGGATTCTCCAGCACGATCAGGTGCCGGTACGGCGCCAGCACCGCTTCCACCGCTACCGCCCACTGCGGGTCGGCGATCTCGACCAGTTCGGTCAGCACCCGGTGATCGATGCGCGCCTGCTCCAGCGCGCCGCGGAACTCGCGCTCGAACGGCTCGACGATGCGGCCGCCGCCGCTGAGCGCGGACACCTGGGCGGCGATCTCGCCGGCGCGCTTGCGGTCGCGCTCGGCCTCCAGCTTGAGTTCGGCCTGGCGCCGGCGTCCGGCTTCGACCGCGGCGCTGAGCGCGTCCACGTCCAGCGAGCCGCGCTGGGCTTGCAGCTTGGCCAGCTCGTCGCGGCGCTTGACCAGGATCTCGGCATCGCGCGCCGCGTCGCGGGCTTGGGTGAAGGCTTGCTCGCTGGCGGCGACCTGGCGGCGCGCGTCGCGCATGGCTTCGGCGAGGCTGTCGCGGCCACCGGAGGCGAGCGCGTCCTGGCGCTGCATTTCATCGAGCATGCGCTCGCGTTCGCGCAGCGCGCGGCGCAGGCCGGTCAGGCGCGGCTTGGCGCCTTCGATGGCGTTGCGCTGCTCGGCCAGTTCCACCTTGGGCGCGATCTCGCTCTCCAGCCGCTGGCGCTGGTTGCGCAGGGCGTTGTACTCCTCGAACGAGCGCACGTCGGCCTTGGCCGATTCCAGCCTCAGGTGCAGGCCGGCCAGGTCCTGGCCGAGTTGCTGCAACTCCTTTTCCACATCGAACTGCTCGGTGCGCGCGCGCTGGTAGTCGTCCAGCACCGCCTTGTCCTCGAACAC